>NZ_JAWOTP010000341.1:0-1000 GCF_033338935.1 Vibrio sp. Vb0598 | reverse complement strand
AATTGTTGAGCACTTGTTTGCTGGCAACACAGAAGAATACGAACAGCTTTGCTTTTTAGTGTTTGGTGAGGCGCTATAAGTCAGCGGTGTATAGCGTTTTCTCACACGAGACTCACACAAGATCGAAAAGGGCGTACTTTGCGGTACGCCCTTTTCTTATTCTTTGCCTCACGTAGGGTCACATATTTCCCCAAGTAATCCCAAGCACAACACACATCGAACGATTGGTGAAAACGATGAACTAAAATGGCACTTCAATTTGCATCATCCAGTCGGCGTCGTAATACTCGTGCCAACGATAGTCGAAGCGCATTCTTGGCTCACCATCAGCTTTATTACCAAAACCGATGCTGAACATGAGACCATGGCTGCGAAGCCACTCTTCTGTGGTCATTTTGTTTTCTTCTTCACGTAGCTCTTCTGGCATCCAAATACCAAGACCAAAATAGTTTTTGTCTACGTTTTGAGTAAGAAACGGAATGTCTTGCGATTTGATTGCCCACTCTTCCCAGTAGTTTTCTGTTGGTCCTTCTGCTGTCGCTTCAGCAGCATACCAATCTAAGGTATCGGTACTAAGCACACCAACAGTATCAAAAATTTCTTCACAGATGGGCATGGTGTTGTCTTCAAACACCACGGAGCGATCAGAAAGATAGTTACATGCGGAGTTAGCTTGCGTCACCACAAGCAGCGCACATGCACTAAATACGGCTACTCTGACCATGAAAACCGACCTCTTATTTACCAGATAATGTTTCTCTATATAAGCCTTCGTTGAGCAACAGTTCACTGACAGTTGGTGTCGTATAGGTGCTGATATCTTTGCCTTCTATGAGTGCATTGCGGATATCCGTGCTTCTAATTTTAACTTTTTCTGGGCACGCCATGACAGTCCAACGTTCCGTAATTTCTTCCGCCTTATAAAATTTAGCAAATTTGAAGAAATTATCAGGACCAATGACAAAAGTTATATCGGCAGTTGGGTAGATTTCTTGAATTT
>NZ_JAWOTP010000340.1:0-1000 GCF_033338935.1 Vibrio sp. Vb0598 | reverse complement strand
GATGAGCTATCAGCAGTAGAGTCGCGCTCAAATTCCATCGCCGATCTTACCGTTTCTCAGCAGCAATCGACCGCAATGATTGCAACAGCGATGACAGAAATGGCTTCTTCCGCTAACCATGTGGCAAGCTCTGCTAGCGACACAGCACGTAATACCGATGAAGCAGATAAACAAAGTCAGCACACTCAATCACTGATCCACAGTACGGTAGATAACATCCAAGGTCTTGCGACTCAGCTGAATACTGCAAGTAAAGCGGTTGCCGATCTCGATCAAGATGTAAACAACATCGTGAAAGTTCTGGATGTAATCGGGGATATTGCGGAACAAACCAACCTATTAGCCTTGAACGCTGCAATTGAAGCAGCCCGAGCAGGCGAACAAGGACGAGGGTTTGCTGTAGTAGCAGATGAGGTGCGTAATCTTGCAGGTCGAACTCAAGACAGCACAAAAGAGATCCAACACATGATCTCGAATCTTCAAGAAGGCTCTCGCAATGCCATTCATACAATGGAAATCTGTGCGGAAACAAGTGAAAGCACAGTAACTGAATCGATGAATGCATCAGAAGCTCTCCAACAGATCGTTACCGCGCTTGAATCTATCACAGCAATGAGTCAGCAAATTGCGACGGCAGCAGCTGAGCAAACGCAAGTCAGTGATGACATTGCACACCGCATAAATCTGATTGAAGAGAGCGGAAGTAAGCTAAATTCAGTGGTAACAGAGAGCCAATCGAGCACCCAAAGTTTGGCCTCTTTGGCAAATGAACTGGAAGGATGGGTGAATAAGTTCTCCGTAAAGCACTAGTTTAAAGTCAATTGTTCACTAAAAAGCACGTTTTTAAACGTGCTTTTTTTGTTTTCGTCGCATTTATTTAGCAAACAAGCTCGTAATTTCTTTCTTAGAAAAGCTTAAACCATGGTGTATCCCTATTTAAAACGCATAAAACCAGCCCACTCCGAGCACATTTTCATCAAACGATATTTTATTTTAATTT
>NZ_JAWOTP010000339.1:0-1002 GCF_033338935.1 Vibrio sp. Vb0598 | reverse complement strand
TACTGCAAATCAACGATGCGTATATCCAAATTAAGGTGGATTACCTATCGACCGAGCCAACGCTTAAATTGATTCGTGAACGCATTATCGAAAACATGCCAGCGCAATAGTGGCTTCGTTTTCGATTGAATTAAAAAAACCGCTCATATCGAGCGGTTTTTTTGTTACCAAAGGTATCAGTCGTTTCAGTTCGAAAACTTGATACTAAAGCACCATTGCAGCGATCCAACCGAAGATGATCAGTGGGATATTGTAGTGGATGAAGGTTGGAACAACCGTTTCCCAAATGTGTTCGTGCTGGCCGTCAGCATTTAGGCCAGAAGTTGGGCCCAATGTTGAGTCGGATGCAGGAGAGCCAGCATCACCTAGCGCTGCAGCTGTACCTACTAATGCGATCGTTGCCATTGGTGAGAAACCAAACGCCAAAGAAAGCGGAACGTAGATGGTTGCAAGAATTGGAATCGTCGAGAATGAAGAACCAATACCCATGGTTACCAATAGACCAACAACCAGCATAAGTAGCGCTGCAAGCGGTTTGTTGTCACCAATACTTGTAGACAGTGACTGAACTAGGGTTTCTACGCCACCCGTTTGTTTCATTACCGCTGCAAAACCCGCGGCTGCGATCATGATAAAGCCGATCATCGCCATCATGTGAACGCCTTTGGTGAATACGTCGTGGGTTTCCTTCCACGCGATAACGCCACCAAACGTGAACACCATAAAACCAGCGAGAGCACCGATGATCATTGAGCCGGTGTAAAGCTGAACACCAAGCGCGGCAATAATACCAAGTGCAGCCACTAGGATGTGCTGTTTGTTAATGCTGTGGTCGGTTTCGTGAACCACCGTCAGTTCTGTTTCTTTGTACTCACGAGGTTTTCGGTAGCTAACAAAAATGGCCAGTAGCAAACCAAAAATCATACCCGCGCCAGGAAGCAACATGGCGGTTGGTACTTGGCTTGCGACAACGTTCTCTAAACCGTTGTCATGCAGGTTTTT
>NZ_JAWOTP010000338.1:0-1002 GCF_033338935.1 Vibrio sp. Vb0598 | reverse complement strand
ACTTGTTGCTTCACTTGCAACGACGTCTCAGAAGCATGCTGACTGTTACTCGCCACCATTTCGACCGACTGCGTAATGCCTGCCATTAACCCATTTATGGATTGCGTTGCGTGAGATTGCTGCTCGGCAGCAGCGGCCAATTCTGCCATTTGCTCGTTTAGAGAACCGATCTGCTCTGTCGTTGAAACCAATCTCGTTACGGCATTATCGATGTGTTCAGCACCTTGCTCTGCCAACGACTGGCTGTGTTCAATTTCCTGAACCACCGTGTGAGTTGAACGCTGAATTGCGTTAATAATACCGTTGATTTCTGTCGTCGATTGCGTGGTTCTTGTCGCCAACATGCGCACTTCATCGGCAACCACAGCAAAACCTCTGCCCTGCTCTCCTGCTCGCGCCGCTTCGATTGCCGCATTTAAAGCCAGCAAGTTGGTTTGCTCTGCGACAGAGGTAATCAAGTCTGCCACTTTCATGATTTCTTCATGGCTAGTAATGATCTGGCTGATCGCTTGGGTAGAATCCTCCAGCAATTCCGAGCTTTTCTCTGCTTGTTGATGAACGTCTTCACTCTTCTCACGCAGCTCTTCCACAAACTTGCTCGACTCTTCAATCCCTGTGGCCATGTGATGTACTTGTTGGCTCATTTGCTCTGCCGCACTTGCTTGAGATTCACTATTCACGTTGAGTGCATTGACTTGCTCATCCAACTGCGATGATTGCTCATCAAGCGCTTGCGAAACAGATTTCAGCTCTATCGAATTTAAATTAGCTTGTTCCAATACTTCAGCCAGATGCAGTTCGCCTTCTGTTGCTTTTTTGGCGACTTGTTCACTCTCGACTTTTGCTGCTTCGGCATTTTCAATCGCATCATCACGTTGCTTAGCAGTAAATGCCTGAGCGATACAAATCACCACCAGCGGCAATACGGTACCAGACCAAATTTCTAATCGCTGAGAAGCTTCCGATAATACCAGTTGAGGAAACTCAAAACCTGAAACATGC
>NZ_JAWOTP010000337.1:0-1003 GCF_033338935.1 Vibrio sp. Vb0598 | reverse complement strand
ACCAGCGCGAGATGCTCCTTCCCTGTAGCCGTCTCGATGAAGCCGTGCATCATGAATGTGCCCCACTGAGTTGGCAGCTTAGCTTTGTCGATGAACTTAACCAAATTGTAAGGCTCGACATGTCGCAGCTCTGCGCGTACGTTCATCAGAATTTCTCCTAGGTGGTTCAAACCTTTACCGTCTCCCCCATCTCCCCAAAATGCGTCCTTGTGCGAATGCTCAGTAAGGCAAGCATTGCCCGTGCGCATCAGTTTCTGAGCAAGTTTCGGGTTTTGGAGGAATTTTTCTCGCACAATGAACGCCATGACTGAGAGCTTCATGTTGTCCCAATCACTGCGAACGAGATGCTCGTACTGACGGCTTAACGCGAACGCTTCATCCGGCGATTGGGCTTTCTGAATTTTGGTTTGCAGTTGGGCATCAACAAATTTCTGAGCTTGATAGTAGTGTTCGCTGGTGGGCCAAGATTGGGAAGATATTTCGACGGGGGCATGACAGAAGTTGGAGAGGAAGCCGTGCGGCTCATCGGGCTCGTAGAAAAGGATCTGATCAACCATATTCGCGCTCCTGCTTAGATGATATGGATAGTCAACAAAAGGCATATACTACTGATATATCTTTTAGTAACGCCTCTACCATTTGTCAAACCATAGTAAGCAAGCAAAGTGACTTCAGACTGAATAAAAATAAGGTTGGAGAACAAACAAAACGAGCAAGAAACTTCGGTTAAATGATGGGGTTAGCAAATAAAAAGGGCAGCCAGTTGGCTACCCTATGGAGTGGTACACCGAATTGAGAGAATCAGTGAATCAAGCCAAGTTCTCTTGCTTCTTCAATGCTTAACCCGCTTTCGCGGATTTCACGCAGTGCCTCAATGCGACGTCTGGCTTCTGCTGATTTCACTGTTTTCTCTGGCTTCACAACGGTTTCTTCTTCTTCGGGTAATTCCCACTTGTGAGCGATGTTGGTCATCTCTTCATGGTCGATAGAATTAATGGACATA
>NZ_JAWOTP010000336.1:0-1004 GCF_033338935.1 Vibrio sp. Vb0598 | reverse complement strand
ATGTGTTCCACGTTACGATGCAGCTCTTCTGTTACCGAGCTTTGCTCGCTGCAAGCACTCGCAATTTGAATGCTCATTTCAGCAATGTTATCTGCGCCTTTTTCGATTTGGTCGATGGTTGCACCGGCTTTTTGTGCTTGCTCAACGCACTCTTGAATCAAATCGCTGCTGTTGTTTGTTGCTGAAACGGCACTCTTCGAACAATTTTGCAGTTTAGAGATGATCGTGATGATCTCTTCGGTTGAAGCTTGAGTGCGGCTTGCTAGCGTTCTCACTTCATCCGCTACGACGGCAAAACCACGGCCTTGTTCACCAGCGCGCGCAGCTTCAATGGCAGCGTTTAACGCAAGCAAGTTAGTTTGCTCTGCGATGTCTTCAATCACTTTAATCACTGCGCCAATTTTCTCGCCATGAGCACCAAGGTGATTCATCTGAACCGACATGTCCGCCATTTGCTTCGATACCTGTTGAATGCTCTCTACCATTTCAACAATGACCGTACGGCCTTGCTCGGCTGTGGCTTCTGATTTACGAGCTTCTTCAAACGTAGACGCACCTTGTTCCGCCACTTGTGAAATGGTCAAACTCAGCTCTTCTGCTGCCGTTGCGATAAGGTTCGCTTTGTCGGCTTGGCTACTCGCACCAGAAACAATGTCTTGGCTAACAACAGACAGCTCACTCGTGACCGACTTAACTTCTTCAGACACGACTGAAATAGAGCCGATCAACCCCGTTAAAGATGCCTGCATTTTATTTAAAGAGGTCGCTAAGTTAGAAAGCTCATCACCCGATTCGTCTTTGATAGGAGAAGCTGTCAAATCGCCTTCCGCCACGCGTTGTGCCAAAGTATCCAGTGCGGTCAAACGCCCTGTGATTGAATTAGACAACAAGTATGCAATGAACACTGTTGCGATCGCCGCAAGCGTACCTAGCGCGTAAATGGTGTTCTCAATATCGTTGAATGAATCGGTCAATTGGAGAAGCGCATCATGTGTGCTTTGTCG
>NZ_JAWOTP010000335.1:0-1004 GCF_033338935.1 Vibrio sp. Vb0598 | reverse complement strand
CCATTCACTCTAGGTGCGAACATCGGTACATGTATCACTGCGCTACTTGCAGCTACCGCAGTATCTGGTGAGTTTGCTGTGTTTGCTCTTCAGATTGCGCTAGTACACTTAACCTTTAATATTTTGGCGACACTGTTTATCTTTGGTATTCCGTTCTTACGTGAAATCCCAGTAAAAGGCGCTGAAATGATTTCAGAGCTTGCTATCAAAAACAAAGCCGTTGTGGGTGGCTACCTGATGTCTGTATTCATCATTCTGCCAGGCGCAATCCTTGCTCTGACAACCTGATAATACCAACCATCGCTTATTGTTTAAGGCTCCACGTTGTGGGGCCTTTTTTGTATCTGTAACCATGATGCAAAAATAAGAGCTGATGTAACTCCGATTGAGACTGAGAAATATTTGTTGTTCAAACCAAACACTCAATGATAATTTGGCTCCACCTCTTTCAATACAATCACCGTTAGTCAAAAGTACAGAGACGGTCATATACACAATGGATAACGGCTCTTGCCTCCCATAGTTGTCTTCGATGACTGACAGGTACTCTGCGCGTTGTTGAAAAAGGTCTTACCTTCACATGGAGTTGAACGACATGGCTCAGTTTAATGAACCAATTTCTAGCCAGCTATTAGCAATAGATGAAAACCTCACTCAGTTAGTCACTGATATTGATATTCTTAGCAGCGTAAACCCGCTTAATTACGCCCAAGAGCGAGAAAGGTTCATCAGTAATAAGTACTCGCAAGAACCTAACTTTCAGTACCAGAAAGCGCCTCTTGACACTCATCAGTCAAAACGCCGTTTGTACGAATTGCCTTTGGAACACATCGAAGATGCTCAGTTACAAAAGCTTTATGAGGATGTCATTCAGTCTTACGCCGACAAACTTGATCAAGTCAACACCATAGGTACGCAAGAGTTCCTATACAACTCTCTGCGCTATTACGGTGAGCCAAGTGCGAAAGACATTGCTAACGCACATTTCATTTTGCATCTGCCGA
>NZ_JAWOTP010000334.1:0-1004 GCF_033338935.1 Vibrio sp. Vb0598 | reverse complement strand
GAATTAAGTCCAAATGCAATATTTGAACGTGTGTGCCAAGTTCGTATGGAGAAACTGCCAGACCCAGCTAAAGTCGGTAACGCAGGGAGTTTCTTTAAAAACCCTGTGATCAGCCAAGATCATTATGATCAACTCATTCGAAAGCATAGCGACATGGTGGCTTACCCTGCAAACGAGGGAATGAAAGTGGCAGCCGGTTGGCTGATTGACCAGTGTGGTTTGAAAGGTATTTCAGTCAACGGTGCTCAGGTGAACCCTTTACAAGCGTTGGTATTAACAAATGTCGACAACTGCAGTGCTGATGACGTGGTTGCACTTGCTTCTCTGGTGAAAAGGGCGGTGTGGGATAAGTACCAAATTGAACTCGAACACGAAGTGCGCTTTATGAATCGTCAAGGTGAAACTAATCTCGCTAAGATTGAGGCGGCTCAATGAGAAAAGAACACTCAGTGAAGCTACATATCCTTAAAACACTCAGCGATGGCGGTTTTCATTCAGGTGAAATGCTTGGACAACAACTGGGCATTTCTAGAGCGGCAATTGCAAAGCATATTAAAGGGTTGAATGATTGGGGAGTGGATATTTATCGTATCCAAGGACGAGGCTATCAACTGGCTCATCCTCTTCAATTACTCGATGAAACTCGTCTGAAAAATGCCATTAGCACTCCGGTAGAACTGATTTCCGTGATCGATTCAACGAATCAATATTTGTTAGAGAAAGTCAGTGAATCCGATAAAGGGCGAGTTTGTATCGCTGAATATCAGGCGCAGGGGCGCGGTCGTCGCGGACGTCAATGGATATCGCCATTTGGCACCAATCTGTATTTGTCTATGTACTGGCGTTTAGATGCGGGTATGGCGGCAGCGATGGGACTGAGTTTGGTCGTGGGTATTGCTACAGTCGAAGCACTGGAAAGTATCGGTATCCAAGGTGTTAAGCTTAAGTGGCCAAACGACATCTACTATCAAGATAAAAAACTAGCCGGTATTTTAGTGGAGATG
>NZ_JAWOTP010000333.1:0-1005 GCF_033338935.1 Vibrio sp. Vb0598 | reverse complement strand
TGTGATGTGATCTACGTGCTCTTGCTCAGCAAGCCAAGATTCCAGTTCTTTTAGCTTATCGTTAGTCGCACGAATATCTGTACCTTCCGGTAGCCACACATCCAGTTGGAAAATTGGCGTGGTTGAAGATGGGAAAAACGATTGTTTTACCAAGGTAAACCCATAAACACTTGCACCAAGCCCAACTATCAACACCACGACCGTTAACCACGCGCGACGCATGCAAAACTCTAAAAACTTTTTATATGCCACAAAAATAATGCCGTTATATGGGTCGTTTTCCTCACCTTCACCTTGCTTGATTTTCTGTCCCTTAAAGAAAATATCGGCAAAGAACGGCGTTAGAGAAATAGCGGTAAACCAACTCAGCATGAGGGAAATCAGCAGCACCGTAAACAAGGTGCCACAGTACTCACCCGTGGAGTCCTCAGACAAACCAATTGGCGCAAATGCCGTTACCGCAATTACAGTTGCACCCAATAGCGGCCCTTTGGTTTGAGTGACAATATCCGTCGCAGCTTGTAATCGCGTTCGCCCTTTTTGAGTACCGATTAATATCCCTTCCACCACCACGATGGCATTATCCACCAACATACCGCGTGCGATAACCAATGCACCCAGAGAGATGCGCTGCAAGTCAATCGCGAGATATTTCATGAAGATGAACGTACCTAAAACCGTGAGTAGCAAGATCAGGCCTATCAGTAGACCCGAGCGTAGCCCCATAAAGAACAGCAATACGATAATGACGATGCCAACCGCCTGCGCCAAACTGATCACAAAACCGCTGACCGATTTATCTACCTCTTTCGGTTGGCTGTAAATCTCCGAGATTTCGACACCAACCGGTTGTTGATACTTCAACTCGGCAAGGCGACGATCAAAGGCCTTACCGACTTCAACCACGTTGACACCTTGAGCAAACGACACACCAACGTTCAGCGCTAAGCTGCCGTTAAAGTTGATGATGTTACTCGGCACTTCAACATAGCCACGTTTAATTTC
>NZ_JAWOTP010000332.1:0-1008 GCF_033338935.1 Vibrio sp. Vb0598 | reverse complement strand
CACCATCCATACACCTAACTCAGCAGCAGCGCGTACCGCTTTTGAACAGGTGTTCGGGATATCATGAAATTTCAAATCCAGGAATACAGAAAAACCACGTTTGTGGAGTTCACGTACGAAATCAGGACCAAATAGCGTAAACATTTCCTTGCCGACTTTTAGGCGACATGACGCAGGATCAATTCTATCTACAAACGCTAGCGCATCAGCTTGGTTATCATAATCCAGTGCGACAATAACTTTTTGGTCGATCATTTCATCTCCTAATTATTTTTGGTTCTTTTACTTGTTAGACATAAGGTTAAAAAAATGCAGCGGACAGAAACTCTGCCAGCTGCATTAAAACTATTCACCATCCAATCCGCGGATTGGCTTGATCGTCCCCCACCCTTTACAGGAAGGACAATGCCAATAAAGGGAATGAGTAGAGAAGCCACACTTCCTGCATCGGTAGTGCGGTTTTACTTTTAATTGTTCTCCAACCATCGCTTGTAATGTAGATAAACTGTCTTTTGCGCGACCGTCTTCAGCCTCTGCAATGTGGTAGTCAATCAGGCGATAAAAGCCCTTCATGGTTGGATTTTTCAGTAGCTGTTTCGTCAGCAATTCTTGGGCAGCGCCGACGCTTTCATGGTGAGCGACTAACTGAGCCAGCATCAACTCCGCTGACACCCCTGCCTTTTTATCAATACAGGCGCGTAAAAACTCGACCAGTTCATCTTCTTGCCCGAGATGGTGATAGCACTCAGCAATTGTCGGCAAAACATCGCTCACAAAGTCTTTATCTTGCTCCAATACACCCGTTAGATACTTAATGGTTTGTTTGTAGTCTTCTGACTCCAAGTAAATCCGGCCGAGCGAAATACTTGCTCGAACACATTTTGGATCTTCGGAAAGTGCTTTTTTGAAATGCTGGATAGCTTTATTCGTATTGCCATCAGCTTGGTCTAGCATGGCAATTTCACACCAAAAATGCGCAATATTTGTACGCATACGACTACGCTGATT
>NZ_JAWOTP010000331.1:0-1009 GCF_033338935.1 Vibrio sp. Vb0598 | reverse complement strand
AATATGCGGGCCCTTGATAAGCTTGAGGAGCAGGGTAGTTGGCTTACCAAGTTACTTTACAAGTTTAGCCATTGGACGAATCGAAACTCGCAAGAAAACTCTCGGAAGAACATCCATGCTCATTACGATTTAGGCAATGATTTGTATGAAGCTTTTTTAGATACCAACATGCTGTACTCATCAGCGCTTTACCACACAAGTGCCGACTCCTTAGAGCAAGCTCAAATCAATAAAATGGAACGCTTGTGCCAGCAGTTGGATCTTCAATCTACCGACCATGTGATTGAGATTGGCACAGGGTGGGGGGCGATGGCGATATACATGGCTGAGCAATACGGTTGCCGAGTGACAACAACGACCATTTCGGAAGAGCAGCATGAATATGCTCGACAGCAAATCGTACAACGAGGTTTAGCCGATCGAATTACTTTACTTAAAGAAGACTACCGCAACCTTACTGGGACGTACGATAAATTGGTTTCTATCGAGATGATTGAAGCCGTGGGGAAACAGTTCTTAGCTTCCTACATCAAAAAATGCGAGTCATTATTAAAGCCTAGCGGCCTGATGGCTATCCAAGCGATTACGATTGCGGACCAGCGCTACGACTATTACAGCAACAATGTCGATTTTATTCAGAAATACATTTTCCCTGGCGGTTTCTTGCCGTCGGTGACGTCTTTGACACAAGCGGCCACTAAGCACAGTGATTTGGTGGTTCGTGATTTGTTTGACATCGGCCTAGACTACGCAAAAACACTGAATGAGTGGCATCGCCGTTTTAACCGCGCAGAGGATGCTGTGCGAGGGTTTGGGTACGATGACCGGTTTGTCCGCATGTGGCGTTATTACCTTAGTTATTGTGAAGGCGGTTTTCTTGCTCGTACGATCAGCGCCGTTCACATGACTTTCCAGCGCCCATAACAATTATGAGAGTGTTGATTGCGTCCACTTGGTTTCAACTGTGCTGGTTTATTGCTGTGCTTGGTACGTTTGAGTGGCAATGGTT
>NZ_JAWOTP010000330.1:0-1010 GCF_033338935.1 Vibrio sp. Vb0598 | reverse complement strand
ATGAGCGCATTGCAGGGTGTTGGGTTCCAGACCGCCACAATTGAGCTTTAAGGGCGTGGGGGTCAAGGATTTTCGCGGAGGGTTCCCTCTGGGAAACCGCTAAAATACTTGATGCACACAACCGACCCCAAAAACTGGATCAGGGGTTTGGCTAAGAACGAAGTGATGCCAAGCCCTTACAAAGCCTTGCTCGAAAGTGTGGGCGAGTGCAGTTGTAAAAACCCTGAGTAATGAGTAAATTACATACTAAATGGAGGGCGGAAGCCCCAGAAAAGCAAAAACCCCGTATCAACGAGCTGGCAGGCTCTCCACGGGGTTCAATAGACAAGAAGAATTATGAATCGAACTGACCTAAAAATCAACCTTTCACAAAGCCTCTTGTCACTTCTCATAAGTGACGAGCATGTGCCGATCTAACGAGCAAGGAGCAGCGAACGCTGCGGGCTGCAAGCCCCTCGGGATAACTGCGAAATCCTCCGCCCCCCTAGGGCTTGAGGTAGTGCAAGAAAACAGACGACAACGCTTTAAATTACAAGGGATTGCGGCTGATCTACTTGCTCAGGATGCAGGAAAAAAACTGGAAAAAAGTGGTAAAAAACATGTCGGCGATATCCATCGGACGTGCAACTGCATGTGGACGGCTTTATCGTCCGACGTGGAGTTGATGCGGTCGAAGGAGCACGGAACCGGACACGTAAAAAATATTGCCACCTGTGGATCTGTCTGGGCTTGTCCAGTGTGTACCGCCAAGATCCAAGAGCGCCGCCGATTGGAGATTGCGGAAGCAATGACCAAGCATTACACGGACGGTGGGCAGGTGATTATGGTCACTTTGACAGCGCCACACTACAACCATCAATCGCTTAAAGAACTCAGAGCCATGCAGAGAGATGCGTTAAAGGATCTCCGAAAATCATCAGGTTCTTACACCAGAATGTTGAAGGATGAGCAGGGCTTTGAGGGCTTGATTCGAGCACTGGAAGTGACCGTATCCAAGCGTAACGGCTGGC
>NZ_JAWOTP010000329.1:0-1011 GCF_033338935.1 Vibrio sp. Vb0598 | reverse complement strand
CGGAAATGCCGTGCCTTTCGAGCAGAGAGCAAAGCGCGTTGCCTTGCTCTCCCGGCCGAGTGACCAACACTGCCATGATTAATCGTGGTCTGCGTACAGCTTGGTTAGAATGTCGCGGGCACCGTTCTCAAGTAGCTCGTTAGCCAACTGGATACCGAGCGCTTCTCCATCTTTACGGTGACCACGCACTTCGCCACGCACAATTTCGCTGCCATCTGGTTCTCCGACGAGCGCGCGAAGCCAAATTTCATCACCTTCAAGTAGCGCGTAGCTACCGATTGGCACCTGACAGCCACCTTCAAGAGTTAGGTTCATGGCACGTTCGCACAACACGCGATCGGCGGTGTCTTTATGGTTGAGTGGCTCCAGAAGTTTGAGTAAGCGTTCGTCGTCTACGCGGCATTCAATACCGACTGCGCCTTGGCCAACCGCTGGCAGTGATTGTTCTGGTTCGATAAAGCTGCGAATTCGGTCTTCCAATTTCAAGCGCTTTAGACCTGCGGCTGCAAGAATGATAGCGTCGTACTCACCCGCATCCAGTTTGCCAAGTCGAGTCCCCACGTTTCCACGCAGTTCTTTGATAATGATGTCTGGGCGGTATTCTTTCAGTTGGCATTGGCGACGCAAACTGCAAGTACCGACGACCGCACCTTGAGGGAGTTCATCAATGCTGCTATAGGTATTAGAAACGAAGGCGTCGCGAGGGTCTTCGCGCTCGCAAATGGTCACGAGGCCAAGGCCTTCAGGGAAGTCGACAGGTACGTCTTTCATTGAGTGCACGGCTAGATCGGCGCGGCCTTCAAGCATGGCAACTTCAAGTTCTTTAACGAACAAGCCTTTGCCACCAACTTTAGCCAGCGGTGTATCCAAAATCACGTCACCTTTGGTCACCATGGTTACCAACTCGACTTCCAAGCCTGGATGAGCGGCTTGAAGAGCGTCTTTAACAAAATGAGCTTGCCATAGTGCAAGTGGGCTTTTTCGAGTTGCAATGCGAATTGGTGTGGATTG
>NZ_JAWOTP010000328.1:0-1012 GCF_033338935.1 Vibrio sp. Vb0598 | reverse complement strand
ATCGAAACCTTTTAGGCGTTTATTTAAGTTGAGATTTAACGTGCTCAACAATATCCGCCATCGCTACTGGAGTTTTCTCGCCAGTACGACGGTTTTTGTATTCGAAGTTACCTTCATCCATGCTGCGATCGCCAATCACGATAGTGTGAGGGATACCGATCAACTCGATGTCAGAGAACATCACACCTGGACGTTCTTTACGGTCATCAAATAGAACTTCGATACCCATAGCAGTTAGTTCCGCGTATAGCTTCTCTGCTGCTTCTTTTACGCGCTCAGATTTGTGCATATTCATTGGCACGATTGCTACTTGGAAAGGTGCAATTGCGTCTGGCCAAATGATGCCGTATTTGTCGTGGTTCTGTTCAATCGCAGAAGCAACAACACGCGATACACCGATGCCGTAACAACCCATCTCTAGGATTACATTTTTACCGTCAGGGCCAAGAACGCTACAGTTCATTGCTTCTGAGTAAACGTTACCAAGTTGGAAGATATGACCAACTTCGATACCACGTTTCAGCATTAGCGTACCTTTACCACATGGGCTTGGATCGCCTTCTACTACGTTACGTAGATCTTCTACTTGACCCAGTTCAACGTCACGACCCCAGTTAATACCGAAGTAGTGTTTACCGTCGATGTTTGCGCCAGCGCCAAAGTCGCTCATGACTGCTACGCTGCGGTCAACGATGAATGGCAGTTCTAGGCCTACAGGGCCAAGAGAACCAGGGCCAGCACCGATCAGTTCACGAATTTCTTCTTCTGATGCCATCTCTAGTGGAGAAGCCACTTGAGGTAGGTTTTCTGCTTTCACTTCGTTTAGCTCGTGGTCACCACGAACGATCAACGCAATGATTGGTGCATCGATTTCGTCAGACGCTTTAACAAATAGCGTTTTAACGGTTTTCTCGATAGGTAGACCGTGTTGCTCAACCAACTCTGCGATTGTTTTCGCGTTTGGAGTATCAACTAGTGTCATTTCTTGAGTTGGTTCTGCGCGTTCTACAGC
>NZ_JAWOTP010000327.1:0-1012 GCF_033338935.1 Vibrio sp. Vb0598 | reverse complement strand
TGCCAAAGGCCATCGAGTTGATGGTAGTTCGCTAACAAATTAAAACGCTCTGCAGACAAATCTGTGGCCAGTTCATTAAGTTTGGATTCGCAATTGAGCTCGGACATACAGGTGTGCCAAAACGTCTCGATTTCTGCTTTCAATGCTCGACCTTTAGAACGGTTTAGTCGCTCTGCAAGATCTTGAATCTCTGTGGGCATGTTGTCTGATTTTGACTTGGACTTTTGAGTACTGCTTTGGCGCTGGGGTGGCGTCGAATCACTATCAACCAATGCGATTGATTTATCCTGCAACTCCGAAGAAAGCTGCGTTAAGTGATCGCGTTCGTCGACATTGACTGAAAACCAAACTATGCCCGCCAAAACGGCGGACACAGTGATTAGTAAGCTAAGCTTCATGGCTTGATCACGGCGCTGACAGGGAAGTGATCCGACAGGTTGTAATGTTTCCACAACCCCTCTGCCGTTGAACGTGGAACATCAACGCGGTTGTCGTTAAACGATTTCACGCCATATTCGTTGCTCACCATGACGTAATCGAGGTATTCCACATTTTCGCCACCAGATAGTGCTTCGCCTGCGAAGTTATTGATACGAGGGTCGAACGTAGACGCTGTATAGCCAGAGTATTGAGGCTCCATCGCACTTAGGTTTGCGATCATCTGCTGGTAATCTCCAGGGAACTTCAGCTTGTTTACATTAAAGTCACCACTGTAAACGACCGTTTCGTTATTCGGAATGTTGAGAGACTGCGCCATAGTGCGCATTTGTTGAAATTGACGCTGACGATACTCACGCGCTGTATCAGTATCGAAAGACGCGGTATGTGTAGCAAAAACATGGTAGGCCTGACCACCTTTGATGATCTCTGCGTAGTTTACGCCTTTATCAGCGAAGCAATCGGTACCCGAACAATCTGGGAACACGTATTGTGCCTCGTTGACGATAGGGTAACGACTCACAATGATTACGCCTCCGTCGTAAACGTTGAAGCCATCTTTATCCAACATCTT
>NZ_JAWOTP010000326.1:0-1013 GCF_033338935.1 Vibrio sp. Vb0598 | reverse complement strand
TGAGTACGAAGGCGACCACGACCAGTCTTACTACACGTTTGGTGCTGACTACGCTGTAACTGGTAACGTTCTAACGTTCATCGAATACACTTCAAGCGAAAACGACGAGAAAAACGTTTCTAAGAAAGAAGCTGACCTAGTTGTTGCTGGTGTTTACTACACGTTCTAATAACAGAACTTAAGTAGATATAGTAAAGGTCGCATTTATTGCGGCCTTTTTTATATTAAAGCGTCTAGACCACTCAGTAACTATTAAACATAGGACAAGCGGGTATAGAGTTTCGAGGCAAGAGTGCGCTTACCAATTATCTACAGCGAGTTGTAGTGAAATGATTGGCTTTTCATTAATGATTTCCTCAAACTGTGATTAGTGGTAAGCGAGATTTAACTTTTTGATGTAATTAATCGATTTTTAAGGTTATTAGGATATGAGACTAAAAACTTGGATTGTAGCGTTTTTTCTTGGTCTGTTTGGTACAACAGCGAACGCAGACACAACACATAAAACTGATGTATCAGTAACTTTAAGTACCGCACAAGGTGTTCAAGTTCTGTTTGTAAATGGCGTTAGTACGGATGAATTGAGTACTCCGTATACTCTCATCGATGGCTCAAACCAAGTGGTTATTAAGGTAAACAAAGCTATCGGGCGTGGTGACAAGCGCACTCAAGTTTACTCTGCACCATACATTCTTGGTTTTAGTTCTGGCGCGGGTGAGCTTTATATTGATGCGCCATCTTTTAGAGATAAGCGTCAGGCAGACAAGCTGTTTGAACAAGATACAATGGACTGGAAAGTAAGCATCAATGATAAGTCTATTGATTACTCGCAATATAAGATGCCAGGTAAAAAAGGTGCTTTCCCATATTCAAACCTTGATGAGCAATTGGCAGAGTACAACGAACTTAACGGCGTCTATTTTTCTAATGGCAAGCGAGTCGAGTTATCTGAGCTTCAGGCAACGGGTACAGCTAAAGAGACTCACAGAGTGAATTCGCCACTGACAAAAGCA
>NZ_JAWOTP010000325.1:0-1014 GCF_033338935.1 Vibrio sp. Vb0598 | reverse complement strand
TGATGGACATTTTCCAACTGAACTTTATGAACGTTTTCGACTTTAGTTAGTGCATTCGTTAGATCTGAAATATTAATCGACATTGCTACTTAATGACCTTATCTACAGGCTTTGCTGAGCCATAGGACGTGGGCTTTATATTTGGCGGTAGAGTATCACTAACCTGTGGAGCACAGACTGATGGAGATCAATTTGTGCAGTTCGTACCAGTGTCAAACGCTTTGAGGTAGAGGTGAGCTAGCAGAAAGTCTAAGCATCTAATGCTTGGATGGCGATATTATGCTTAATGTAAAACCGAAGTAAGTATTTTTATTCTTTATCAAATGTAGATTATGAATGGAAATAATTGAGTTTTCATTAAATAAATATGAAATATAAATAACGTAATAAAAATACTCTTGCTGGTTAACTTCACTATTAATATTGATGTTTTTCTTCGTTTTTCATAATAATCTAGATCAAAATCACAGCATCATTAAATTCAATATAACCAAGAAGTAGCGCTAGTTAATTAGCTTTACATATCAATAAATTACTACTATTTTTGTTGTATGCGTCTTATGGTGTTAATTTATGAAGTACTTAGTTACAGGTGCGGCAGGTTTTATTGGTAGTGCAACTATTAGAAAACTAAACTCATTAGGATATGAGGTTATAGGTATTGATAATATCAATGACTATTATGATGTTGAGTTAAAGTATGCAAGATTAAGTTTTATAAAAAATCCATTATTTCGATTCTTTAATATGGATATATCAAATAAAAATGAAATAGAACGTTTATTTGAGAAAGAAAAGTTTGACAGAGTTATCCATCTTGCCGCACAGGCTGGTGTTAGATATTCACTTGTAAACCCACATTGTTACGCTGAATCGAATTTAAGTGGATTTTTAAACGTCTTAGAAGCTTGTCGTAAAAGCCATATCAAGCATTTCATATATGCATCTTCCAGCTCCGTTTACGGCTTAAACAAGAAAGTGCCTTTCTCTACATCGGATAATGTTGATCACCCC
>NZ_JAWOTP010000324.1:0-1017 GCF_033338935.1 Vibrio sp. Vb0598 | reverse complement strand
TACGGAAAAAAGAGAAGATAACGAACAGTGTCACGAGCCAAAAGGTTTGATTGAGGACGAACAGCAATGCCAACGGTGCAAAGCACACTGCCATAATCAAAATGGGGTGAGGCATCACGATCCAAAGCAACGCAATCACGACGGTGATCGTCAGCGCTGCAATGGATTGTTTTGTTCTCACATCGGTTGGGCTCATATCGAATATCTCTTTACTTGTCCGCGCCATCGGATGAATTGCTGACTTAATGCGCTGCGGGCTTCTTTACTCATGTAACGAACGGCGAGTCCTGCCAGCAGGCTGCATGTCAAAATGCAAATTGCGATGGCGATTCCTATCGATTGTGAAGAGTGAAGCAGGAACAGTGCCACACCTGAGATAATTTGCAGTAAAACCATCAAACTCAAATGGAATGGTAGAGTCATACACTGTTGGCCAACCGCGTAAGTTAGGCCGAGTTTACAAAGCTGCGCGTAGTACAACGCAATGAACACACCAAAAATACCGAGAGAAGACAAACCAAACAGCAACCCAATCGCAACGAAGGCAGAAACCACATTAATACCAAGCAACCATCGGGTTCTGCGTTTGAAAAGAATGGCGATGTTTAACAATTCGCTCCATTCCTTGAGCATCGCAATCGGTAGCAAGAACAGAGTGTAAAGTACCGCTTCATGGTAGGTCTCTGGCAAGAAGTTCGTGATCATGACCATTGCTAGTGTCGCTACAACCACGCTGAGCGCAGAAACATAAATCATCCCTAAATGGGAAACACGCACGGCTTCATTATCTCGACCATTTTCGAGGTATGCAAAGCGTCGTGGCATCCACCACATGCCAAATGGCTGCACCAAAATACACATACCCACTGCGAACTTAACCGCAATCGCATAAATGCCTAACGTCGCCAACGAAGCATTTGCACCGATGAACCAGCGCTCGGCGCCATTCAAACAAAACGCGACAAGCGCAGACAACATTACTGGTAGGCAGTAATTCAAATACTGCTTGGCTAAGGC
>NZ_JAWOTP010000323.1:0-1018 GCF_033338935.1 Vibrio sp. Vb0598 | reverse complement strand
TGTGCCCTTGGATTTCTGCTTTAACTAATCCTTGTGGCTCCGCATTTTTTGGTTGCGTACGCGCAGGAGTAAGCAGCAGTTTTCGCGCCGTTTTCTTCGCATGCGATGGGGCCAATGTGTGGTGCAAGCGGGTACTGATGTTGACGAGACTGCGCTTCACACTAAAACGCTGCGAGGTATTAAAATAGATTTTCTCACTCATGATCTTTTCCTTAGTTATCAGCACACTTAGCAAAAATAGAACGGTCGTGCTTTTTATGCTGATAAGAAAGAGCGAACTCTGTCGCTCTTTAAAATGAATCTTCGTTACCCGTAGACGGTGTTAACCTCTCCATCGAGCAAGCAAGTTGTCGATGCCTTGCCAAAACAGGCGTAAGCTCTCTTCCTCACCTTTGATCGAATAGAAAACATGCGCGCTCAGGTACTGCCCGTATAAATCGAACGTCGCCTGACGAGTATCTAAGTCGCTTATAAACTCTTGGTTTTCTTTGCCTTTCGCAATTTGAATTTCTAGATAACTTAACCAAGTATCAATCGCTTTACGTAATGCCGCTTGTAACGGACAATTTTTGTCTGCGGCATCATTCCACGCATCAAGGAACATACAGCTGCCTTGAAATGAATGGTTCCACGTCATCCAAGAATCCAACAACCCTCGGATTTTCCGCTCAATATTGCCATCACCAAGCCCACGTGCAGGTTCAATCACTCTTTCAGCAAACACTTGGTTTGCGTACTCAAGCACGGAAAGCTGCAAATTCAACTTGGAATTAAAGTGAGCAAACAGACCACTTTTGGACATGCCACACTGCTTCGCTAGTTCGCCAATGGTGAGGCTTTCTAAGCCGTCTTCACTGGCAATTTCAAATGCGCGCTGCAGAATGAACTCTTTCGTTACTTTTCCTTTTTTCATAACTGTAGTTTTAGCACGGTCGTTCTTTTTTGCAATGAAGAGTTAACTGGTCTAACCATCTATCCATGTCATTTTCTCGCTAAGATCGACCTATTGAGTGGGTTA
>NZ_JAWOTP010000322.1:0-1020 GCF_033338935.1 Vibrio sp. Vb0598 | reverse complement strand
TATCGCCTTTAGTTAGGCTCTCTAGCGCATTGAGAATACGTGTTAATGGCTCACGCACACTTTGCGCGATGTGATAGCCGATAGCCGCCGCAAACAAAACCACAACTACACCAATCACAATCGCTTTCGTCACGCCAGCAGAGTAAATGTCACCGGCATCATCAAGAGATTCGTTTAGTTTGTCTGTTGCTGTCGTTGTGAATTGCTCAAGGATAGCCATCGTAGAATCGACTTTGTTAGCTAAGTTCGCAATGTTGTCGTACAGAGCTGCGCGAGCGTTGAGGTAGTTGTTGTGTTGGTCTAGCACACCACCACGCATACCTACGTCACGGGTAAATTGTTCTACGGATTCGCCAAAAGCTTTTTCTAGCTCAGGAAGTTGAGTGACCAACCCACGGAACGCGTAGTTCAAGTGCGTTACTGCTTTACGGTTTTTCGTTACCGCTTGCGTAACAAACTCAGGATTGGAGCTGGCCAGCGCATCGGAAGTGATCACTGCGGCATCTTTGAGTTTGATGAAGTAGCTTTTCGCCATAACCTTCACTGAAATACTCGATTGGTCTGCAACGTATTCTTTCAGGCCAACAGAAAGTTCAGTGTTGAGTTTTTGAAAGCGGCGCGATGACTTCTGCACTTCTTCTTGTGCTGAAAACATTGCTTCATAGTTGTCCATCGCTTCGAGTGCTTCGGTAAAGTAGCTTTGCCCTAGCGTCTTCAGTTGAGAAAAAGGTTCGGCAAGATAAGTGTAGATCTGGCTTGCTGATTCGATCTGCGCCAAAGTGGATTCAAAACGTTGTTGAGATCTCGCAAACTCCTGACGCATTTCTTCCATGCGCTGTTTATTCTCAGTGGTCAGAAAATCTTTAAAAGACTTGTCGGCAGAAAGCAGTTCCACACTGGTTTGGTTAGATAACGATACAAGGGGCAACGATGATTTAGAGACGGTTTCAAATTTCCCGTGAATATCGTGCATTCCCCCCATCATAATGGCAATTGTGACAGCAAACAGGATGATGATCA
>NZ_JAWOTP010000321.1:0-1020 GCF_033338935.1 Vibrio sp. Vb0598 | reverse complement strand
AAGGCAAGAAAGTTATCGCTTACTGCCAGTCTGGTGTTCGCTCTGCCCACACCACCATGATTCTTACTGAAGTATTAGGTGCAGAAGGCGTCTACAACTACGACGGCTCATGGATCGAGTACAGCCATGCTCACTACGAGCAAAAGAATCCTGAAGTGAACGTTATCAACGGCAAGAGCTAATCAACACGGAAACCGCAGTTAATGAACAATGTAATTTTTAGCCAAAAGCTATACGACACCGCGCAAATGATTGTCGATGGCTGTATGGGTGATGCCGATCCGGCATGTCAAACCGCATGTCCAATGCACACAGACGTAAAACAGTACGTTCGCATGGCTGGTGAAGGGAATTTCCAAGGCGCTTTGGATCTGATCCGCAGCAAATTATTCCTTCCTCAAACTCTTGGTCGTATTTGTGCCCACCCTTGTGAAGCTTCTTGTCGTCGCAACACAGAGTTCGGTCAACCAATCAGCGTAGCGGGCATCAAACGTTTCGTTGCAGAGAAAATGGATAACCAAGATCACTGGGATCTCAACATTGCCCCTATGACGAACAAACACATCGCGATCGTGGGTGCAGGCCCTGCTGGCGCACAAGCGGCTATTGAGCTTCGTCGTCAAGGCCACGAAGTAACGATTTACGAAAAGCTAGACGTTTACGGCGGCATGATGCGTGTGGGTATCCCTGAATACCGTCTACCACGCGATGTTATCGATTTCGAATACAGCTACCTAGCGATGCTGGGTATTAAAACTCAGTTTGGCGTTGAGATCGGCAAAGACATTAGCTTCGACACTCTACGTAGCGAACATGATGCTGTGATTTTGGCTCACGGTGCACACGTCGGTTCGATCATCCCTCTACCGGGTCATGACAACGATGGCGTGTTCTCTGCGGTTGAATACTTGAAAGAGATTTCTGAAACTCGCCAATTTCCACGTGCAGGTAAACGAGTGATGGTTGTCGGCGGTGGTGACGTTGCAATGGACTGTGCACGCTCTTCATGGCGTATTGGTG
>NZ_JAWOTP010000320.1:0-1020 GCF_033338935.1 Vibrio sp. Vb0598 | reverse complement strand
GTCTATCAGAATTCGAGCCTGACGATTCCTCAGAACCGAGCCTACAGCATTAGCTCTCCTCAGGTCTTAAATCACGAGCGTGCCATCGAATGGAGTGAGGACTCGCTGAATATTCGTGCGTTTGCGTTTCAAGCTGGGGAGTATCAGGTGGTGCTCGGCATGAGTATCAACCACCATATTTTGTTTTTGGATAAGCTCGACTGGATTTTGTTTTGGGCGCTCGGTTTGGCGTTTGTGATTTCTTCCGCGTTGAGCGGTTGGATGGTAAAACGTGGGTTGAAGCCGATTGTGGGATTGAATCAGCACATTCAACAGATATCACCAGAGCAAATGGGCATTCGTCTCGACCCCGATTCGTTGCCAATAGAACTGCGCGAGTTAGCCAACAAACACAACGCGATGCTCGATAGGTTGCAAACTGGTTTTCGCCGCTTGAGCGAGTTTTCTTCTGATATAGCACATGAGTTAAAAACGCCACTCACCAACATTACTACGCAAAATCAGGTCATTTTAGGTGCGTGTCGAACGCCTGAAGAGTATCAGGATGCGATTGCCTCAACGTTGGAAGAACTCAACCGCATCACGAAAACCATCAACGATTTGCTCTACATTGCCAAGGCTGAAAACAAGCTCATTCATCGCCATGACGAAGTGTTTGCGGTGCAGGAGGAAATCGACCGTTTGGTCGCGTATTTTGAAATATTGGCCGAAGATGCCGATGTGCAAATCGTGAGCTCAGGCGACGGTCAGCTCTATATGGACAAAAACATGTTTGAGCGTGCGGTGGGCAATTTGCTCTCCAACGCGATTCGTCATGCGTATGCTGATTCAACCATTGTGATTGACGTTCAAGAGGTTGATGAACAGGTGACGATATCGGTCAGCAATCAAGGTGACACCATTGCCGAGCAAAACTTACCGTACCTTTTCGACCGGTTTTATCGCGCAGATAAATCTCGCCAACATGTAGGTAGCGTCGGTGCAGGGTTGGGTTTGTCGATTACCCAATCTATCGTGCAA
>NZ_JAWOTP010000319.1:0-1022 GCF_033338935.1 Vibrio sp. Vb0598 | reverse complement strand
GCCAACGTGGTCGGCATTGCTGCAGATGTTGGTAGACACGACTCAGGGATGCATCAGCACCATAAAGGTCAGTTACTTTACGCGCCACAAGGATGCATGACGTTTGCCCTAAATGATTCCATTTGTATTTTGCCGCCAACCAAAGCAGTGTGGATCCCACCTCATACTCCACATCGCGCCGTAATGACGAATGTTGTGGCGTATCGTTCTGTTTATTTCGATTGTGACAAATTTTCTTGCCCGAAAAGCATCGTGATGATTGAAGTTAACGATCTCCTAAAAGCACTGATCAATAAAATGGCTTTGTGGGAGTGGGACATAGAACAAACCAAAACGAATGCGACAACCATATTATTTTGGGAAGAGTTTTATCAAGCAAAGCAATTCGAGCTCACTTTACCATTGCCATCGGATCGTCGTTTGGCTTCATTTCGAAACGCGATGACAAAAGACGGATTCATTGCTCCTGATCTCAACCATTTATCGAAAACAATCGGGGCAAGCGGTAAGACAATTACAAGACTGTTTAAGTCCGAAACAGGCATGTCTTATCAAGATTGGCGTCAGCAATGGCGATTGTTAAAGGCAATAGAGCTGTTGTGTGAGGAGAGGCAAGTCAGTGATGTTGCCCATTGCTTGGAGTTTTCATCAGACAGCGCATTCATTGCGTTTTTTAAAAAACAAACGGGACAAACACCACTGAGCTTTATGAAGCATCGAACCTTACTGTAAGGTCAGCAGTTGGACAATTTACTGTTTTTGATCGACCAGGATCAACTCATCTAGCACAAAGCCTTTCTCTTTGGCGACTCGCTTAAATCGCTCCACCGTCGCCTTATCGACATTTGGTTTCCGAGAAAGTAGCCACAAGTAATCATGGTTAAAACCTGAGACAAAGGCATACTCATAGTTTTCTCCTAGCTCGAACACAATGTACGAGGAATAGAACGGGCCAAAAAATGAAACTTTAAGATGGCCGATGTTTTCATCTCCAACGAAATACGCTTGGCCTTCGGCTTGTG
>NZ_JAWOTP010000318.1:0-1023 GCF_033338935.1 Vibrio sp. Vb0598 | reverse complement strand
CCGCCGAGTAGGCGGGTTTACTCATAGTGAAATTGTAAAGAGAGACAAGTTATTACAGGATCACCGTCTTATTCCCATAAACAAAAACGTGGTCGTTAATTACCTTATTCAGAGCTTTACTCAAAACATTCTTCTCGACATCGCGGCCTGCTTGAGCCATATCTTGTGCGCTGAATGTGTGATCGACTGGAATAACATCCTGCTTGATGATCGGGCCTTCATCTAGGTCGTTTGTCACGAAGTGGGCTGTTGCGCCAATAATTTTTACGCCACGGTCGTAAGCTTGCTGATAAGGCTTAGCACCGATGAAAGCAGGCAAGAAACTGTGGTGAATGTTGATGATCTTATGGCGGTATTTTTCAACAAACGTTGGCGTGAGAACGCGCATGTATTTCGCTAGCACCAAGTAATCTGCATCGTATTGATCGATCACCTCTAGCATCTTTTGCTCGTGTTCTTCACGGCTTAGATCTTCGTGCGTCACATAGTGGTAAGGGATATCAAAACGTTCAGTGAGGCCTTGCAACTTATCGTAGTTACCCACCACGGCGGCGATTTCTACATCTAAACTGCCATCGTAATTTTTCATCAGAATATCACCTAAACAGTGTGCTTCTTTCGTTACGAGAATCACGATGCGTTTACGGCGAGAGCCAATGAGAGTGCGTTTTGCACCTTGCGGTAGAGCTTGGTCTAAATCGGCAAGAAACGTTTGGTCGTTGAAGTACCCCTCCAACTCCGTTCGCATGAAAAAGTGCCCACTAGTGTTATCAACAAATTCGTTATTATGAACGATGTTTAGCTGATGTTTGTAACAGATATTAGTAATTTTAGAGATCAAACCCGGTGCGTCAGAACAATGGGTCAACAGTGTTTTCTTTTCCATAAATCAGATACTTCCATGCATTATTTTTCTAGCGTACGAAATATGTGTTTTCCCCAAAAGGGTCAACCGTACTGCAATCTGACTTCATAAATAATCTATTCTTGCCATGGTTTCAACAAATTATCTGTGTTGGGCCG
>NZ_JAWOTP010000317.1:0-1025 GCF_033338935.1 Vibrio sp. Vb0598 | reverse complement strand
CATTCGCTCAGGAGGACGATTCCACCACCCGCCAATTTGGAGGTACAGGTTTAGGCCTTGCCATCAGTACGCAACTTGTCGAACTCATGGGCGGAAGCATACAACTTGAATCTGAAAAAGGCCACGGAAGCCGTTTCTACTTCCAACTCACAGCGCCGATTTCTCAAGCCCATTTTCGTGCTCGACATACCGTGAATAATCAAATCTGGCTCGTCTGTGACGACAGTGACCTAGAAACAAAACTACGTAATGAGTTGAGCTTCTATCAAATTCAAGTGCATCAATCTGTTCATGATCTTAGTGCTCTTCCAACATGGATTAACGACAAAGAACGCATCATCATTCTTTATGTTGAAACGACGCCAGATGCCGCAGTGAAGAACACAGATTTGATGCGAAATTTGGAACATCAACATGTGCAAGTTTGCCTAATCAAACATCTACACAGCCAACAGCTTGATTTCGGTCACCCTGTCGCAGCGATCATTACTCAACCTTTGCTAGGACAACGTCTACTCAAAGCGCTTGAAAGCTGTGCTGAACGATTTACTCAATCTATTTCCGTCGTTCAGCCTGCAACCCGACTTGAAACATTACCCAAAGTGCTCGTTGTAGACGACAATACTGTGAACCAAAAAATTGCTGGGTTGCATGTCACCAAAGCAGGTTTTAGTTTTGATGTCGCTGCTAATGGTGAGGAAGCGGTCGACATGTTCAGAACATCCCAATACTGTCTGATTTTGATGGACTGCATGATGCCGGTGATGGATGGTTTCGAAGCAACGAAACAGATCCGCGCTTATGAAGCAAGCTTAGGACTCGAAAAAACGCCGATCATCGCGCTAACAGCCAGTGTGGTCGACGACGATATTCAACGCTGTTTTGACTCCGGGATGGACGCTTATGTGCCTAAACCAGTGAGAAAGGAGAAACTGTTGCATCAAATCGAAAACGTAATGTAGGCGAGCCACACATGAGCATGATTCTCCCCCCTCATAATCGACGAGCGCTGCGACTACTGGTCT
>NZ_JAWOTP010000316.1:0-1028 GCF_033338935.1 Vibrio sp. Vb0598 | reverse complement strand
TTTGACACGCCAAAACGGCATAAAAGTGAAGAGTAAGCCTTTGGGGATTGAGCGCTACTTGAATAACCCGAATGAGACACTTAAAGCCGGCCTACGTACAGAAGTGATCCTATTTAAGAAATGATTTGGGTTGCAAAACCATGATGTAACACGCGGTTTCATCCTAACTGAATGATAGTATTGATGAATACTTGTAAGCAAAACAGTAATTAAAGTGACGGCTTATATTCGCAGTCACTTTTTCATGGATGAAATATGACAATCAGATACTCTTTACTTGCGGCCAGTTTACTGGCCGGGTTTGTTCACGCCAATGAAGCACCGAAAAATATTATTTATATGATCGGTGATGGAATGGGCCCTGCCTACACAACCGCCTACCGTTATTATCAAGATAACCCAGAA
The DNA here is from genome assembly GCF_033338935.1 of Vibrio sp. Vb0598. Lineage (NCBI taxonomy): Bacteria > Pseudomonadati > Pseudomonadota > Gammaproteobacteria > Vibrionales > Vibrionaceae > Vibrio > Vibrio sp. Vb0598. Next base: position 623 of record NZ_JAWOTP010000316.1, on the reverse strand, counting down.
ACTAAACAGATTGAGCCTACAGTCTTTGACTCGATACTGGTTGGCATGGCTCACACCTATCCCGATGATGATACTTATGTCACTGACAGTGCAGCAGGCGCGACGGCCTTAAGCAGTGGTATAAAGAGTTACAATGGCGCCGTCGCTGTCGATACCCATAAAAAGCCAGTTAAAACGATGTTGGAAGTAGCGAAAGAGCAGGGCATGACAACCGCTCTAGTGGCGACTTCGCAAATTAACCACGCGACGCCCGCAAGCTTTGCCGCGCACAACGAATCTCGTCGTAATTATGATCAGATAGCAGACGACTACTTGGATAACAAAGTAAATGGAAAGCTGCCCGTCGATCTGTTACTTGGTGGAGGTGTTCGATACTTTGAGCGTGAAGACAGAAACCTGATTGAAGAATTTAAAACGCAGGATTATCACTACCTAACGGATTTTGATACCTTGCCTTCGTTGCAAACATTGCCTGCGATTGGGTTGTTTGCCGACAAAGCATTTCCGTTTGCTTTGGATGAGAATCCCAACCGACTCGAGAAGATGACGAAGAAGGCGCTGTCGTTATTGTCGCGCTCTAAGCATGGCTTTTTCGTCATGATCGAAGGAAGCCTAATCGACTG
>NZ_JAWOTP010000315.1:0-1029 GCF_033338935.1 Vibrio sp. Vb0598 | reverse complement strand
GTTACGTGTCGCTCGCTTGGATCATCATTGCGTTTCGATTCAAAGAGACCATCACACGACGCTCTGCAATCCCCTCTCCAGCCAAAATGTTGGTGCAGTATCGTGATTTGCTCTCGTCTCGATATTTTATGAGCTTTGCGAGCATCAGTTGGCTCAACTTCAGCTTGATGATCAAGACCGTCTCCGTGATGCCTTTTATCATGCAAGACCCAATCGGGATGACATCGGACGAATACGCCATGTGGGCACTGATCCCCGCGTTAGGTCTGCTCGGCGGCACAACCATTTGTAACCGCATCCGCCCCGTCATCGGAAATAAGAAAATGCTGCTTTGCACGCCTGTTTTGCATATCAGTGCGGCACTGTGGTTGTTTTTCTGCCCGGTAGAACCCTTGTATTTGATGATTGGACAATTGTTGATGATTCTTGGCAATGGCATTGCGTTGCCTTGTGCACAAGCACTTGTGATGCAACCATACAAAGAGCAAGCGGGCGCGGCGGCAGCCATGTCTGGCGGCGGTCAAATGGTGGTCTCTTCCTTGGTGAGTATGACGCTGGTGCAACTTGGATTGAGTGAAGCGTGGCATTTGTCGTTGGTTGTAGTGCTGTTTACCGCCATCACCTTGACCAATATTCTACGTGGGTTCAACACTGAAGAAGCGCAACAACACCGAGAGGTGGCAGAGAAAGCCAGCTAATGTCACCGACTTAATTGAAGAAAGAAAAACGCCCACAGCATTCAGTGGGCGTTTTCGTAGGGTTTCAAGTATTGTTGCGTTTACTGCTGGGCAACGCTCACCTTTTTGGTCGAGCTGCGGTAATCAAACTCAAAACCGATGCCTTTGTCAGTGACGTCCATCTTCATGCCACCCGTTAGCTCGTTTTGGAAGCTCACTAGCACGTCTTCAGGAAGAGGCTGGCCTGTCGCTATTGATGCTTTTTCTAACACTTCCAGAATACGCTCTGAGTCCATGCTAAAGCTCAACAAACCGTTTGGCTTCAACTCTTGAGCCATCACGTCCTTGCTTG
>NZ_JAWOTP010000314.1:0-1029 GCF_033338935.1 Vibrio sp. Vb0598 | reverse complement strand
GGTGTAAACGCGGCGGCTTAATGTATCTTCGCCATACGCCAATAAGTTTTCATTCGGGCTGACGTACAGGCCACCAATACTAAAAAATTCATGCTCTTTCGCAAGTTCATTGACATCTAAGATGACTTGTTTGTCTTTACCAGCAAAATCTTTCGCTCGAAGATGAACTTCGTATTCGTTATCTCCGGTAACTTCACTTGAGTAGAAGTAGTTTCCTTTACGCACAGGAACGGAGTTGTCGTCTTTTGCTATGCGACCTTTAATTTCTTCAAATAGCTCATTTTGAAGAGCTTCAGTGTGCTTGAGAACGGTTTCCGCATACTGATTTTCTTGCTCTAGGTGCTGCAAAATTTCTGGATCTTTACGCTCGTCGTCACGCATCCAGTAGTAGTTATCAACGCGAGTATCACCATGAATGGTCATCGCGTGAGGGATTTTTTTTGCAACCGGGGCTTGAGTTTGCTGAGCAACGATCTGTGATTGGGAATATTGAGTCATGGTTGGAGTTCCTTGATTGCTGCATCCGGCGATAAGCGCGACCGATACGGCCAACGTAGTTAAAGTGAAACGCATCTGTTTATCCTTATAATTTTATACCTAAGTTACCTCATCCTGAGGGTATGGACTTTGGTTTCATTGAGAGTTTTCAGGCTGGTCACGCTTTTGTTTTAGAGAGCAGAAATGTGGTTCGAGAAGTGAATACTCTCACCATTTCTGAACGGCTCATTGTTGTGACCTATTGGCTTGAAAACGCATTGTGTAAGCAACTGTTATTTTTAACAAATATCACTTCTAAAGTTAAATCATTCTCATCAATAAATAGAGGTAGTGTGATATGAAAAAAGGGACACACTATTTCGTGTGTCCCTTTTCAATGTTTTGGTCAGATTGAAATGGCGGTTAAATGACTTGTGGCATTTCGTTTGAGTGATCGTGCGCTCTGTGTACCCACAATAGGCCAAGCATCGCGACAATTGACATTGCCATCATCAAAACACCAAGCGGCATTTGGTTATGCGCTGGGAATAG
>NZ_JAWOTP010000313.1:0-1030 GCF_033338935.1 Vibrio sp. Vb0598 | reverse complement strand
ACAACGGTAACCTGACCAACGCTCACGAAGTTCGTCAGAAGCTGTTTGAAAAAGATCGCCGCCACATCAACACCACTTCTGATTCAGAAGTGCTGCTCAACGTACTTGCACACGAAATTGACACAGTAAAAGGCAATGTGACTGCTGAAGATGTATTTCGCGCTGTTACCAATGTGCACCGTACTATTCGCGGCGCTTATGCAGTAACTGCGATGATCATCGGCCACGGTATGATTGCGTTTCGTGACCCGCATGGTATTCGCCCTCTTTGTTTAGGCAAGCGTGAAGTCGCTGGTCGCACGGAATACATGGTTGCATCAGAGTCTGTTGCGTTGGATGCGGTCGGTTTTGACTTTGTGCGTGACGTAGCTCCGGGTGAAGCGGTGTATGCGACATTTGAAGGTGAGCTGTTCACTAAGCAATGTGCAGACAATCCAAAGCTAAATCCTTGTATTTTTGAATTTGTTTACTTTGCGCGTCCTGATTCTTTCATCGATAAAATCTCTGTGTACAGTGCTCGCGTTGAAATGGGCAAAAAGCTGGGTGAGCGAATTCGTGAAGATTACGCCGATCTTGATATCGACGTCGTAATCCCGATTCCTGAAACCTCTTGCGATATCGCACTACAAATTGCTCAAGCGATCGATATTCCTTACCGCCAAGGCTTTGTTAAAAACCGTTACGTTGGCCGCACGTTTATCATGCCTGGTCAGCAACAACGTAAGAAATCAGTGCGTCGCAAGCTAAACGCTATCCGCTCTGAGTTCAAAGATAAGAACGTGTTGCTGGTGGATGACTCTATCGTTCGCGGTACGACATCAGAACAGATCATTGAGATGGCTCGCGACTCCGGCGCGAAGAAAGTGTACATGGTGTCTGCTGCACCAGAAGTTCGCTTCCCTAACGTTTACGGTATCGATATGCCGAGCGCGACAGAGCTGATTGCTCATGGTCGTGACAACGAAACCATTTGTAAACAGATTGGTGCGGATGCGCTTATTTACCAACGTTTAGATGACTTAGTTGAAGC
>NZ_JAWOTP010000312.1:0-1031 GCF_033338935.1 Vibrio sp. Vb0598 | reverse complement strand
CGTACACCACGCCAATTTATGGTGAACAGATCAGGATGCCGTCTCTGATCGTACACCACGCCAATTTATGGTGAACAGATCAGGATGCCGTCTCTGTTTGTGATGTGGGCGATCGCCATGCTGCTGCAACAAACCATGAGTAATAACCACACCTTGAGCTGCTATCGCTTTCTGACCACCGCCAACGATAAAGACGCCACCAAGGCCGCATTCGTTGCTGGTGTGCTGTTTGTTTTTGCCCCTGTACTGTGGTTTATGCCAGCGTGGTTCGTGGCAGCACAAAACATCGATTTACTGGCGATCTATCCTGCACTAGAGCAGAGTGCGAACAACGCCGCTTATCTTTACTACATCCAACATTACATGCCTCAAGGTTTACTCGGATTGGTGATGGTGGCTTTGGTGGCTGCGACCATTGCGCCGCTTTCATCAGCACACAACCGCAACGCTGGCATTGTGGTCAAAAGCCTCTACCAAGTGTGGTTCAACCCAAATGCTACCAGTCGTCAGCAGTTGATGGTTGGAAAAATTGCGACGATAGTATCTGGCATATTAGCCACGGTCACAGCTTTGCTGCTGGCGTCTGTTGAGTCGTACAGCTTGTTCGACATGATGATTGTGTTCGCGGCGTTCATTCAGATGCCAATCAACATCCCATCTCTGCTTGCGCTTGTCAGTTTGAAAACACCAAACTGGTCGGGGTGGGCCACCGTTATGGTCGGATGCGCAGTATCGCTCTTTATGATGTTTATCTTTGATGTACAGTGGCTCTCTTCCTCGCCATTAACGCCAAGAGAAAGCAAAGACCTGTCCGTGGTCGCAACGCTTGCCGTTCATTTACTGGTGACGGGAGGCTTCTTCCTGTTTACGCGGGTCTTTTATGCCAAAGAGCCACCATCAATCCAGCAAAGTCGCACTGCACTTGCGATTCAACTAGCCACACCGATCAGCGACGAGGAGCTGTCCCCTATCAATCATAAGCAAGGACTTTATGTCGGCTCCATCACAGCGTTGGCGGGCATGTTACTGAT
>NZ_JAWOTP010000311.1:0-1033 GCF_033338935.1 Vibrio sp. Vb0598 | reverse complement strand
TCGCCCGCTCGCGCAGCTTCAATTGCCGCATTGAGCGCCAATAAGTTGGTCTGCTCAGCAATCTCGCCAATCACATCCAATACTTTGGTAATCTGCTCCGTTTGCTGACTCAACTCAGAGATAGCATCCGATGTACTGTTGATCTCTGTAACCAACTCAGTAATGCCTTGAATCGCTTGTTCAACCTCTCGCTGGGCTTCGGTGACCTGATCGTTCGCATCGTCAATGGCCTGCGCAGTGGCATTTGTATTGCTCGCGACTTCTTTTGCCGTCATGCTCATCTCTGTTACGGCTGTCACCACTTTATCCGTTTCCAAACAGTGACTCTGCATTTGACCGCTCGCTGTGCGCGTTTGATCATTCAGTTCTTCAGAAACTGTTTGAACGGCAGAAGCAGATCGATGAATGTCCTGCATCAGTGGGTGAAGTTTATCCATAAACTCATTAAAGGCAGCCGCGACTTCGCCAACTTCGTCTTTACTTTCCACTTTTAGACGCGCAGTTAAGTCACCGCCACCCGCAGCAACATCTTTGAGAGAATCGGCGACGTGCTGAAGTGGTTTAATGCCTTTCGAGACAGCAATACTGGTTAAGATGCTGGTAATAATCAGGCCAATCACCGAGATTGTCACCGCAGATAAAGTGTGTTGATTTAACTCTTGCGTGCGCAATTCACGCTGCATGGCAACTTGTTGGTCGATGTCATCAATGTAGATCCCGGTACCAAGCACCCAGTCCCATTTTTGTAGATACTCAGCGTAACCCAATTTCGGTGCCTGAGCGTTGATGGTTGGTTTGTGCCAAGAGAAATACAAAAAGCCATCGCCTTTTTGCGATGCATCAATCAAGCCAGCAATCACCGCTACGCCATTTTCATCTTTAAGGTCATACAGATTTTTACCTTCCAGCGACGGTTTGATGGCATGTAAGGTATTGATACCTTGAGAATCATACGCGAAAAAGTACCCATCACTTTCAAAGCGCATCGCTTTTAAGATTTCTTTCGCCGCTTGTTTATTACTGCCATTAACGT
>NZ_JAWOTP010000310.1:0-1034 GCF_033338935.1 Vibrio sp. Vb0598 | reverse complement strand
ATATTCCTGATTTGCAGATAGCGACGGGTGAGCATGTCTTTATCAAAGGGCCAAGTGGCTGTGGAAAATCCACACTTTTAGCTTTGCTCACCGGAATCAATACGTTAAGTTCGGGCTCGTTATCAGTACTCAATACGAACTTAGCGACGCTGAGTTCAAGCCGCAGAGATAGATTCCGCGCTGACCACATTGGTTATATCTTCCAGCAATTCAACTTGCTGCCGTATTTGAATGTCATCGACAACGTATTACTTCCTTGCCAGTTCAGTAAAATGAGACGAGATCGCGTGACACCAAACGCCTCCAAAGCCGAGCTTTTATCACAAGCGACAACCTTGTTGGAGCGGCTTCATTTACCGACAAATTTACACTCTCGCCCAGTGTCAGAGCTGAGTATTGGACAACAACAGCGAGTGGCTGCAGCTCGTGCGCTGATAGGGCATCCTGCGTTAGTCATTGCTGACGAGCCGACATCTGCACTCGATCATGATAATCGCATGGCGTTCATCGAACTGCTGATGGAACAGGCTAATCAAGCCAACGCGACATTAATCTTTGTCAGCCATGATCCAACTCTGGAAAGCTTGTTCGATCGCACCATTAATCTGCCAGAAATAAACCAAAGCCGTAACATGGAGGTGCTATCGTGAGTGCTGTAATCAAACTCGCTTGGAAAAGCTTGATGAACCGCAAAGCGACAGCGGTGTTGACGATCATGACGGTAGCAATATCGGTAATCTTGCTGCTTGGCGTAGAACGTATCCGCACTCAAGCAAAAGACAGCTTTGCGAACACCATTTCCGGAACTGACCTAATTGTCGGCGGACGCTCAGGCCAAGTGAACTTACTGTTGTATTCAGTCTTTCGTATCGGTAATGCCACCAATAATATCGATTGGAAAAGCTACCAAGAATTCAGCCAGCATCGCGCGGTTGATTGGGCAATTCCCATTTCGCTCGGAGACTCTCACAAAGGCTTTCGAGTGAGGGGAACCAAGCATAGTTACTTTGAGCATTATAAGTACGGAAGTAAGC
>NZ_JAWOTP010000309.1:0-1034 GCF_033338935.1 Vibrio sp. Vb0598 | reverse complement strand
CCTCGCTGCTAACTCAATGTCAATTGCCATCAGGGCAAGTAGGCTGGCGAGTCAAAGTGGCGGAATGTGACCTTTCACAGGCCGAATGTGTTCGCCCTTCAGAGGAGCCATAACCGAAATGCAGCAATGGAAAATTCGTATTTTATCCGGCGTGCATTCCGGGGTTGAAGTCACACTGCCAGAAGGCGCATTGGTTTTAGGTAGCGACGACTTTATCGCAGACCTTGTGTTATCGGATGCTGGCGTAGAAGCCAATCACTTCACTTTAGTGTGTGACAGTGAATCGGTGATGTTGCGTGGATGTCAGGACGTAACCATCAACGGTGAAAACCGAGCGGTTGGTGAATCTGGCATCGAGCTAGAGCGCCACGCGGTGATCTCTGTTGGCGTGGTGAAATTTGCACTGGGTTACGTTGAAGATGAGCTGATTGTCACCAACGTTACGGATGCTCAAACCAAACAAGATGCACCAGTCGTTACTACGCAAAGCACAAGCTATCATCACCGCCCGCAATACCGCCCAAGCGCTCAAAGTGGTGGCAGAAGGGGAGGCAAAAGCCAAACGAGAGCTGGAAGAGCACAAAGAACACCTGGAAGAATTGATTGAGCAGCGCACTTCGCAGTTGAGACAAGCAAACCTGCGCTTGAATGAAGAGGTCGTGAACCACGCTCAGGCGCGTAATGAAGCCGAGCAGGCGAGCCGCGCGAAATCGGCCTTCTTAGCGACAATGAGCCATGAAATTCGAACGCCGATGAACGGCGTGCTCGGTACTGCTCGTTTGTTAATGGATTCTGGTTTAAACCCAATTCAAAAGCGTTACGCGGAGATCATCAACCGCAGTGGTAAAACCTTGCTTGCCATCTTAAATGACGTTCTGGATTACTAGACAATTGAAGCCGGCCATCTTGAGATTCGCCGCTTGGGCTTCGACCTACATCAAATGGTTGAAGACACGTTCCAACTGATGAACAGCCGAGCACAAGAGAAACAACTGCTGTTCTCTTACCACATTGAAAGTGACGTCAGCCGATAC
>NZ_JAWOTP010000308.1:0-1034 GCF_033338935.1 Vibrio sp. Vb0598 | reverse complement strand
CACCGTGTGCTGGTGGATGCCTAGTGCATTGTCAAAAGATATAGCCATGTTTGCCTCTACAATTAAGAACTGACCGTTATTAATAACTAAATAGCAATTAGCGTGCCAAAAACCGGAAACGCTAAAGCACCTATCAGCTATTGACGTTTTAGATTGCAATAAGCAAGCCAAAGTAACTGGAATGTCGTATCACTTCGCTTACTTGAATAAAGATACACCCTGCAGAGGGAACAGGGCAAAGTCCGACAACAGATTAGCGAGGGGAAACTCGAAAGCTCATCTCATGTAGACAAAAGAAAGAATGCAGAAAAAGAAAAGCCTGACACGAGGTCAGGCTTTGTTTTCAAATAAGAGATACCGCTATTTAAGCTTGTAAATGATACCTGGATTACAGCGCACCATTTCAAATTTATCAGTCAGACCGGTTAACGACTCTGACGCACCCAGCAATAGGTAACCACCAGGGTTTAAACTGCTCGCCATTTGGTTAAGCACTTTAGATTTCATCTCTGGAGAGAAGTAAATCAGCACATTACGACAGAAAATGATGTCGAATTTACCCATCAGTGCGTAGCTATCCATCAAGTTTTGAGGACGGAAGTTCACCAAACGTTTAACGTTGTCTTTCACTTTCATACGGCCATCGCCTGCATCTTCAAAGAAAGTGCGGCGACGCTCAGGCGAAAGACCACGACCTAAAGCTAGGTTGTCATACACACCTGCACGACACATTTCGAGCATGCTTGCAGAAATGTCCGTCGCTGTGATGGAAACACTTGGCAGCAAACCTGGCTTACGCTGTTGCGTTTCCAGAATTGTCATCGCGATTGAATAAGGTTCTTGACCAGATGAACTGGCCGCAGACCAAATTTTAATTGGACGTTTATTTGCCGCAACTTCTGGCAATAGTTTGTCAGCTAAAACCGTGAACGGATAAGTATCTCGAAACCACAAGGTTTCGTTAGTCGTCATCGCATCCACAGCAGCAATACGCAGTTCACGATTGCGGCCAGCAACAACATCGCGTAGCAAAT
>NZ_JAWOTP010000307.1:0-1034 GCF_033338935.1 Vibrio sp. Vb0598 | reverse complement strand
AAATCACAATGTCTTGTGAGTCAGGGTACAATACCTCACTGTCTACAGTGTTAAACGGCAGGCCTGTCAGTTCTTCCTGATACGCAGACCAACCTGTACCAGCTGTTGTCCACGTTTTAGAGTCAGCTTGTGCTTCTTCCGCCAAACGAGCTGGTGGAATCACACATTCTTCATCAACACCCATCCATTCGCCGTTTTCTTGGCGAGAATAACGTGCCCAGTAAACTTCGCTCATGCGCGCATCAATCGCTACAGCGACATCAGTTGCACCATGCAGGCGGTAGCTTGCCTGTGCCATCGCAGCCAATGTTGAAACACCAATCATCGGCAGTTCTGCACCAAATGCTAGGCCTTGAGCGATGCCAATACCGATACGAACACCAGTAAAGCTACCAGGGCCACGGCCAAACGCTAGTGCATCCAAGTCTTGTAGAGTTAGACCCGCTTCTTTCAGCACTTCGTCAACCATTGGCAACACTTTTTTCGTGTGGTCACGAGGTGCCACTTCGCTGCGTGAAATCACTTGGTCATTAACCAGTAGTGCAACTGAACAGTTTTCAGTTGCGGTATCGATAGCAAGAATTTTTGCGCTCATTTAACTCTCTAAAACTCTATTTTATTTGGTTACATCACAGCACAGGCTGCGACTAATTATTCTGCTTTAAGAAACGCTTTGATACGTTCTAAATCTCGTGTTCTTGGGATAGGAGGTAAGCTTCCAAGGAACGTGCCGCCATAGTCACGGGTGACAAGGCGATTGTCACAAATGATCAATGCACCATGATCTTTCTGATCTCGAATCAAACGCCCTACGCCCTGCTTTAAAGTGATCACCGCATCGGGGATTTGCACTTCAGCAAACGGCTCACCACCACGCAATCGACAATCTTCAATTCGGGCTTTTAGCAGCGGATCATCCGGGGCAGTAAACGGCAATTTGTCGATGATAACACAGCTCAGTGCGTCACCTCTAACATCGATCCCTTCCCAAAACGCCCCCGTCGCCACAAGCAAAGCGTTACCCAGCTCCATAA
>NZ_JAWOTP010000306.1:0-1035 GCF_033338935.1 Vibrio sp. Vb0598 | reverse complement strand
TAATCGTTGCTTGAGAAGTTGATGTAGCGTCTGCCATCATGTTCTAAAATCGATTGGTTTCCGGCGAATACCACATTCATTGAACGATTCAACCCTTGCGCCTTACGAGCAGAAAGAGCAGATTCGATTCGAGATTTAAACGCTGGCATCGTAGAAAAGATCGTCTTTAGTTGGACGTGCAGCAACGCGCTCTACCACGCGATCCAGCAATTCGTTTTCTTCGATTTCATCAGGTTTTTGAGACACTTCTTGGCTGTTAATACCCAGCTTCTTAAACAGCATCATGTCTTTGTCTTCAGAAGGGTTTGGGGTCGTTAGAAGTTTGCAGCCGTAGAATACTGAGTTTGCACCTGCCATAAAACACAGCGCTTGCATCTGTTCGTTCATGTTTTCGCGACCAGCAGACAAACGCACAGCCGATTGAGGCATCATGATTCGTGCGATTGCAATCAGGCGGATAAAGTCGAACGGATCAACATCGTCCACAGTCTCCAGCGGTGTACCCTTCACTTTTACCAGCATATTGATTGGCACGCTCTCAGGGTGTGTAGGAAGATTCGCCAATTCAACCAACAAACCTGCACGATCGTTGGCACTTTCACCCATGCCGATGATACCGCCAGAACAAATCTTCATACCAGCATCACGAACGTGAGACAGCGTATCCAAACGGTCTTGGTAAGTACGAGTGGTAATGATGTTGCCGTAGAACTCAGGCGACGTATCTAGGTTGTGGTTATAGTAATCCAGACCTGCGTTTGCCAGCTGCTTCGCCTGCTCTGGCGTTAACATACCTAACGTCATACACGTTTCCAAACCCATGTCTTTTACGCCTTTGATCATATCGGTCAAATGCGGCATGTCGCGCTCTTTCGGGTTCTTCCACGCAGCGCCCATGCAGAATCGCGTCGAACCTGCATTTTTCGCTTTTTGAGCAGCGTCGAGTACACGTTCGACTTCCATCAGACGCTCTTTCTCGATGTCTGTGGTGTAACGAGCGCTCTGAGGACAGTACTTACAATCTTCTGGACAAGC
>NZ_JAWOTP010000305.1:0-1035 GCF_033338935.1 Vibrio sp. Vb0598 | reverse complement strand
ACCGGAGCCATCTCTTAACTCATGATGCTGAGCAATCACGGTTTTAGCTGGTTCAGGAAAACCTTCGATCTGATTCGCGAGATCCAAACCATATTTAGTATGTAACTTTAGGTAGTTGGTTTCTGGCTCGGTTAATGGCACTTGCTTTCTTAATATAGCGGTGGGGATTTTGATCTTACCCATATCATGAAACAGAGCAGCGAAAGAGAGCTCTTTTAGTTGCTTGGCAGAATACCCTTTCGCACGCCCAATCATCATGGCAATAACCGCAACGTTTAGAGAATGGAAATAGATATCTTCAAATTCGTTTTTGCCGTTCATTAAATGAAGCGTGACGTTATCATCGCACATCAACTTCTCAACAATGTCTTCTATTAACAGTTGAGCTTCATCAACAGCGGCAGTTGGGCGGTTACGAATTTTCGTCATGACTGATCGCATCCGCGCAAGTGAGCGCTCAAACTCTTTCTCACACTGAATCACTCGTCGACGATATGCACTGAGCTTTTCAATTCGTTTCTGTTTTTCTTGCCACAGTTTTTGCGTTTCTAGATCCAACGATTCATTGCTTGTTGTGCTGTCCGTTTGGATTTGATTAACGGGCAATGGTGCGGTGTCGCTTTGTTCGGGATTAAAGTACACGAACTTTACACCGAGATGACGAATCATCTCGATCTGTTCCTGGTCTTTAATTTTAAAGCTATTGAGTAGGAAGGGGTGATCGTTCCACTTTAGCGGAAGGCGGATATGTAATCCCGGCTGAATACGATCCACTGTAAGTTTAATTGCTGCCACTTTTTCACTACTATTAAGTTTTCACGATAAACCAAGAATAGTAGTAGATTCTGTAAATAAATTCATCAATAAGAACTCACAAGTGCGAGTCATTCGCGTTAAGAACCAATGTGTTGTTCATAATTTGAATCAAGCTCATACCTGAGTATCAATCAGAGTCTTGTTTTAATACTCGATCCGCATGACGCAGTTTTAGCTTGGCTTCGAAGACAGGTTTTTCTATGTACTCCTGTTTTTTTA
>NZ_JAWOTP010000304.1:0-1035 GCF_033338935.1 Vibrio sp. Vb0598 | reverse complement strand
AAGTATCACCGAAGCGCTTAATGCGCTTGGGTATTATCATGCAAAAATTTCATACTCTATTTCCGAAGGGAATGACGAGCTGATCGTTAACATCCACAAAGGCTTACCAGTTAAGATCAAAGTAATGGATGTCGTGATCAGCGGTGAAGCGAAAGAGGATGAAGAATTCGCGAATCTCATCGCCAAATCGCCTTTAAAAGTTGGGCGGATTTTAAATCAGGGTGAGTATGACAGCCTTAAATCAGGGATTCGTAACCTGGCTTTGCAACGTGGTTACTTCAATGGTGACTTTAAGCTCAACAAGCTGGAAGTGATCCCCGAATTGAATGAAGCCAATGTGCGTTTGCACTACGACAGCGGTATTCGCTATCACTTTGGTCCGGTAGAAATTACGGGAAGCCAGATCTGGGAAAACCGTGTTGAGTCGATGCGACCTTTTGAAATTGGCGAACCTTACCTTGTCTCTGATGTGGGTGAATACAACCAAAACCTGTCTAACACCGATTGGTTTTCCTCCGTGTTTGTTGAGCCTGACTTAAGTAAGCTTGAAGATGGGCGCGAGCTGCCGATTAAAGTCTCGTTAGCGCCTGCTGCGAAAAACCAAATTGAAACCGGTATTGGTTACTCCACCGATACGGGTGTGCGCGGTACTTTAAAATGGAAAAAACCATGGGTAAGTGCGCGCGGCCATAGCTTTAATACGGCGCTTTCTCTCTCCAAACCAGAACAAACCATCACCGCCGGCTACAAAATTCCATTAGACGACGTCTTACGTGAATACTATCAATTGCAATTTGGTCTGAAGCATTTGGACAACCGTGATACTGAGAGTTTGGAATCAAACCTTGCGGTAGAAAGACACTGGTTAACCGACGGTGGTTGGCACAAAACCGTGTACGTTCGTCACTTGTACGAAAACTTCTCGCAAGGTTTGCAAGATGATGGCGTGCAGTTTGTGCTTCCTGGCGCAACCTTTTCGCGTACTCGTGTCCGTGGTGGTAGCATGCCAATGTGGGGCGATAAGCAAAGCGTAAC
>NZ_JAWOTP010000303.1:0-1037 GCF_033338935.1 Vibrio sp. Vb0598 | reverse complement strand
AAATCCAGGGAGCGGGCCAATTCTGAATCATCAAGATCATCGGCAAGAACCACAATGTCTCCTTGGTTTGCACCTGCTTGTGAAAATTGGCTTAACGACAATTCGATTGCAGCAGGGAGGTTCGAGCCTTGGAATGGCATCAGCTCTGGCGACAAGTTCTCGATGATACCTGCTAGCGTACTAGCATCCGTCGTTAGCGGACTCAAGCTGTAGGCATCGCCTGCATAGGCGATCAATCCAGTCGCCCCCTCTTTCCACTTCGGCAACAAGTCCAACGCTTTGTAACGTGTTTGAGTAAGGCGATTGGGTTTGATGTCGCTGGCGTACATCGAGCGAGACATATCTAGCACTAGCATGCGATTTTGGCTTAGCTCGAAGCTTGGACGTGTATTTGATTGCCAGCTCGGCCCAGCGAGCGCTGCGCAGGCAATCGCCCAAGCCAAGCCCCAAATCGTAAAATAGGGTTTGGACTGGGTGGTTTGCCCAAGCATTTTGGCGAGGTGCGGGGCAATCAGCGCGGATTTTTTCGCTCTAAATTTTTGATTAATCAGGAGTACGAAGGGGATTGTTATCAGTCCCAGTAACCAATATGGGTTAAGGAAAGTAAACTCAGCCATGTTTTCTCCTTAGCAGGAACAACAACATAGAAAGCACTAAAGCTGCACTCAATGGGTATGGGAACCATTCGGACTGAGGCCGCCAAGTTTGGGTATCGCTTGATACAGGTTCCAGTTTGTTGATTGTGTCGTAGATCTTTTCAAGTTGTTCGGCATCTCGCGCACGGAAGTACTGCCCGCCAGTCATTTCTGCAATCTTCGTGAGCGTTTGTTCATCAAGGTCGGCTGCGGTGTCGACCTTACGAGTCATAAAAAAGTCTTTCACCATCATTTCGCCAGCACCTACGCCGACGGTATAAATAGTGGCATTGTATTTCTTCGCAATCTCAGCCGCTTCGATTGGATCTAACACACCAGCGGTGTTACTGCCGTCACTGAGCAAAATCATCACGCGCTGGGGCGCATCGCTATCGACAAAGG
>NZ_JAWOTP010000302.1:0-1038 GCF_033338935.1 Vibrio sp. Vb0598 | reverse complement strand
ACTAACTCCTCCGCTAAGCCTAGCTCTTTTGCCAGAGAGGCGCTGATTTGTTCGCCGCAAAGAATCATGCGTTTGGCCCATCCTTCGCCAACAAGCGCGGTGAGATTTTGTGTGCCACCAGCGCAAGGAAGCAGCCCAACTTTCGCTTCTGGCAGCGCGAGTATGGCATGCTCTTCGACCACTCGAATATCACACGCCAACGCCACTTCTAGCCCACCACCCATGGCATAACCATTAATGGCAGCAATCGATACACCTCGAAACTCGGAGAGGGTTTCAAACGCTTCACCAAAGCAGCGTGCCATCTCTAACGCGCGTGCTTTGTCACCATCAGCAAACAACTTGAGATCCGCACCTGCCGAGAAAAACTTGTCACCACTGCCAGTAATGACCAAGGCATAAACGTCTTTATTTTGGTTAAGCGTGCACACCAACACTTTTAAAGCGTGAAGGCTATCTGCCGTCCACGTGTTCGCGGGGGGATTATTCATCGTAATCACTGCGACGTGATTTTGAATGGTGTGCTCAATGGCTTGTGGCGTTGATGGCATAATGTGACTTCCCCTTTTGATGGCGTAGACCCGATAGCTTGTTAGAGCAACGCTGACGTTTCTGAGAGCAGACGACGCGCAATGATCAGACGCATGATTTCATTAGTTCCCTCAAGAATTTGATGTACGCGAACGTCACGGAAATAACGCTCCATGGGGTACTCTTTTATGTACCCGTAACCGCCGTAGATCTGCAACGCTTGGTCGCAAATTTGAAAACCGACGTCGGTTGCAAAGCGTTTCGCCATCGCGCAGTACGTCGTCGCATCGGGATCGCCTCGATCGAGTTTGCTGGCGGCATAACGCACCAATTGCCGTGCTGCGACAAGCTCCGTCGCCATGTCCGCTAACTTGAATTGCAGCGCCTGAAATTGCGCTAACGATTTTCCGAACTGTTTTCGCTCCAGCATATATTGCGTAGCTTGATTCAGAGCTTGTTGCGCCGTACCAACGGAGCACGTCGCGATATTAATGCGCCCGCCGTCCA
>NZ_JAWOTP010000301.1:0-1038 GCF_033338935.1 Vibrio sp. Vb0598 | reverse complement strand
CACACTCGAAACCTTGGTAACCAGTTTTTAAGTACAATAGAGAGCAGTGGAAACTCTCATTCATACTGTGATGTTTTCCGTTACATGCAACACAGAGATGAGCTGATTCTAAAAATCCAAAAATGGATTCTCACCACGGATCTAGACATCGTCTCTATCAGTGATTTAGCGAATGAAGCTTGCTTATCAGAACGGCAGTTAAAACGCCGATTTAAAGAGGCGACATCCATCAGTCCGCTAAAGTTTATTCAGTTAGGGCGTTTATCTTTTGCAAAAGAACTGTTGAGGTCAACAAAGTTGTCAATTGATGAAGTTGCAAGTCGATCTGGTTATGTTGATACACAGTTTTTCAGGCAGATATTCAAACGAGAAAATGATTGTTCTCCGCTTGAATATCGTAAAAGAAACCAAGTTAAAGCTGAATGATAAGCATATCTCATGGCCAGAATCATGATCTATACAACATTATTAATTGAATAGTCGTATTTACATTCGTTTTAAATCCATATTATAGTTCGAACGAAAATGGCAAACGTTTGCTATTTTCGTTCGAGTATAAATGGGTTAGTCTTGAATTGATTTTTAATAACGGTAACTTATACTTATATATACGTATTCTTATAATTACTTAATTTCTATTAATAATATTGTTGTTCATATAATGTATACTGTTTGTTATGAAATAAAACAATATGAATATTATTAAGTAATTACTTAAAATTAAAGGGGGATTTAGACCTTATAAAGGGGGTGATTAAGACACAATATTATAAAGTTATCTTTTTTTAATTAATTATTTCGCAACGTGAAATAATAGTTAAAACAGATATTTACAATGTTTTTTATCTTGTCGGATCAGTGGTAAACCCAATGAGTAAGCAATTGGTTTCTTATACAACTGTTTAATGCTTAGACGTAAAATAAGACACTGAGTTATAGAGGGGAGCTATTTATTAACTGGCTTCATCTGTAGCTTTATGGATTTATAAAAATTATAACTATCGGAAAATTATTGGGTCTTGGTGTTATTTAAATGAA
>NZ_JAWOTP010000300.1:0-1039 GCF_033338935.1 Vibrio sp. Vb0598 | reverse complement strand
TATGGCTTTGGCTCCTATCTTTTTTCTCTGCATCGCCGCGGAATACGGTTTGGGACAGCGTCGAGGTAAACTGCCTGACAGCGCACAATATTATCTGCCGGAAGTGGCGTGTAACTTTGTGTTGGCAGGATTACATCAAGCTGCTGATATTTTAACGGGGTTGCTGATTGCGCATTTCTACTTGTGGATGTTTGATTGGCGATTATTTGATATCGAAATGAGTGTATCGGCCTTCTTGCTTCTTATGTTGCTGCAAGACTTTTTCTATTACTGGTTCCACCGTGCTAGCCATCGTATTCGTTGGATGTGGGCGGCACATGTAGTGCATCACAGTTCAGAAAGAATGAATTTTAGTACGGCGTTTCGCCAAAGCTTGATGTACCCATTGGCGGGGATGTGGCTGTTCTGGCTACCTTTGGTCATTATTGGCTTTGACCCTAAATGGGTTGTATTCGTGGTGTTGTTGAATCTAGGTTTGCAGTTCTTTGTGCACACGCAGTCGATTCGTTCACTTGGCCCACTGGAGTGGGTATTCAACACGCCGTCTCACCACAGAGTGCATCACGGGATCAATCGTCAATATATTGATAAAAATTACGCAGGTGTTTTGATTATCTGGGATCGAATGTTTGGCACTTTTGAACCAGAAATAGAAACGGTTCGTTATGGCATTTCTAAACCGGTAAACAGCTTCAACCCAATTAAGGTGACGTTTGCAGAATGGAAAGATATGTTCAACGAGGTACGTCGACCAAATTTAACGTGGCAACAACGTTGGCGCTGTTTGTTTGCTCCGCCTTCGGATTCAACTGAGTAACTTAGAAAAGAATTTTTTGGGAGTAGATATTGGAGCGGGCAGCGGGAATCGAACCCGCATCATCAGCTTGGAAGGCTGAGGTAATAGCCATTATACGATGCCCGCGCATCGATAGGACTCAGTTAATATGCCACATTGATTTCAAAAGAAAAGTCTTTTTTCATCAGTCGCTTGTCACTTGTATAAAAAACTGTCTTCTTGGTGAAAAAATACGCTTTCGAT
>NZ_JAWOTP010000299.1:0-1039 GCF_033338935.1 Vibrio sp. Vb0598 | reverse complement strand
TTAGAGCTCAAAGGTGAAGAACAAGGCATCACGGTTTACGATGATTTCGCGCATCACCCTACGGCAATTGAACTGACACTGGGCGGTTTGCGTAACAAAGTGGGTGAAAAACGTATCCTTGCTGTGTTGGAACCTCGCTCTGCCACCATGAAGCGTGGTGTTCATAAGAACACACTCGCGGATTCGCTACACAGCGCAGATGAAGTGTTCTTATTCCAGCCAGACAATATCGAATGGTCGGTGCAAGACATTGCTGATCAATGCAAGCAGCCAGCGTTTGTCGATGCCGATATAGATAACTTTGTGGCTAAAATTGTCGAACGTGCTCAGCCTGGAGACCAAATTCTGGTAATGAGTAACGGTGGCTTTGGTGGTATTCACGGAAAACTTCTTGAGCAGTTAAAACTAAAAGCCTGATTGATATGCACAACAAAATACAACCCTCTCAGAAAAAAGCCATCACGTTGGCATTAACGGGTGCCTCTGGGGCTCCTTATGGCCTTCGTCTTTTAGAATGTTTGGTCGCGGCGGATTATCATGTCTACGTTCTGATTTCTTCGGCGGCTCGCGTTGTGATGGCAACCGAACACAACCTTAAGCTGCCAAGTGGGCCAGACGCCGCAAAGCAAGCGCTGGTGGAACATCTCAACTGTGATCCAAATAACATCACTGTTTGTGGTAAAGATGACTGGTTCTCACCGGTAGCGTCTGGCTCAGCGGCACCAAAGCAAATGGTGGTTTGCCCATGTTCAGCAGGAAGTGTTGCGGCGATCGCGCATGGTATGTCGGACAACTTGATCGAACGGGCGGCTGATGTGGTAATGAAAGAACGCGGGCAACTGTTGCTCGTGGTTCGTGAAACGCCATTTTCAACGCTACATCTGGAGAACATGCACAAGCTATCGCAAATGGGCGTCACCATCATGCCAGCGGCTCCGGGCTTCTACCATCAGCCAAAGAGCATTGAAGACTTAGTGGATTTTATGGTGGCGAGAATTCTTGACCACTTAGGTATTGAGCAAGGTTTGGTGCCTCGTTG
>NZ_JAWOTP010000298.1:0-1044 GCF_033338935.1 Vibrio sp. Vb0598 | reverse complement strand
TCGGTTTTGTTAACTTTCCCCACCAAAGCTTGGTCAACCTTGTTCCGACACTGTTTCCGAAAGATTCTCTGGTTATTGAAGTACTCGAAGATTGTGAGCCTACGCAAGAGCTTCTCGATGCAATAAAACATCTGCACGAATGCGGCTACCGAATTGCACTCGACGACTTTGTACCAACTAAGGCTTGGAAACGCTTTCTTCCGTACGTATCGATGATCAAATTTGATATTCGTTTAGTACCAATTGAAAAAGCGGCAATTTTCATCCAAGCATTGAGCCAGTTTAATATCGATTTTTTGGCTGAAAAAGTCGAAACCTATGAAGAGTTTGAACAAGCGCTTGACGCTGGTTTTAACTACTTCCAAGGTTACTTCTTTAGTAAACCAGAAATGATCCAAAAGAAGCGCCTCAACCCGGCGTTTTTAACCGTCATCCAGTTGTGTAAAGAGATTGCTGATAAGCCCATCGACTTCAATGAAGTGGAGCGTCTGTTCTCTATTGATGTGACGCTTTCTTATAAGTTGCTCACTTACGTCAACTCGGGTTACACGCTCACAACCAAGATCAAATCGTTTAGACAGGCGCTGATTTATCTGGGCGAAGAACGTTTACGACGCTTTATTTCACTGGTTGCAATCGCTTCTGTGCAAGAGGACAAGCCCGATTCACTCTACTCGCTTGCTATTCAACGCGCTCGTATGTGTGAAATTTTGCTTAGCCAAATGAAAACCAAGTACGATCCTGGACAAGCCTTTCTGACTGGTATGTTCTCATTATTAGGCTCGCTTCTCGATCAGCCTCTGTCGGATGTGATTGAAGACATTCCCGTCGATGAAGACATCAAGCTCGCCCTGACAAGTCGAAAAGGTGTGCTTGGGTATCTCCTTTCTATGTGTATTGCTTACGAACAAGCAGATTGGGAACTGGCTGAAAGATACTGCTCTGTCTTGAAGTTAACGGAAACTCAGCTAGCTGATGCATTCAATGAATCGACAGAGTGGGCTCAAGAACTGCTTTCTCAAACACCTTAACTCGCTATAATGC
>NZ_JAWOTP010000297.1:0-1045 GCF_033338935.1 Vibrio sp. Vb0598 | reverse complement strand
AGCCTCATCTTCTTGTAGAAGCTGATGCACCTTAGCAGCAGAAGGGCAAAGACGTTGGATGTAGTCTTGCCATAGCGATTCAAATAACACATCGGGCGTCATAACGACTCCTTGTTACGAGATGTAGGATTAAGATAAGAGTGTGGTCGCTCGTTCACAGCCCAAAAGCTGTCCAGAATAATGAACGAGCAACCATCAACCTGTGACGGTAAATGTCAGTCAGTCAAACACGCTTTTTGAGTCTGTGCTCACTTGCCGTGTAATGCCAACGCGTACTACCCAAACCTAAATGATGCGTCAGCACATTGGGCCACGATGCATGGTCGTGACCCTGTTATTGAAACTTAAAGCGTCACGCCAGGGCTCAATGTCGCAGGTAATTCCGTCTCCTGCCCTTCCATAGATGCCATAGGGTAAGCACAGTAATCCGCCGCGTAGTAGGCGCTTGGACGAAGGTTGCCTGATGCACCTGGGCCACCAAATGGTGCGTCACCACTTGCGCCTGTCAATTGGCGGTTGCGGTTTACGATGCCTGCGCGAATATGGTCAACAAAGTAATCCCATTCTTGATCGTCTGTTGATACAAGACCTGCCGACAGGCCAAAGCGCGTGTCATTCGCCAGCTCTACGGCTTTATCCAAACCTTCATAGCGCACGACTTGCAGCAGCGGTCCGAAGTATTCTTCGTCTGGCAACTCAGCAATGTTAGTCACATCGATGATGCCTGGAGAAACAAACGCCGCCTCTCCTGCTTTCGCTTCAATTAAGCTTTCACCGCCTAGAGATTGCAGGTTTGCTTGCGCATCCAGAATGAACTTCGCCGCAGCCACAGAGATTTGTGGGCCCATAAATGGCGCAGGTTCTGCGAATGGTTGATCCATGCGAATGTTTTTCGTCGCTTCCACCAGCTTAGTGATCAGAGCATCCCCTTTCTCACCAAACGGCACGTATAGACGACGAGCACAAGTACAACGTTGACCAGCACTGATAAATGCCGATTGGATGATGGTGTACACCGTTGCATCCAAATCACCGTAGTTATCAG
>NZ_JAWOTP010000296.1:0-1048 GCF_033338935.1 Vibrio sp. Vb0598 | reverse complement strand
CGTTATCGAACCAATGAAAAAGTCCAAAAAGCGACCGTCATAACATTGATTGGCGCATTCCTGATTTATACCGCATCCATTGTGATTGCGGAACTGATTCGCTAGCAAGATAGAAGAGTCCTTGGAGTAATATACGGTGACTTCTCAAAAAAATATTGAAGAACAAGATGAAGTGGTTGTCATTGAGGAACGTGACAAACGCACACACATATATATCGCAATTGCAGCGGTACTAGGCTTGGCATTTGGGGGCTTGGCTGGCTCTGTTTTGACGGCGAATAAATGGGAATCTACTTACCAAGTTTTAGAAGATAAATATCAAGCGCTTGCGCAAGATAAAACCGCGTTAGTTTCTCAAGTTAAAACTCGTGAAGAATCGCTAGACAAAGAAATCCAAGAGAAAGTGGATGCACTGCTCGCAGAAAAGGACGCCGCACATCAGAAAGCGCTGAAAAAATTACAAGCTCAGCTTACCGAGGTCGAGAAGGTTAACTTGTCTTTGGAATCTCAAGTAAAGCAACAGAATGACAAGTTGAGCTCGAGCAAGACAGAGAATGAAAAGCTCACTCGCCAGGCGGATATGCAAGCAACCATGTTTGAACGCTCTCGTGAAGTATTCCAGAAAGAACTCAAAATCTCGCAAGATCTAGAAGCGTTAGAGAAAGAGCGAGAGAAGCTATTGCCGAAAATCGACAAGCTGAAGAAAGAGTGTGATGTGTTCTTAGAAGGGAAGTCGTGGGATGTAAAATCCGATGCTTGCGATAAGCACGATGAAGCAAATTCTCGACTTAGCCAAATCGATCAACTAATTGAAGTCTACAAAATGGATCTCAAACAGATCAAAGAAATCACATCGGATATGGGTTTATAAACCCAACAATACACTCGATTGTTCATATAAAAAGGAGCTCACTGAGCTCCTTTCCTTTTACCTATGTTAAGCTAAAACTCGTTAGATACGAGAGGCATCATAACCTGATGCAAGCAAAAGTTCTCGTTCATACCTAATGAGTTGAGCACGATCTTCACTTAATTCGTTCAAAGCTTG
>NZ_JAWOTP010000295.1:0-1049 GCF_033338935.1 Vibrio sp. Vb0598 | reverse complement strand
TTTATACTCACGTGGCGACTGAACGATTGAAGCAGATCCACAGTCAACACCACCCAAGAGCATAATGATGGCTTGCTTCATCCTCTTTGATTGGATGAAAAGAATTTATTTAAAGGTGACTTTAATGAGCGTATTACGCCGACTAACTCTGCTGACTTTACCATTCTTTATTACCGCGTGTGGTGCGGAAGAAAGTCAGGCAAAAACCGAAACTCCTGCACAACAGGCTACGCCAACTGCGCAACAACACTTTGATGAAGCGGCGCTAAAAGCGAAGTTCTCGAAACTAGGTCTGTCTATTATTGATATTCAACCTTCAGACGTGGCGGGCTTGCTAGAAATTCAAACCAACGGCGGCATATTGTTTGCGTCAAACAATGGCGATCACTTTATTGCAGGTACGCTATACGCGATTGATGACAACGGCGGTTACAAAGACGTACTTGCAGAACGCCAAGCGCCTTTGAATGCTGAGAAAATCGCTAAGTTTGCAGACAGCATGATCGAATACAAAGCGGACAACGAAAAGTACGTGGTGACGGTATTTACTGACATCACTTGTGGCTACTGTGTTCGTCTGCATAACCAAATGCAGGGCTACAATGATCTAGGTATTACTGTGCGTTACATGGCCTACCCTCGCCAAGGTGGGACAGGGCCTGTTGCTGAGCAAATGGCAACGATTTGGTGTGCAGAAGATCCAAAAGCGGCGATGCATAACGCGAAAGTGAGCCGCACTTTCGACAATCCAGCGAAAGATCTTGAGCAATGTAAAGAGACCATTCAAGCGCACTACAACGTTGGTCGTCAGTTAGGTATTTCAGGTACACCTGCAATCTTCCTTCCAAACGGTGAGATGGTTGGTGGTTACTTACCGCCAGCTGAACTACTGAAACGTTTAGAGCAACTGTAATCCTTTAAGGAGCAGAGCCGACGCAATAGTCGGCTCTTTTCAAGCATGATAGAAATTCAACGACGTCCCGAACCGGATCTTTCCCTTCTCCCAGATTCCATTCCTCCGATCTTAAAACGCATTTACATCAATCGCG
>NZ_JAWOTP010000294.1:0-1050 GCF_033338935.1 Vibrio sp. Vb0598 | reverse complement strand
GCCACCTTGCGGTGGCTTTAAGAACGAGCAGTTATGACTGGCAAACTTTTTTCATTAACCCTTTTACATGTCCTTTAGACAAATATGTCGGGCAAAGTGCTTCTCTTACGGTCTGCGACTCAATAATGTAATTTTCAAAGTTTGTTAGTGCGGTGTTAGCACACCTTTGTGTAGCAACCTCTTTCGCCAAAGCGAAGTTGGTATTATTTGGTCTGTCCAAGGTGTAGAGCAACGCATTTGCGACGTTTTCATCCGCACAGTAGTTCTCAGCTTGCTGCACTGCTGCTGCAAAAAAAGGAACCGACAGTGACTTCGAGACATTCTGGAAAACTTTGGTTCCTTCTTCGTAACTCACCTCAGCGCTTGGTGCCAAGGTATTAAGAAGCTGACCATAATTTTCCACACATCCCTCTATCGCATATTGAATACATGGTTGTGCTGCAGGCACCAGCTCCTTCGAGAACTGCTGAGTAAAAGTCTTAGATTGAGAGAGAAATGGGTAAGATAGGATTAACTGCTGACCCAGACCAATCGCATCATCTTTTGCTCCAGATGCGACATAGTGTTCAAACGCTCCCAACGCCGCATTTTGAACTAGGCTTTCCCACTCGCTATTACGTTGAGATGGACGAATATCTTCCGCATGCGCTAATAGCTCGTTCCAATTTTTAGAGCCGTTCAATGCCTTTAAGTCGTCCATGGTGTAACGAGCTTCTTCACCGACCACGGCAAAGCTGACGGACACCATGAATAACGACAATAACGTTTTCTTCATCGTTTTAGTTCCATGCCTGCTTAAGGTACTTCAACGTTGAAGAGTCGTAAGCCGCATTTGGATTCAGGGCAACTTTGAGTACGCTACCACCTTCATCTAACGCGAAGCCTGTTTTTTTCGCATTCACTGAATCTTGACCTACGAATTGGATTTTTTGAACTTTTTGAAACTCTTCTTTATACAAAGCTGCGTGCTCAGTTGTCGTGCACAACTTCACCATATCATCATAGATGTAGTTAATAAGGCCACCTAACCAACCTGTGGTTTTTACTTTA
>NZ_JAWOTP010000293.1:0-1050 GCF_033338935.1 Vibrio sp. Vb0598 | reverse complement strand
CTCCAGTTTATCGGCAAGAGCATCAAAACCGACGTAGAGCGTGGTAGAGACTGTTCCAATAACTACAAATGCCAACGCCAAGAGAAGCATCCATGTATAGGTTTCACTGATGGTTTTTCGCATCCAGTTTTTAATAAAAATCTGATCGAGAAAAAACAGCAAACAAAAGCCCAGCAGAGCTTTTCGTTCTTGAGATAACACGAGTAGCGCAAATGCAACTAGCATCAAAAAAGGGAACAGGCGAATTTTGTCGCGATACAAATAGAGTAGCGAGCACAACACTCCAAATCCGTATTTACTGACCCCGAGTAATTTAAATCCGCTTTGATAGCCTTGGGCGAAGTGCCATGCTGCGACTAGACCACAGATGATAAAAAGTAGGTAGGTGAAATAGACCATCACTCGCTCATCATCAAATGCTCCGTAAGCGTAAAGTAAGCTCAGTAGACAAAGAATGGCTAGCCACTGAACGGTTTCGATCAATAGTGGGGCCAAAGGTACTCTGTTCAACAAACCATTGATAAATACATATCCAGTAACCAGCACCAAGAATCCGATACATGGGTGCAACAGTTGCTTTGCTCTTCCTTCTAAAATGATCAAGGCGATTAAGCCAACAGAAAGCAAACTTGCGATATCGGAAGGCGCAAGTGCCACGCCACCTACAGCGAATTTCACTGGGACAAAAAACAGTGCCAGAGCAATAGCTGCAAGGAGTGGAACGGTATTACTTATCGGTACAGAGCTGTTGGTAGATTCCATAATAGCCCTCTCGAAATTTGTCGATGGTGTAGAGTTTGGCTCGGTTGACGGAATAATGACTTGCCGAATTGTAAAGAGCCGCGTCTTCGCATAGCTCTGCAACCTTTTGCGCAAGCAGATTGCTATCACCGACTTCGAACAGATATTCTGAGCTGCCGGTAACCTCATCTAATCCCGGTACATCGGACGAGAGTACGGGCAAACCTGCTGCCATCGCTTCTACGGCGGCGAGCCCGAATCCTTCAACGTGGGAAGATTGCACGTACATATCCATATCGCTGAGAAAGA
>NZ_JAWOTP010000292.1:0-1050 GCF_033338935.1 Vibrio sp. Vb0598 | reverse complement strand
GCCCGACTACGATGGTCCAATTCATATCATCGTAGGTATTGATGAAGAGCCAATCAAAAGCACACTGCAAACCCTTATTGGTCAACTCTGGCTAATTCTAGGATTGTTGTTTGCTGGCGTTCTGACTGTCATTCTCTTGCAAATCGTTTGGTCATTGAGTCCACTAACTAAACTGCAAAAAGAGCTGGCAGAGCTCAAAGCTGGAAATAAAAAGAGTTTAGAAGAAACTTATCCAAAAGAGATTTCGCCGCTTATTTCTGACCTCAATGCTCTTCTTTTCCACTATCAGGAGTTACTGGAACGTGCGCGTAACCACGCGGGTAATTTGTCACACGCACTTAAAACGCCGCTATCTGTGTTAAAAAATGAAGTGCAAACGCTAGAGCCCAAAACGCAAGCCCGCTTAAACGCCCCACTCAACCAGATTCAAGATCACATCGACTATCATTTAGGTCGCGCTCGAATGGCGGGTTCCATGAACATCCTTTCTGTCAAAGCCAATCCAGCAGAGCGAGTGGATGCTATCTCAATGGCGTTCGATAAAGTCTATGCCGAGCGAGACATCACCTTAGTTAATGAGCTTGATTCTGAGTTGAATGTTGCAGTCGAAAAAACCGACCTCGACGAAATGATCGGTAACTTGCTTGAAAATGGCTATAAATGGGCAAATAGCATGATTCGCGTCCACTCTACTCTGGATAAGGATAGTATCCACCTGATTATCGAAGACGATGGGCCTGGAATCCCTCAAGCGCAATTAGGCCAAGTCATCAAACGTGGTGTCAGATTAGACGAAACAACGCCAGGTTCTGGGCTCGGTTTAAATATTGTGAGTGAAATGGCGCACAGCTATCGAGGCCTACTGGCTTTAGAAAAGAGCAAAATGGGTGGTTTAAAAGCCACATTAACGTTGCACCGTAGCCGTACTTAAAACGAATCACTAAAGACTCTTTTTCATCGGTAAACGCTAATCAAACCGATGAAAATAGAAGCGATACGAGCATTTTTCACGCTAAGTGATGAAAACCATCAACTTCGGATCCGCCAAAT
>NZ_JAWOTP010000291.1:0-1051 GCF_033338935.1 Vibrio sp. Vb0598 | reverse complement strand
TGGCAGGTAAGCCGTCTAAAAACGTAATGCCAAAGAAAACCAAAATCATGTAGGTAGCGCTAAAGAGTAAACCGACTTTGAACTCGTTAATCAAAATGATGGTTGCGACGATGGGGTAGAGCCACAATAACTTTCCGGAGGGCGCATCATTAAAAAGAAGCAGTAATAACCCCTCAAACATGATGACGGCGCTGAGCAGTAAATCGGCATATTTGTGATGCCTTTGTACTTTTATGAGATAGCAGATCCCTAAGCAGGCGATGGCACTGAAGGCATGCAAAACGCTTAACCCCCAATGATTTTCGAGCGATTGGACGATAGCGCCGTACACCAATAGTGTGGCGGCAATGCTAGAACACAGAAAAACGATTTTCTTCTTTCTCGTCGAGCGGATATCCGCCATTTCTTCTAGGCGAGCCCCGGCCAATGTCGACATCTTCTATCCCTACTTAAATTGATATGTACGTCTATTCTAGGCGGTATTTTAGCGATAAATAGAATAACAAAATCGCCAAATGTGAACTTAGTCATGTTGCGAGGTGATTGAATCTTGTAAGGAATTTTCTGGGTGTGACGACGCCAAGGGTTTTGTTTATTACGATATCTATCGATATGTTGCCTGCAATATGGTGATGACGGTTACAAAGTTACCTTGATGTGTGCACGTTGATAAATACAGATAATGCATAAAAACGGCTGTTGGCGAGTCGATTCTCAATTCGCTGAATGGCATCATTTAGCGGCGTTAAGCCACTTATTAACCAAGTACCTATTGAGCTCATTGTTCGTCAGTCGATGATCTCTAAGCTCCGTCAATGAGTCGCGTGGGCTTGAAAAATCATTAGAAATATTTTCCTCAAATGACAGGAATTATTGTTGTCGTTGTGACCAATCTCCGACTAAAATCCGCGCTGAATCTCTGTTTCATCTCAAACGAATCCCGAATTACTTTTTATAGACTGCCTCACAGTTCTCTGCGAGGCAGTTTTAGTTGTTGGAAAGGTTAAAAACATGCCTAAAAGCCAAAACATCAACCAACGAATGTCCATCA
>NZ_JAWOTP010000290.1:0-1053 GCF_033338935.1 Vibrio sp. Vb0598 | reverse complement strand
TCGCGGATTGTGGCGCTACTCTGTCGTTCGCAGTTGGCAAAAACGAAAAGTAAGATAAGCGGATAAGACGCTAAAATCATTCGTTGCGACATGGCTTGAGGTTCAAACGACAATAAAGCTGAAACGAAATGTAAGCAAAGAATGAAAAGATGCTAATGAATACAAAAAAGGACCATGAAAGGTCCTTTTTTGTATCTAGAGTACTTAGCAAAATAAGTCATCGCTAACAACGATGTCTACGAGGCTAGCTTTCCTTCCTTCGCTACTTAGCACTCAAAACTGCGGCAGGGTTCAGTTTCGCTGCGCGAGAAGCTGGGTACCAAGTGGCCAATAGGCTTAATACGATAGCGGTGGTCGACACCAATGCGACGTCAGGCCAATGCAACTGCGATGGAAGAAAGTCCACAAAGTAGATGTCACCCGATAAAAATTGGTGTCCTATTAAGCCTTCAAGCCCCTTAATGATTGGAGTTAAATTCAACGCAACCAACACACCAACAAGGCTACCGACAAGGCTACCAAACACTCCAGAGAAGACGCCCTGCCAAACGAAAATACGTTTAATCAGACCATCTTTTGCCCCCATCGTACGCAAAATCGCGATCTCTGCTGCGCGGTCCTTCACCGCCATCATCAATGTCGAGACGATATTGAAACACGCCACACCAATCACTAATACCATGACTAAATACATGATCGTGCGTACCAACTGAATGTCACGGTAGAGAAAGCCAAACTGCTGCTGCCAACTCTTCAAATATACGTACACATTCACTAGGTTGCCGACTTCTCGAACGATCGAAGGCGCATCAAGAACATCATCGGTTTTTAGAGAGATTCCAGTTACGTCGTCTCCTAAACGAGCGTATTGCTGCGCATCCACCAGCGGAACTAAAGCCAATGAATGATCAATTTGGCCGTTCAACGTCAAAAAGCCCGCCACTTTGACGCGCACACGTTTCGGCGCTTGAACTTTATTTGTGCCACCCGTTTGAGGAATCATCAACGTGACGTAGTCACCGACTTGCACGTTCAACTCATTTGCAACTCCTC
>NZ_JAWOTP010000289.1:0-1053 GCF_033338935.1 Vibrio sp. Vb0598 | reverse complement strand
GTGTCGTAGAATCTTTAGTCGGTGCCGATGAACCGAGACCATCGCTCAAACCAAACCAAATACTGCGAACGAGGTTACTCATGGTAAAGCTCACATGGCCAGCTAACGCTTTGTCGAATTTCTCAACCGCGTCGCTCGCTTCTGAGTAAGCTGCGTTCATTTCTTCAAGTACATATGGGTGACAACGAATCGCACCTTGACCGAAGATGATCATCGAACGAGTCAGAATGTTTGCACCTTCTACCGTTACGGCGATTGGAGAGCCTTGGTAGCCACGAGCGAGGAAGTTCGAAGGGCCTAAACAAATGCCTTTACCGCCGACAATGTCCATCGCGTCGATGATGCTTTGTTGACCGCGGTGGGTACAGTGGTACTTCACAATTGCAGAAATAACCGATGGCTTTTCACCTAGGTCGATACCTGCAACAGTTAGATTGCTGGCCGCATCCATGACGTATGCATTACCGCCAAGACGCGCCAATGGCTCTTCAACGCCTTCCATGTGACCGATTGGTTGTTTGAACTGACGACGAATGCGAGAGTATGCACCCGTTGCCATCGCAGCCGATTTGATACCACCCGTCGAGTTAGAAGGTAGCGTGATGCCACGGCCGACCGACAGACATTCCACCAGCATGCGCCAGCCTTGCCCTGCCATTTTCTCACCACCGATGATGAAATCGATAGGAACGAAAATGTCTTTACCACAGGTTGGACCGTTCTGGAATGGCACGTTTAGTGGGAAATGACGGTTGCCGATTTCTACACCTTTCACATCCGTTGGGATCAGCGCACATGTGATACCAAGATCTTCTTTATCACCAAGCAGGCCTTCTGGGTCACGCAGTTTGAATGCAAGGCCAAGTACCGTCGCAACAGGTGCAAGTGTGATGTAGCGTTTGTTCCACGTTAGACGCATACCCAACACTTCTTTGCCTTCCCATTCTCCTTTACAAACGACGCCGTAATCTGGGATTGAGCCTGCGTCTGAGCCAGCCTCTGGGCTAGTTAGCGCGAAACATGGGATTTCTTTACCTTCGGCTAGGCGAGGTA
>NZ_JAWOTP010000288.1:0-1053 GCF_033338935.1 Vibrio sp. Vb0598 | reverse complement strand
ACTTCAACGTACTGGATCACGAAAGCACCAGTCGTAATATCAATCGCACCATTAAGATTCGGTTGAGCTTGGCTGCGACTTACCTGCAACTCTACAACTACGCACTTGCAGAGCAATATCTGGAACGTGCGACAGAGTTACTGGAATACGCGGATATCCCTCAACTTGAAGCGAAAGCCGCCCTACTTCAGTCTGGTCTCGCTTATCATCAGAACGACAGCAAAAAAGTAATTGAAAACGCGAAGAAAGCCTTAGATCTTGTCGAAAAAGCGCCGGAAAACAAAAACTTCATCAAGCAGCAATCTTACCGTTTGTTGGGCTTGGGTTACGAACAGGCGGGCGAATATCAACTGTCACTGCAAGCGTACAAAAAATACACCAGCTTAGTGCGTTTGGAGCAAAAACAACTCAACCAAATTAGTGAAGATGCGTTCCGTCAGCAAAAAGAGTTTGCGGAACAGACCATTCACTATGTCGGTCAATCAGAGCGTCTAGAGCAGGTGGAAATGGAACATCGTAAGTTCCAGAAAATTTCCTTTGCCCTATTCATCACCGTTCTGGTTATGTTTTTGTTCATTATGCGCCGCGGCGTGATCATGCAGCGCCAAGCGGGTGAAATCGAGAAACTTCGTAACGACCTCTTTACCCATTCCCGCTCTCGCTTACGTAATCTGCGCATGCTGAACGTGAAGTTGTCTCGCTCACTGAAAAAATCGCGTGACACTTTTGAACAGTGGCAAATGGGTGAACTTATCCATGAACCGCTCAACGACCGACTACGTTTTGTGATGATCGACCTACCGTTCTTACGCAGCATGTACGTTCAAAATGGTTACAAAGCGGGCTTGGAATTAGAACGCGCATTCGGTGAATACCTAGCAGAGCGCATCGAAAAACCGGCACGTTTGTACCACTTCTCGGATGCAAACTTACTCTACATCGAACCTAACGCCGACCGCGACGCCTCTGCCGAAGTCATGTTTGAAAAATTCCAAGCGTGGGTAGACGAATTTGCGACTCAGCATAACGTCAATCGCATCATTCGTATGGGCA
>NZ_JAWOTP010000287.1:0-1055 GCF_033338935.1 Vibrio sp. Vb0598 | reverse complement strand
ATAACTGGCATAGCTAATCATGTTAATTACCTATTCTGAAATATTTAAATTGATTGGCAAACGTTTAGCATGAGCTGGAACACCCATAAAACAAACGAGAAAAGACCAATAAAACAACTAGTTATATTAATATTCTTATAATAATCACGTTAGTCACCAGATAGAGGATCCTGGTGAAATAACAACAAAGATTGCTCAAAAATTGTTATTTTTACTTATTAACCGATTTATAAATGAAACTAACCCTTTTTAATTTTTATTAAAAGCTTCGTATGTACTGACATAAGCAACATGTGAACTAAAGTCACATAATTCGAAGTTAAAACTAAAACATCATGAAAAACTCTGTGTAGACTACCGAATATTAAGTTAGAAGAACTTAGTTTGTTAACGCACGGTAAAATATAAATGGAAACTAGAGTTAGTGAGTCTATTTCCGATATCAAACCTCTTGATGTCGAATTATTAGGCAAGCCTATTCATATCATTCGAGATAAGCTTGAAAATTTAATTTCAGAATCTTGTTCAAGCCTAACGAATGAATTGCAAAATTGGCTCAGTACAAACAAAGTGGAAGCTAGCTTAACCTCCGGAGACCTGCATCGATTCTCTCCTGCAATGATGGACAAAGATCAGACATCCACCCATAAGCACCAAGAAGGTGGCCTGGTATTTGTTCACGGTGATACACAGACTCTCGTTAAATTAGCAGACCGTTTTTATGGCGCAACTACCGAACGTTCAATCGCAACACTGACTGCCAGTGATCTTCGCCTACAAGAAAGAATCAGCCGCATTATTATCGGTTGGCTAGCACCGCAAGACATGTGGGAAGCATGTGAGTATGAAGCTCCACGCGGCATAGGCTTATGTGTCCAATTAAATATCACCTTTGAAGGTTATCAAGGGTCGATGTACTTAAAACTGGACACGCATCTGATCCAAACCTTGATTGAACAGCTTGAGCTGCAATCAGACGTGGATTTGTATGAACCTTTTTGTCGTTCCCTAGAATCAACGCCAGTTCGTCTTAACGTGGTATTGAGTAAAAAAAC
>NZ_JAWOTP010000286.1:0-1055 GCF_033338935.1 Vibrio sp. Vb0598 | reverse complement strand
CCTCAAAATAACATCCGCCCAACTGGTGACGACATCAAGCAAGGCGATATCGTATTAGCAAAAGGCGCGCGCCTAACACCACGCGATATTCCAATGATTGCTTCTCTTGGCGTAAGCCATGTCACTGTTGTACGTAAACCGAAGGTGGCGTTTTTCTCGACAGGTGATGAACTTAAACCATTAGGTGAGCCACTCGAAGCAGGTCAAATCTACGACAGCAACCGTTACGGTATTAAACCACTTATCGAAAACTTTGGTTGTGAAGCGATTGATCTTGGCATTATCCCTGACTGCCCAGAAACATTAAAAGCGACGTTTGAAAAAGCACAAACGCTCGCGGATGTGGTTGTCACCTCTGGCGGCGTCAGTGTTGGCGAAGCAGACTACACCAAGGACATTCTAGAACAACTTGGAGAAATCGGTTTTTGGAAACTGGCAATCAAGCCGGGTAAACCTTTCGCATTTGGTAAGTTAAGTACAGCTTGGTTCTGCGGTCTACCAGGTAACCCTGTATCTGCTGTGCTAACCATGTACGTACTTGTTCAGCCAATGTTGGCGAAATTAGCTGGCCATACTGAATGGAAAGCTCCTGAGTCTATCCCTGCTACGACAAAAACTGCATTTAAGAAAGCGCCGGGCCGCACGGACTACCAACGTGGCATCTACACGCTAGAAGATGGCAAATTTTTCGTTGAAACCACTGGCAACCAAAGTTCTGGTGCCTTCCGCTCAATGAGTTTGGCAAACTGCTTTGTGGTGTTGGAACGTGAGCGTGGCCGCGTGGAAGTTGGCGAAACGGTTCAAATCCAACTGTTTAACTCAACGTTATACTAGGAACGTGCCGTGGATATTCTTTCCGATCAGGAGATGCTGCGCTATAACCGCCAGATCATTCTTCGCCAGTTCGATTTCGAAGGGCAAGAAGCGCTCAAACAAAGCTCCGTGCTTATTTTAGGTGCGGGCGGTTTAGGCTGTGCTTCTAGTCAATACCTCGCCACAGCAGGTGTCGGCCGTATTACGCTCATCGATGACGACATTGTAGAGCTCTCTAATTT
>NZ_JAWOTP010000285.1:0-1055 GCF_033338935.1 Vibrio sp. Vb0598 | reverse complement strand
CAACTTGCCGCGCCAAGTGGCTTTGAGCCCGACGTCATTCATGACTATATTCATTGGGGTATGGTGTTGTCATCCAGCTATGAGCATGAAGCAGAAGATGAAAACTTACTCTTGTGCGAACTGTTTTTGCGCCAAGTGTATTTCCACCTTCTCGAAGCGATTCAAGACCCAACTCGCACTCGTACATTTCGCCGAGTCTGCCTTGATTCGGTTCACACGCCCTTATTCTGCCTCAAACGTTACTACTATCAGTTTGAACATGGCGACGTAAAGTTTCTCCAATTACAACAACAATTACGCCTCATTCAGACTTCTCTTGATTAAACGAAAGGAACCCTACTATGACCACCGAATTTCGTATTGAAACCGACAGCATGGGCGAAGTAAAAGTCCCGGCGAATGCCTTGTATCAAGCGCAAACTCAGCGCGCTATCGATAACTTCGCATTCAGCCAGCACACCATGCCAAGCGGTTTCATCCAAGCTTTAGCCCACATCAAACAGACGGCAGCACTGACCAACGCACAACTAGGGTTACTAGAAGGTGATATTGCTAATGCGATTGCAGACGCTGCGCAAGCCATTATTGATGGCCAACATCTCGATCAGTTCCCTATCGACCTATTCCAAACCGGTTCTGGGACAAGCTCCAACATGAACGCTAATGAAGTGATTGCCACGCTCGCGTCTGAATTGCTTGGCGGCAACGTCAATCCGAATGACCACGTTAACATGGGTCAAAGCAGTAACGATGTGGTGCCGACGGCGATTCAAGTCAGCTCAGCACTTGCTATTGAACACAAGTTGTTGCCTGCACTGGCCCATCTTAGCCAAAGCCTAGAAACCAAGAAGCAAGCTTTGCAAGATGTGGTAAAAACAGGCCGAACTCATTTGATGGACGCCATGCCAATCACTTTCGCGCAAGAGCTGGGCGGCTGGCAATTCCAGATTGAACACGCTAAACAAGCCATTGAACAAACACTGCCGATGGTGAAAGCCCTTGCTCAAGGCGGCACTGCCGTTGGCACAGGGATCAACGCCGATCCGCGTTTTGCC
>NZ_JAWOTP010000284.1:0-1057 GCF_033338935.1 Vibrio sp. Vb0598 | reverse complement strand
TGGTATTGGCATTACGGGCGCTGCATTTTGTGTTGGTGTGACTTACGCATTTACTCAGTTACCGTTAGAAAGCTGGTTTCTAAACCAATAAATACAAAAAAGCAGAACTCGATGGGAGTTCTGCTTTTCATGGTTTATTTTGCCGTAACTCGGATGAAACCTAGAATTCCCGGTTCATTTTTTCCAAACACGATAGAAAGGTTGATTGCTGCTCTGGCTCAATATGACGAGTAAGATCACGCACAAGGTCAAGGTGCAACTGGTTATGATGGCGATGAATTTTCTCACCTTCTGGTGTGAGCCTCACAACGATAGCACGGCGATCTTCCGGATGAGGGCAACGTTCTATCAAGTTCGCATTCACTAACTTTTCGATTTGTACCGTTAACGTTCCGGTCGTGATGCCTAACTTTTCCGCCAGTTCTTTCATGCGCAGCGCACCATGGCCGCCCAGCACTTCAATGGTATGGACTTGGGCCAAAGAGTAGCCGGTTTCTTTTACGACTGACTGTTCCCAAGAAGACATCTTGTCATAGAACTCGGTCAGCATTTGATTCAACTTTTCTAGTTCGCTCATCGTAGCTATTTTGTAACTCTAGAGTAAGGTGATGAATCTTATCAAACTTACTCAATAATTGCTTAAATTCACTCAACGTTTTATCACTGCGATTATGTAACACAATCGCAACCGAGTAATGATGTCCGCTCACCTTCCAAACATGCAGATCCAGCACGTCTGCGTATGGCTGAAGCGTCTCTCTGATTGCCTGTAGGTACTCGTGATTAATATTCTCATCTAATAAGACTGGTGCGGTTTGCTTCATCAAACCGAGAGTCCACTTACCAATCACCAAAGCCCCAACGATCCCCATAATGGCATCTAACCAAATCCATCCGTAAAACTTACCAATAATAAGTGCAAGGATCGCTAACAGTGACGTTAAGGTATCTGCCAAGACATGAAAATACGCGGCGGCAAGATTGTGGTCGTGGTGCTCGTGCGAGTGTCCATGCGAATGGTTATGATCATGTGGGTGGTCGTGATCATGATGATGGA
>NZ_JAWOTP010000283.1:0-1057 GCF_033338935.1 Vibrio sp. Vb0598 | reverse complement strand
TTCTTGTTCGTTGCGATCACGTCAGTGTCGTAGCTGCCCCAAGGTTGGCCTTCGACTTCATCTGGAATGAACGGACGAATCAATTCACAACTCTTAAGGATTTCTTTACGCGCTTCGATACCTGTCTTAACCGCATCGCGCCATAAACGCAGACCTGCTTCGCCATCGTGGATCTTCGCGTTCACATCAAGCGCAGAGAACAGTGCGTAGAATGGTGAAGTCGATGCGTGCATCATAAACGCGTTGTTAAAGCGTTTGTGGTTACAGTAACGAGCTTGACCTTTGATATGGCGGTCTTTTTTGTGGATTTGCGATGTTTGAGAGAAGCCAGCTTGTTGTTTGTGAACAGACTGAGTCACGATCACACCTGCGTCTTCTGGTTTCAAATCCAGCAGCAGTGGTGAACAGTCTTTCATCATCGGGATGAACTGCTCGTAACCAACCCATGCAGAGTCAAACAGGATGTAGTCACAAAGATGACCGATCTTATCCATCACGTAACGAGCGTTGTAGATAGTACCGTCGTAAGTACCAAGCTGGATAATAGCAAGACGGAAAGGACGTTCATCGCGTGCACGTTCTGGATCCACTTTCGCGATTTGAGCACGAATGTATTCTTCATCGAAACAGTGCTCATCCATACCACCGATGAAGCCCCAAGGGTTACGCGCCGTTTCTAAGTAAACTGGCATACCACCCGCTTGGATTAACGCACCGTGGTGGTTCGATTTGTGGTTGTTACGGTCGAACAGTACCAAATCACCTTCAGTTACTAGCGCGTTACACACCACTTTGTTTGAAGCAGAAGTACCGTTGAGCACGAAGTAAGTTTTGTCCGCGTTAAATACTTTTGCAGCGTGCGCTTGCGCTTGGTGCGCAGAACCTTCGTGGATCAGCAAGTCACCTAAATCCACGTCCGCGTTACACAAGTCACTACGGAACAGGTTTTCGCCGAAGAAATCGTAGAATTGTTTACCAGCTGGGTGTTTTTTGAAGAACTGACCACCTTGGTGTCCCGGACAGTCAAACGCTGAGTTACCCATCTCAACATAGTGCG
>NZ_JAWOTP010000282.1:0-1057 GCF_033338935.1 Vibrio sp. Vb0598 | reverse complement strand
AAAACGGAGAAATGAAACGAGTTGGATAAAAAAGAGAGCTCGCTAACATTTTATTGATCGAAAGTGCCTTCAGTCGCTTGGAATTGTTCAAGCGTTGGATACGATATAACCAAAGCCCAGACGCCAAACACGGCGACATTCCTATAAATATTTGTGGGCACTTCAGGATACTTTACTAATTATGTTTCGCTTCGCTATTCCTTCACCGTTGATGACTGACTGGCAACACGCTCTGCAGCAATGCTGTGATGCCACTCAAGCTCAGGGACAACTTTATACCCTGAGCTACACCAAACAATGGCTATCCAGTGAGGTATCCACCTCGCCACAAAATCA
The DNA here is from genome assembly GCF_033338935.1 of Vibrio sp. Vb0598. Classification (NCBI taxonomy): domain Bacteria; kingdom Pseudomonadati; phylum Pseudomonadota; class Gammaproteobacteria; order Vibrionales; family Vibrionaceae; genus Vibrio; species Vibrio sp. Vb0598. The sequence continues at coordinate 721 of NZ_JAWOTP010000282.1, read as the reverse complement.
CCGCGCCATCGTGGCGATGATTGAGCAAAACTGCGCGCAATTTTCCGCGCCGCACTTTGACGTAGTTTGCTCACAATTTGATGATGAAAACCTGAGCCTGTGCCCAGTATGGCTACCGAATGAGGAGCTGTTTGCCGTTGTGACGTTGACGCACTCAACGCAGCAAAAGCAAACCGTTTCTGCGTGGCTGAGCGCACTGGCAGGCCGCATCAGTTTTGATGTTAGCCAGCATTATCATCAAGAGCTCAAACGTCATCACTCACACGCCAACAAGCCACTACCAACACTGCAAGAATTCATCGATTGTCTGGATGACCACATCTGGATCAAAACCACCGATGGTCTGTACGCCATGACTAACCGCAGCGTGGAACAGGCGTGGAAAAAGTCTAACGATGACATTGTCGGGAAGAACGACTTTGACCTTTTCAGCGCCGAGCGCGCGGAAAAATTCATTGATGCCGACCGATTAGTGGTCGCTACTGGCACACAGAACATCGTTGAAGAGTGTCGCCAAATTGATGAAAACAACAACCCAACTTGGCTGGAAACCATCAAATCACCGGTACGAAATCAGGCCGGCGACCTGATCGGCATTTTGGGCATGACGCGCAACATCACCCGTCGCAAGATGGTGGAAACGCAATTGTCGTTAGCGTCGAAAATCTTCAACAACTCGCAAGAAGGTATGGTCATTACCGACAGCAATGCCAATATCATT
>NZ_JAWOTP010000281.1:0-1060 GCF_033338935.1 Vibrio sp. Vb0598 | reverse complement strand
AGAACAATCAGGACAGAAAAAGCACTCGTATATAAACCATCGTCTGACCATTGTTGCGAATACACCGCTAAATTCGGACCGAGAATAGCCGCTAATACCCCTCCCGCCATAGATATTGAAATTGCTCTGTGTCTTGCCGATTCTTCACACACTTCTATTGCAGCAAAACGATAGAGCGTGCCAAAGCCGATTCCGACACCGAGCAAAAACGTAGAAAAACAGAATAGATAAAAGGTTTGTTGGCTTAACGCGTACGTCGCCAAACTTGCGCCCACGATGCCGATGAGGTTACCTAGACTAAAGCCCAAACGACGACCGAGTTTCCCCATAATCAATGATGCAGGTATCGTTGCCGCCATTAAACCGAGAAACTGCAGTGCGACAGGCAAAGTAATAAAGCTCGGTGACGGGGCAAGTGTTTTGCCAATGAGCGCGATCACCGAGATCAAGAGGATGTTTCCTGTCATCAAGAGTGCTTGGCACAGCGATAACAACCATACGTTACGATTCAAATCCATTTCCTTTGGTTAAAATTCCTTCAAACAACATATAGGAAAGACCGCGTAATAGGAAGAGATGCGATTAATTCTCAATAAAAAGAGCCAGAGACATAGTGCCTCTGGCTCTTTAAGTACTCGCTTGTTAAAAATGTTCTTGCTGCTGAGCTTATTTGCTACGGCGCGCTTTTACTGCTTCAGAAAGCTGACGAAGTACCGTTTCTGTATCGTCCCAACCGATACATGCATCAGTAATCGACTGACCGTAAGTTGCCACTTTACCATCCACTAAATCTTGGCGGCCTTCAACCAAATGAGACTCGATCATCACGCCAAAGATTGCATCTTCACCACCAGCGATTTGCTCTGATACATCATCAGACACTAGCATTTGACGTTTGAACTGCTTAGAGCTGTTCGCGTGGCTAAAATCGATCATCACTTTCTTCGGTAGACCAGCCGCGTCCAACTCGTCTTTGATTTGAGCAACGTGTGCTGCACTGTAGTTTGGTTCTTTACCACCACGTAAAATGATGTGGCAGTCTGGGTTACCTGCGGTTTCA
>NZ_JAWOTP010000280.1:0-1060 GCF_033338935.1 Vibrio sp. Vb0598 | reverse complement strand
TGGCTTCTTGGGTTGGCTATCAGTTTTACCAAGCTTATCAGCCAGAACCAGTTCGCTTGCAAGGTTTGATTGAAGCTCAGCAATACAGCATTTCATCGAAAGTCCCGGGTCGCATCGACGAAGTGATGGTTCGCAAAGGCGATGATGTTGAAAAAGGCCAGTTAATTTTTACGCTTCACAGCCCAGAAATCGAAGCGAAACTGGAACAAGCAAAAGCTGGTGAAAAAGCGGCAGATGCACTAGCGCAAGAAGCAGAGAAAGGTGCACGTGAGCAACAAATTCAAGCCGCGAAAGACCAATGGCTAAAAGCGAAAGCCGCAGCGGATTTGATGGAAAAAACCTATAACCGCGTGAACAACCTGTATAAAGATGGCGTGGTTGCCGAGCAAAAACGTGATGAAGCGCTAACCCAATGGCAGGCTTCTAAATACACTGAAAGTGCCGCTTTCCAGATGTATGAGATGGCGAAAGAAGGGGCTCGTAGCGAAACCAAAGTGGCCGCGGCGGAGAAAGCTCGTATGGCGTCTGGCGCAGTTGCTGAAGTGGAAGCCTATGCGAAAGATACTCAAATCTACAGTTGGTTTGACGGTGAAGTATCTCAAGTACTTTTACAAAGCGGTGAGCTTGCACCGCAGGGCTTCCCTGTCGTGACCGTCATCGACACTGAAGATGCGTGGGCAACGCTGAACGTGCGCGAGGATCTGCTTAAACACTTCACTAAAGACACCACATTTAACGCATACCTGCCAGCGTTGGATAAAAGTGTCGAGTTTAAAGTCACGCACGTTGCAGTAATGGGCGATTTCGCAACTTGGCGAGCGACCGATGCAGCACAAGGTTTCGATCTGCGTACCTTTGAAGTAGAAGCTCGGCCTACTCAACCAGAACCAGAACTGCGCATGGGTATGAGCGTTGTGGTTGAGCTGTAATCGCTCAAGGTAAAAAGTCTATGACGATTAAGATTTCACAACGGCATGTGTTACGGCGCGACAAGTGGCTACTGTCGTGCTTAACTTGGGTGCCTATTTTGCTTTCGCTTACCATTTGGGGCGTGTTTTCT
>NZ_JAWOTP010000279.1:0-1062 GCF_033338935.1 Vibrio sp. Vb0598 | reverse complement strand
TGCAGATCACTAAGCATCAGCTTGACATCATCCGACTGATCCCAAGTGTATTTAACCTGCAAATTACTTGGCCACTCTGCACGCAGTTGCCCTTGAGCAATCACCTCTTTAACTAACGCGACGGTTTCAATAATGTTCTCGCCAGCACGCTTTTTCACGTCAAGCACAATGGCAGGCTCACCATCCAAGCGGGCAAAGCTTTCCGGATCACGAAACGCTCGGCGAACTGTGGCCACATCACCAAAGGTGATCACTTCTTTGCCATTCACTTTGATAGGCAATTCGAGAACATCTTTCAGAGAATCAAACACCGACGGAACTTTGACCGAAAAGCGCCCATATCCAGTATCGACAAAACCAGCCGCAACCACTCGGTTGTTTAGTGCGATCAAGTTATAGATATCGGCCTGATCCAATCCATAGCTTTCCATTAAAAGCGGATCGACGACGATCTCGACAATATCTTCACGATCACCAGCAATATCGACTTCCAAGATCTGACGGAAGCTTTCTAATCTGTCACGCAACGTTCGTGCGATTTGAACAATGGTTCTCTCTGGCACCGTGCCATAAAGCACAACGGTTAAAACAGGCTCCTCTGAAGCAAAAGTAACTTCATTGACCGTCGGTTCATCACTGTCTGCAGGTAACTTAGGTTTCGCCAGATCGACCGCGTCGCGAACATCCGCCATCGCTTTATCGAGATCCACGCCAACGCTAAACTCCAAAGTGACTGAGGCGTGGCCTTCGGAGGCAACCGATGCCATCTCTTTCACCCCTTCAATTGAGCGCAGTTCTTGTTCGATAGGACGAACCAGTAAACGCTCAGCATCAGTTGGAGAAATGCCTTGATGCCCAACAGAGACGTAAATGATAGGAATAGTGATATCGGGACTAGATTCTTTTGGGATGGTGACGTAAGTAATGACCCCTGCGATGAGGATCATCACCAACAAGGTCAACATCGTTCTTGATCGGGATAACGCAGCGTCAATTATACTAAACATGCTGCCTCCCTATTTTTCGGCCGCATCGGCAGCGACATCACCGACTTTATTCGCA
>NZ_JAWOTP010000278.1:0-1063 GCF_033338935.1 Vibrio sp. Vb0598 | reverse complement strand
TGGTCTGGTAGGTAAAGCGCCGGGTCGTTACAACTTACATCTGGGGGGGAATCGTGCTGGTACACGTGTACCTAAAATGTATAAAGAGAACATCACGGATAAACAAATCCTAGAAGAGATTGATCTGCTGGTGGCTCGATGGTCGAAAGAGCGTGAGGAAGGCGAAGACTTTGGCGATTTCACCATTCGTGCAGGCATCATTCAAGAAGTGTTCGTATCAAAGAGGGACTTCTATGCTTGATTCTGTGGCTTCCAAACCGGAGCTGGCGGAGTTACTGACATTAACAAAGACGGAGCAAATACTCCGTCTTGCACAAATCAATGTCGAACTTGAACAGCTGTCGGCACAAGAGCGAGTAAAGTGGGCTTTGGAAAATCTGGATGGAGAGTTTGCGGTATCCTCAAGCTTTGGTATCCAAGCCGCTGTCATGCTTCATCTTGTGACTCAAGAAAAACCTGATATCCCAATTATTCTTACGGATACCGGATATCTGTTTGCAGAAACGTATCGCTTTATTGATGAGTTGACAGAAAAACTCAACCTTAATCTAAAAGTTTATCGAGCGGAGCAAAGTGCTCAGTGGCAAGAAGCACGTTATGGCAAATTATGGGAGCAGGGCGTTGAGGGGATCGAGAAGTACAACAAAATAAATAAAGTCGAGCCAATGCGTCGTGCATTGAAAGAACTTAATGTTGGAACATGGTTTTCAGGTTTACGTAGAGAGCAAAGTAAATCACGAGCGGGTTTACCGATACTGTCGATTCAAAATGGCGTGTTTAAGTTTCTGCCCGTAATCGATTGGACTAATAAAGATGTTCACTACTACCTCGAGCAACATGGTCTTACCTATCACCCACTTTGGGAAGAAGGTTACTTGTCTGTTGGGGATACACATACGACACGTAAATGGGAGCCAGGAATGTCAGAGGAAGAGACTCGCTTCTTTGGTTTAAAGCGTGAATGTGGACTTCATGAAGATGATGGTAATGAACAAGATGGTTCAGGTATCTAGTTACAGATATATCTATCTATAGAAGAAAGCTGCGATCATGCAGCTTTCTT
>NZ_JAWOTP010000277.1:0-1063 GCF_033338935.1 Vibrio sp. Vb0598 | reverse complement strand
TATTGTCACTGTTCAATTTTTTCTTATGGGTGTGCGAATGCATAGCTTGAATGGGGGGCTTCCCGATATTTTTGACCCTTCAAAATCTCATCGTTGCCCTATTGGGCACTCGAATCCGTCAGTGTGCCCATGTTCTACTTGTAAGATGGCTAGAGAAGCGGAGGCTTCTAGATTGGCATTAAGGCGAGCTGAAGCGAGAAACTTCGCTCCGACAGGTTCGCTAATGCCATCAAATCAAGCAATTAAGGAATCCGTAGTGCCAAAAGAAACCCCTAGAGAAAAAATTGAAAGACAGCGTAGAGAACGATTTCAGGAGCGAGAAAAAAACTGGCAAGAAATTCAAGCCAGTGAAGAGCGATACGCAGCTATTAGAAAGAAGACAGTTGAGAAAAGAAAACTAGAAAGTGAGGTTGTTAAAGCGACAGAAGCGCTGTTGATTATTCTTCCTTCGTTAGATTTGGAAACGTCAGTACACAGCCAAGCCGTTAAAGAGTTTAGTCAGGCGTTCGATGTTATTTTGAAAGGTTATGACAAAAACAATATTACTTATGATGTTGGATATGACCTCATTCATCAAATTAAAAATGGCTTTATTGAGGGGGGAGAAGCCCTTAGAAAACTCGAAGAAAATCGATTATCACGCCGTACGGAAGAGGTAGATAATGTCTCTCAAGATGGCAGTTATCGACGCAATCTAGTGGTGAATAATGAATCGTTTAATGTTCGTTTTAAGGCGAGTTGTGCCACGCCAGAATGTTTAATGAGAAATGCCAATATCGACATGGAAGATGATGCCTTTCAGGATTACATCGAGGCAGCCACGCAAGACAAACGTTCGGATGTGATGCAGGTGATAGGTGTTGCTTTGATTGCTAATCCATATCTCAAGCCTTTGGAGTATGTTGTATTTGGAGATATCGCCTACTCAATGACAGATCTTAACTTCGACCCTTCTTGGGCTTTTGCTATGGGAAAAGGGGCAGCTTATCGATTAAAGCTTCTTAACTTTAGTGAAAGAACGGTGCTCACGGGCGAAAATGTGACCAGCTATATTTTAGGGAAT
>NZ_JAWOTP010000276.1:0-1066 GCF_033338935.1 Vibrio sp. Vb0598 | reverse complement strand
GGACGCTCTTAATACCCCAGTAGTGGTAGAAGCGGACAACCTGCAAGCCATTAATGGTGACAAAGCACAATACTCTGGAAACGTCCAAGTAACGCAAGGTCCGAAGAAAATCACCGCAGATAGCGTAACCCTGCACCAACAAGACAACGTGGTGGTGGCAGAAGGCAACGTGACCTTCAATGACGGACAAGTTAAAGCCCGTTCAGATCGTGTTACCAACGACATCAACCAAGATACCTTCTCGCTTGAAAACACCGAATACCAATTTCTTTGCCAACAAGGTCGTGGTACTGCTGCTTACATTGCGCGTACAGGTCAGTCTGTCTATGAACTAGAAGATGGCTCAATCACATCATGTCCGGAAGGCGATAATTCATGGCGCTTGGTTGCGTCTGGTATCGATGTAGACCAAGACGAAGAGACCGCCACGCTGCACCACCCTCGTTTTGAGATCATGGATGTGCCCGTGTTTTACGTGCCATACATGACCATGCCTATTGGCAACACGCGTAAAACCGGTTTCCTATTCCCTTCTCTTTCTTACGGTTCTAGTGACGGTATGGAAGTGGAAGTGCCATTTTACTGGAACATCGCACCTCAATACGACATGACACTCACTGCACTCTACATGCAGCAACGTGGCACCAAACTCGACACCGATTTCCGTTACCTAACCGATGGTTGGGGTGAAGGTAAACTGAAAGGCGAATACCTCAACAGCGATAAAAAATATCAAGATGATTCTCGCTGGGGTTACCAAGTTAAGCACGATGGAATTATCAATAAACAGTGGATTGTTAAAGTTGATTACTCACAAGTCAGTGACATTGATTACTTCCTAGATTTGGACTCTGACATCGGTAACCGTGAAGACGGCCAGTTAGTCCAAGAAGGACATGTGCAGTACCGTTCAGATTTCTGGGATGCGTCTTTAACCGTTCGAGATTTCCAAATCCTCTTGAAAGAAGAAAACCGTCCATATCGTTTGCTTCCTCAATTAGATTTGAACTACTACACGCCGTTGTGGGGTGATCACCTTAACTTCGACGTGAAAAGCCAAGTCAGC
>NZ_JAWOTP010000275.1:0-1067 GCF_033338935.1 Vibrio sp. Vb0598 | reverse complement strand
GCCGATAAACTGACACATGTGATTTACGCGTTTCTCAGTATGTGCGGTCCTCATACCGGTGCTTCTGAAACGGTGCAAAACCTAGTAGCTAAACAATGCGAAGGAAAAGATCCCTATACGGCGATCATTGTCGATACCGAAGCGGCACTGGAAAAGAACTTTGGCGCTGTCTCAGTTAACGTGCCATACAAAGGTCACTTCGCTCAACTTGCCGAAATGAAGAAACAACATCCTGATCTCAAAATTCTTCCTTCTTTTGGTGGTTGGACAATGTCCGAACCGTTCCATGCTATGGCGAAAAACAAACAAGCGATGGATCAATTCTCACAAAGTGCCGTTGAGTTGATTGCTCAATATGATTTCTTTGATGGCATTGATTTGGATTGGGAATACCCAGGCGGTGGCGGTTTAACAACGTCGCCTTGGAACCCAGATACCAAGCTTTCTGATGAACAAAAAGCGTCTGAGCGTGAGGCGTTTACCTACTTGGTGAAAACCATGCGTGCAGAGTTAGATGAACTCACAAATCAAACCAAACGTGAATACGAGCTTTCTACGGCGGTAGGCGTTGGTCCAAAAGCGGCAGGTATCGATTGGAAAGCAGCAGAACCGTACCTAACCAACATGTTTGCGATGACGTATGACTTTCTTGGTGGGTGGGGGCAACAAACTGGCCATACTACCAACTTGCACGCGACAGAGCGAAGCTGGTGGGGCATGGGCGCAGACGTGTTCATCAACCAGATGATCGAGCTGGGTATTCCAAGTGAAAAACTGGTGATTGGCGCTGCATTTTATGGGCGTGGCTGGCAAGGTACTAAAGATTTTTCGGGTGGCTTACCAACGCAAGATCTCGTATCCGAGCAAGGAGCGCAGTTTGGTACGGGTGAGAACGGCTATTTCATGTTCTGGGATTTAGTGAAGAACTATGGAGCGAAGCAGGGCTACGAGTACAAGTATGATGAGCAATCCCAAGCGCCGTACTTGTGGAATCCTGAAAAGAAAGTTTTTATCTCTTACGAAGATCAACGCTCGATCAAAGCCAAAGCAAATTGGGCGAAACAAGC
>NZ_JAWOTP010000274.1:0-1067 GCF_033338935.1 Vibrio sp. Vb0598 | reverse complement strand
ATTTCCAGGTAATGCTGCGATTGCGTTGTACATCATGACAGCCTTCTTGTTCATCATGCACGGTTTGCAAATGGCGATCTTCATTGGTGCATTTGGCGATAAGATTCAGATGAGCAGTTGGGAAAAGTACTCCATTTTGATTTTTGGTATTTTTGCCCTGCTCGACATTCGTCGTAAACACATGATGTAAACATCGTTATAAAGAAAAGCCGCTCACTAGAGCGGCTTTTTGTTGTCTTTGATTTATCCCAAATAGCTTTTCACACCATCTAGGAACATCTGGGTGGAAATCATCACCAATAACAAGCCCATCAAGCGTTCCACCGCTTTCAGACCGCGTTCGCCCAACAGACGATTGAAAAAGCCATAGAACATCAAAATAAAGAAGGTCGCGCCCCACGCAATCACCACCGACGCTGAGAGTTCGACCAGTTTGTCGGGATGCTGGGAAGAAAGCAGAAGCAACGCGGCAATCACTGATGGGCCAGCAATCATTGGAATTGCCATTGGCACAATAAACGGCTCTTCACCCGCCGCTAACCCGGTGATGCTCCCTGCACTTGGGAAAATCATCTTAATTGCGATGATAAATAAGATGATGCCACCAGAGATACTCAAAGTTTCCGGCTGTACGTGCAAAAAGCTCAGGATGCTTTGTCCGGCGAACAAGAACAACATCAAAATCAATAAGGCAAAAATCAGCTCGCGGATGAGCACCTTACGACGACGTTTGGGATCGATGTGTTTAAGAATGGACAACACAATGGGCAAATTGCCAAGAGGGTCCATGATAAGAAACAGCATGGTCGCTGCAGAAAGAATATCCATGTTCTGGCCTCGACGAAAAAAATGGCGACCAGTGTATAGTAAGGAGATTGTGCGAGTATACGGCTAAGGGCGAAATCAGATACGCCCTCGATTACCGAAACAACCTCAGACGCCGCTTAATGGTTGCAAATACGCGCCATGTTGACGACGAACTTGCCTTCGAGTTCGCGAACCTTATCGCGCTGTAATAAAAAGGTTAGCAATGCATCTAAGTCTAGATCATTCAACTTACAAGTATG
>NZ_JAWOTP010000273.1:0-1067 GCF_033338935.1 Vibrio sp. Vb0598 | reverse complement strand
TGGTGAAGAGTGTAATAAAACGTTAAAATCCGCGATCACTTGGCAATATTCTTACATGGCGTAAGGATATTCATTTTGATGACGCACTCATCGCCATTTATACAGCGCCAACCTAACAATAAAACGAGCAGCGACGTGCGCTGCTCGTTTCTTTCAACATCGTTAACGTGATTACACTTCGCGTCTGCGCCACCGTGCAACAGGAGCGAACAGAGCCAACAACCAGAGATTTAGACTGCCGCCATCGTCATCGGAACCTTTGAAATCACAATTATTGGTTGCAATACCATCGTGACACTCTTTGCCCGCTTCTTCTCTAGCATTGATGATAAAATTTGGTTCAGTGATGTAACGGTTTGGTGGTGTGTCGGCAGTAATGTAAGACTGAACCCAATCGTAGTAGTTACTGACCTTCGTGTAAAAACTTGGAATGGTCAGCGAGCCACAAGTCGGTAATACCAAAGGACCACCACTCACGACCCCAATTTGCTTGCCTGTCGCAATGTCCAGCAGCGGGCCACCGCTGTCCCCTTTACAAGCAGAGTTACCATATTGAGTGCTGCTGCTTGGCTCTAAAATCCTATTGAATGTGGGCACTGTACAGATCTTAGTCGCGTTGGTTCTAGAGTTAATCAACCCCGGATAGCTATTGCCAATTTCCAGACGCTCATAACACTTGTCTATCGGAAGAAAACCGATCTGAGTGGTTTGTAACAAAGGAGAAGCCTCCGATGCCATTGGCGTTGTTGTTTCCCACCCATAAACCTGAACATTTTCAGTTCGCTGGTTGGTGTCGTAGTTATCGTTCCAATCCGCAGCTAATCGTGCCTCAATGCTGATCATGTCTTCTTTCGTGGCGAGGTCAGCCACATTCACCCCAGTAACTGGGCGAGTAAGGTAAAGCAACGCAATGTCATTATCGAGCGCCGTTTGAATAGGCTTCACATTCCCCTTGCTGTCAACATCCGCTTTCGAGATACGAGTGTAGTTTGGATGCACGACGACATGCGAAACGGTGTAGTAGTTGTCGATACTCGTATCGTGAAGATTATGTACACGAGCGGTGA
>NZ_JAWOTP010000272.1:0-1070 GCF_033338935.1 Vibrio sp. Vb0598 | reverse complement strand
ATGACGGTTGAACTCGATTCTCGCGGCAAAGATGAAATCGCTTCCATCTCGAACAGCATTAATGCCTTGATCTCTAACTTCAGAAAGCTGCTATTTGACGTTACTAAGACCAATAACGAGAGCTCAAATCGACTACAAAACATTGTTGAATCTGCGCAGGATCTTGATAGCAGTAGCCGCTCTACCATCGCTAAGTGCGACAACATCGCAACCGCGATGACTGAACTCGCACAATCGAGTGTGGAAATCGCTCAGTCCGCAGAGCGCGCAATGGGTGACACCACAACCATGAATAACAAAGTGGTCGACTGCCAGACCCAAAGTGAATTGTCTTACCGCTCCGTACAAAGCTTGTTGGAGCAGATCAACGCCACTGAACAATGCATGGCAGAATTGGCGAACGACACGCAGAGCATTGGCCAAATTGTCGAGACCATCAACAGCGTTTCTGAACAAACCAACTTATTAGCCCTTAACGCAGCAATCGAAGCCGCTCGTGCGGGCGAGCATGGTCGCGGCTTCGCGGTTGTCTCTTCTGAAGTGCGTGATTTGGCGCAGCGCAGCCAAGAAGCTACCGAGAACATCAGCAAACTGTTGGACCAAATTGGCGAGAAAACCCGTTTCTCAGTAGAAAGCATGGCGAAGAGCAAACAAGCCAGTGACGACACGTTTGAATCCGTGCAACAAGTGAATGAGAGTGTGTCTTTACTCGAAAGCAGCATCGAACACGTGAACAATCACATCAGCACCATTACGCACTCGACCATTGAGCAATCTAAAGCATGTGAAGCCATCGACCAAGATATCGACGTATTGGCGAGCATCGCGCACAAAACGGGTCAGCACGCTGATGACTTGAACCAGATTGTTTCCGGTTACCAAGCTGAAGCGATGGAGCTAAAACATCAGCTAAGTGCTTTCAAATTGGCATAGAGAATTCTTGGGGGAGGCAGTTTTCTGCCTTCCCTATCTTTCTCACTCTGTAAATACAACAAAGCCCAGAATCAATCTGGGCTTTGTTTTTTATCCGCCGTGTTTTTGTTGATACATCCGTTCGTCGGCGATTTTCA
>NZ_JAWOTP010000271.1:0-1074 GCF_033338935.1 Vibrio sp. Vb0598 | reverse complement strand
ATGCTGGCACATTAGGTAGCGACAATGAAGCCTCGGTAAAAAATGTCCGACTCAAACTATCCGTCTCTCCCCAAGCTAGCTGCCACCAATCCAAAATTCGCGGCTTAGATGCGTTTAATCGATAGCTAGCAGGAATACGATCACGTTTGTTCAGGTTTTCAGCCTTAGAAGTTGGTAGCAAGTTCCACTTATCATTGTTAGGCCAATAAGCAAAAGGCAAACAGTGATCAACGTGATACTCATTTCGTAATTTGCTTCCACTCCATACGCTGACAATGTCGGAGTGGCTGAGCTTCAACTGTTCAATTCTCTTTCGCACCACTCGCGTATCATGGTCTTTATCAATCCAGACCAAACAATCGTGATACGTTTGCAGTGGAATACCCCGCTCTTGATTAGACCGAAATCGTTGCATTTCCATAATCCATTGGTTGACCACCAGCGGCTCAATCCAAGAGTTATACAATCGAAAACAATCCCAAAGGCTTTCATCCAACACAAACAGCCCATAGCTTTCGAGGCACTCGCTATCCACAACAATTGAACTTTTGGGCTTTTTAGCTGAACGAATCATTTCAAAGTAAGGGTTTGATTTATCGCCCTGATAGGTAAAAGCGACGGGGCCATCTTTTATGGTTTTTAAGCTATCTTTTATTGCTTTATCCATCGCCGCTGCGTCTTCGCCAAAAAATGTCGCGCCTATAGCAAGATCATCAGGGCTTAAATGGGAAAGTCTGCCCCAACCTTCCGGCTTGATAAATCCTAGTCCTTTAGACGAGTTCGAGTTCTGCTGGATGTTCTCTTTATCGATTAAACGCTTAAATTGACGAATCCAATATAAGCCGACTAATCCTAATGGGATGACAACTTTACCGTCACTACGATCAACCACTGCACCAGAATGAGCATCTGCAATTCGTAGTAAAGTACGCAGTAGTGCGAGTTTATAGGTAGCCGATTTGAAATCATTCACGATAATGTGACGAACCTTATTCAGATCACCAGAACCATCATCAGGCAAAGACATAACTACAGTTTGCCAAGATACACCTGTTCGCTGTAACTGGTCATCAT
>NZ_JAWOTP010000270.1:0-1076 GCF_033338935.1 Vibrio sp. Vb0598 | reverse complement strand
AAAGTTGTTCACCAGCACAGTGCCGACCAACAACAAAACATATTCGGTCATAGTTATTACGTTCTTAAAATCCGATCCCAATATTATCGTGTTTTGTGACACCAATAACAACCAGTGAACGATGTGGTTTTATACACACGGCTGAAAAATAACCGTCAATGTGAGTTAGATAGATGAATTTGTATCGGAATTAATAGTTTGGTGAATAATTTGTTGGGGGAATGAGAGCTAACGAAAAGTGCGCGAATCCTGAGTGGCCCATACGAACGATTGAGTTGGCCTCTGATACTTAGCAAGTGGATAGAAATTTTAAGCAGATTTTTTGACGATTAAAAACGAAAAAAGCTCAGTTTTTCAACTGAGCTTTTTTCTTGAATTTGGCTCCCCCTGCAAGACTTGAACTTGCGACATACGGATTAACAGTCCGCCGTTCTACCGACTGAACTAAGGGGGAATTGCTTTGCTTGAAAGCGGGACGAATCTTACCGAGCACTAAAACTAGTGTCAACAGTAAAAAAATACATTTTTTTGAAAAAATTGTGCTTAAAGCGCTTTACTTTTTTGTAGTGCTTGCCAGTAAAGGGCTAGAGTTACTTATCCACTAAAATTGTGGATAAGTGTGTTGATGAGATCTGAGTAAAGATCTTTTATATGCAACGCGGTTTGTTTTGTGTGCATTTTTAGTCAGTATTATGCGCAAAATAGGCAAATGAAACAGTGATTTATTGAGTGAGTGGGTAAAATATTCAAAGTGGATAAAAGATGAGCTTTTGGGGATAACGAGCTTTTTAGAGAAGTTTTGGGGAAAAGTTGTGGAAACTATAAGTTGATATTAGAGGAGTGTTTATCAACTAGGGCGAAGTACTATATCAGAGCGACTCGAATAAGGCTATAGCCATATAGACAAAGTACAAAAATTATTAACAATGAGTGAGAAAAATCATTTAGGCATAGATTTCGTTTACTAAGGTGTATATATATACAGCACAGAAGTGGTAACACAGCCTAACGTAGTAAAGGCAGTAAAGATTGAGGAAGGGTATGAGTAAAGTTTATGAACTGGTCTCTGAGTATCA
>NZ_JAWOTP010000269.1:0-1076 GCF_033338935.1 Vibrio sp. Vb0598 | reverse complement strand
CACATGACGTAGACCATGGCCATAACCGTTGGCTTTCACTACCGCCATCACTTTACTTTCTGGTGCTTGCGCTTTCACACGCTGCAAGTTGTGCTGCAACGCAGACAAGTCAATGCATGCTTTTGCGGCTTTCATGTAGCTCATAGCATTACTCATCATCAATATCGAATGCTGGACCCGCGTAATTATCAAAGCGCGAGTGTTGTCCTTGGAATGTTAAACGCACCGAGCCAATAGGACCGTTACGTTGTTTACCGATAATTATTTCCGCCGTGCCTTTGTATGGGCTATCTGGGTGATAGACCTCATCACGGTAGATGAACATGATCAAGTCGGCATCCTGCTCGATGGAACCCGATTCACGCAAGTCCGAGTTAACAGGTCGTTTATCCGCTCGTTGTTCTAGGGAACGGTTTAGCTGCGATAGTGCAACGACAGGCACGTTCAACTCTTTCGCCAGTGCTTTAAGCGAGCGAGAAATCTCGGCAATCTCAAGAGTACGGTTATCGGTTAGCGAAGGTACGCGCATCAACTGAAGGTAGTCGACCATGATCATTGACAGACCTCCGTGCTCACGAGCAACACGACGGGCACGTGAACGCACTTCGGTTGGCGTTAAGCCTGAACTGTCATCGATGTACATATTTTTCTTCTGCATCAGGATACCCATGGTAGAAGAAATACGTGCCCAGTCTTCATCATCCAACTGACCCGTACGGATCTTGGTTTGGTCTACGCGAGACAAGGATGCCAACATACGCATCATCAACTGTTCCGCCGGCATCTCTAGCGAGAAGATCAAAACGGGTTTGTCTTGCTGCATTGCCGCGTTTTCACACAAGTTCATCGCAAAGGTCGTTTTACCCATCGATGGACGCGCTGCCACGATAACTAAGTCAGAACCTTGGAGACCCGCGGTCTTTTTGTTGAGGTCAGTAAAACCAGTATCGACACCTGTCACGCCATCTTGCGGCGTTTTGTACAGCAGTTCGATACGTTCTAGCGTCTTTTCTAGGATGTTGTCGACGTTTTGTGGACCTTCATTTTCACTGGTGCGAGACTCGGCGATAGCAAAA
>NZ_JAWOTP010000268.1:0-1077 GCF_033338935.1 Vibrio sp. Vb0598 | reverse complement strand
AAATAAGCTTAAGCAGCTTTGGTCAAGTAGCCAACGAAATCTTGTTCTATCCGCTGTTCTCGCGGCGATTGTAGCGGCGATCATTGTGGTTGCGCTTTGGAGTTCTTCTCAAAGCTTCCGTCCGCTTTACAGCCAACAAGAGCGATTCGATATTGGTGAGATTGTCTCGGTCTTAGAGAGTGAAGGTGTGAGCTACCGCATGCAGGAGCAGAACGGCCAAGTGCTGGTTCCTGAAGGTGAGGTGGCTCGCATTCGTATGTTATTGGCGTCAAAAGGTGTAAAAGCGAAACTGCCAACCGGATTGGATTCGCTGAAAGAAGACAGCTCATTAGGTACCAGCCAGTTTATGGAGACTGCGCGTTACCGTCATGGTTTAGAAGGTGAGTTAGTACGCACTATCATGTCGCTAAACTCGGTAGCGAATGCGCGTGTTCACCTTGCGATTCCTCGTCAAACTTTGTTTGTTCGCCAAAACGGTGAAAACCCGTCTGCATCTGTCATGCTCGAACTCAAACCGGGTGAAGACCTTAAGCCAGAACAGGTTGAAGCGATCATCAACTTGATCGTCGGCAGTGTGACGGCAATGAAGCCTGAGTTTGTTTCTGTCATTGACCAATATGGCCGATTGTTGAGTGCAGATGTGGCGTCAGCAGAAGCGGGCAAAGTAAACGCGAAGTATCTGGAATACCAAAAGAACGTTGAGAAGCAAATCATCCAACGTGCGGCAGACATGCTAACGCCGATTGTTGGTCCTAGTAATTTCCGCGTTCAGGTTGCAGCCGATATGGATTTCAGCCAAGTGGAAGAAACGCGAGAAATCCTTGATAACGCGCCAGTGGTTCGTAACGAACACACCATTCAAAACAATTCGATTGACCAAATCGCGCTTGGCGTACCAGGTTCTCTCAGCAACCAGCCTCCAGTGACTGGTGACGCGGCGACAAACGACAGCCAAAACACCAATGCGCGTTCTGAAGTGAATCGTCAATATGCGGTTGGCAGCAGCGTGCGCCGTACTCAGTACCAACAAGGTCAGATTGAGAAATTGAGCGTATCGGTTCTATTGAACTCAAAAGC
>NZ_JAWOTP010000267.1:0-1078 GCF_033338935.1 Vibrio sp. Vb0598 | reverse complement strand
AACCAAAGAATTGTGACCAACATCAAATTAATGATTTCACGTAATATTTGAATGGTATTTATTCTTAATTAAATATGGCAAGAATTTTATTTACTACATGAATATGTGTATTGGTAATAAAAAAGAAAGCAGATCCTGCCCTCAATGCGACTCGTCACCAAGCAGACAAATATGCTTCCCTGAGGGAGTCATTCTCTGAAAAAAGCGTTTACATTCGGATTCCGCCATCCACCTCAAGCACGCGGCCGGTGAAGTAATCACTCTCAAGAATGTATTTGACGGCATGAGCGATTTCACTCGCTTCCCCCATTCTCCCTACCGGAATCATCTTTTCTAGACGTTCGATCGCCTCTGGCTTCATTTGATCAGCCATCGCCGTATGTACAACCCCTGGCGCAATCGCAGCGGCTCGAATGCCGTACCTTGCAAGCTCGCGTGCCCACGTTGTTGCCATGGTAGCGACCGCCGCTTTGGAGGCGGAATAGTTGGTTTGACCAATATTCCCGGCTCTCGCCACGCTGGAGATATTGATGATGACCCCTTGTGAGCCACTTTCAATCATTTTTACAGCAGCCTCACGCCCACACAGAAATGTTCCCGTGACATTGACATTCATGACGAGATTAAACTGCTCCAACGACATTTTGCTGATAACGCCATCTTTGGCTTTTACAAGCAAACCATCTCGCAGCACTCCCGCATTGTTGATGAGTCCATTGAGCTGACCGAAATCTTGAAGAATGGCGTCAAATGTCGCTTCCACATCCGATTCATTTGTCACATCAACCGGATAAGTGAACGCTTTCGCACTTAACATCTGACATTGTGATTGTGTCTCTCGTAAACCGGTTTCATTCACATCGAGCAAAGCCAAATCAGCTCCGGATTGAGCGAGGGTAATCGCCATCATTTGGCCCAGCCCCTGCCCTGCACCTGTAATCGCAATAACGCTATTTTTTATGTCCATATTTGCTCTCCCAAACTTGTCGATGCTCAGACACGAAATATCGAAACTGGGAGCTTATTGCTCCCAGCACATGGTCATTTGTTGTTCTTATAGAATTCAAACAGACTTGAG
>NZ_JAWOTP010000266.1:0-1080 GCF_033338935.1 Vibrio sp. Vb0598 | reverse complement strand
ATTGCGTGAGAAGCCCAAACCTCTTCAAGTTTGCCAGATGTGGTTACTTGTCCTTTATCTATAATCGCAAGATGCTGAGCAAGCCTCAAAATCTCTTGTAGGCTATGCGTTACATAGATAATGGGAATGTTCACCTTGTCTGACAACTCTTCCAGAAATGGCATGACTTCACGCTTTCTGGGCATATCTAGTGATGCGAGAGGTTCATCCATCAACAACAAATCCGGCTTCGATAACAGTGCACGAGCAATAGCGACACGTTGCTTTTCACCGCCAGAGAGTGAGATTGGAAAACGCTTTAAAAGAGGTTTGATGGAGAGCAAGTCCGTCACGGCATCAAAATACGCGTCTTCTTTTTCCTTCACTCCATACAAAAGATTGCCCTGTACAGAGTAATGAGGAAATAAACGCGAATCCTGAAATACATACCCGATTTTACGTTTATGCGTTGGTAAATTGATCCCTTGTTCACTGTCAAACAAGACGTGATCACCAATTGCAATTCTGCCCTGTTGTGGCGTCACCAACCCACTAATCACATTAATTAATGTGGTTTTACCGGCTCCAGAACGTCCAAATAATGCACTTATTTCGTTACGTGGTAACGAAAGATCGATATCAAAGTTAGTTTCGCCAAGCGTTTGTTTGAATTGCATTTTAATTGTCATCGCTTCGCACCCAATCTACTCGCTGCTTTACGATTCAACCACTCAGAAATCATCAACGTCGATAAAGCGAGAGCAATAGAAATGATACACAAGCGTGCCGCTTCCATTTCCGCTCCCGGTGTTTCAATAAAATTGTACATAGCAAGGGGAATGGTTTGTGTCTCCCCGGGAATATTGGACACAAAACTGATGGTTGCGCCAAACTCACCCAGACTGCGGGCAAACGACAGCATAGTGCCCGTGATGATCCCTGGAATCGTCAGAGGCAAAGTAATGGTTAAAAAGACTTTTAAAGGCGATGCGCCCAACGTGGATGCCGCGTGTTCCAGTTTAGGATCCACACTTTCCAAACTTAACCGGATAGAGCGAACCATCAAAGGCAATGCGACAACAATACAAGCGACAACTGCCC
>NZ_JAWOTP010000265.1:0-1085 GCF_033338935.1 Vibrio sp. Vb0598 | reverse complement strand
TGATGGATCTGGAACCGCAGATACCAACAGTTGCGTATATGGGTGTTGAGGATCGTGAATGATTTCTTCAGTATCGCCCCATTCAACCATGTGACCTACGTACATGACCGCGAGATCTTCAGCAATGTAACGCGCTGTTGCGATGTCGTGAGTGATGTAAAGCAGAGACATTTGTTTCTCGAACTTCATCTCTTCCATCAAGTTCAGAACACCGGCACGGATTGATACATCGAGCATCGATGTTGGCTCATCCGCCAATACCACTTCTGCACCAACTGCGATGTTACGAGCTAGGTTTACACGTTGACGCTGGCCGCCAGATAGCTGGTGCGGGAACTTTTGCGCCGTTTCTTTTGGTGGAATAAGACCAACTTGTTCAAGTAGGTCGTACACACGCTCTTCCAGTTCTTTCTTGTTGCCCGGTGCTACTTTCTTATGAATCAGCAGCGGGCGCGCAATATGGTGGAAGATATTGTGCGTTGGGTTTAGCGAGCCAAATGGGTCTTGCCACACCATTTGTACGCCTTCACGATACGCCATCAAGTCTTGTCTTGAGGTGATGTCTTGAATATCACGCCCTTTGTACTCAATGATGCCGTCAGTAGGTGCGTACATTTTTGCAATCATTTTAGCGGTGGTCGATTTACCTGAACCAGATTCGCCCACTACTGACAAACCGCGGCTTTTGTACATTTTGAAAGATACGTCGTTGATAGCACGCATCTTTGACTGCTTGATTGAGTTACTGTTTAAAGGGAAGTCCTTAACGACGTTTTTACCCTCAACCAGCAGTTCGCCGAGTTGTTTGCTCATAATTCTCTCCAGTGTAATTTTGTTCTTAGCTAGCGTGACTTCTGGTTTTAAACCTTGGCTTGAGCAATCGTATCGCCGTACAAGTGGCAGTTTGAATAACGACCAGGTTCAATTTGACGCAGCTGAGTCGGTACTCGTGTACAAGCTTCGTGGACACGGTCACAGTGAGCTTGGAAGCGGCAGCCTTGAGGAATCTCTAATAGGTTCAAAGGGTTGCCTGGAATACCAGTCAATTTGGTCTTAGGACCAGTTAGTGGAGGGAAAGAGCTACC
>NZ_JAWOTP010000264.1:0-1086 GCF_033338935.1 Vibrio sp. Vb0598 | reverse complement strand
CCGCCGCTTTCGAGTGTGCTTGGGTATTTGGAAACTTGGCGTTTGCAGCATCCTGACCCCGAGCCGCTCATTGAAGTGGCGTTTCGCAACAGTGAAAAACTCTCCCAGCAATTGCACGCTCTGTTGGATGTGGCAAAACAAGAAGCTCCGCTGCCGATCTATGAGTATCTTCCGATTGATATTGGCCAACTAATGGCAGAATGCGCCGAAACCATGCAAAGTCAGTTTCAACGTAAAGGCGTGACGTTGAACATTACCGTAGACGAGCCACTCCAAGCGATAGGGGATAAGGGGTTATTAGAACGATTGATATTGAATTTATTGGAAAATGCACTTCGGCATAGTCCGTCGGATGCGACCGTGAGTTGCGATGTAAAACGGGGCGATAATACATCTCAAGTTCGTTTTACTTTTTCCAACCAAATAGAGCTGAATGCGCAAGCTGGCGCGCTAGGCATTGGTACTAAAATTGTTCAGTCCATTTTAATGCTGCATCACAGTCATCTTGAAACCGATGCGACATCGCATCGGTTTACACAACGATTCACACTTCCTGCCGCATGAGGAAGTGTGAATCAGACAGATCTTGATTTAGTCGATCACGCCACACACAATGCGTGCACCGCCGCCACCTAATTTGGCTGGTTGATCCGAGTGATTATCACCGCCAGCATGAATCATCAAGGCTCTGCCTTTTAAATCAGACATTTTGAGGCGCGGAGCTAAAACCGGTTGGCTGGCGTTTCCTTCCATGTCGGCGTACAACGCTGGCAGATCGCCAAGATGGTTGCCATCGGACCATGGAAAACCATGTTGGCCAGTATTGTCTGGGTCGTAATGGCCGCCCGCACCGCCACCTACTACGGTTTTACCGTCCTTTTCTGCACTGTCACAGGATGGGTTAGCGTGGACGTGAAAGCCATGTAGTCCGGCAGGAATTCCTGACAGATTCGGCGTGAATACAATTCCGTAGTCACTCTCTGATAATTCCACCGTACCGACGGCTTGGTTAGTACCCAAATCGGTCATGGTGATTGATTGGGCCAACGCGTTTGGTGTCATCACGAAAGCAGCCGCCGCTGAGAT
>NZ_JAWOTP010000263.1:0-1088 GCF_033338935.1 Vibrio sp. Vb0598 | reverse complement strand
CTTCAATCAATTCCGGTAGTGAGCCCCCGGTTTCACAGGGCATTGGGTCGAGGTCGTAACAAATGTACGGGTTCTTCTCTGGCAGAACAAACTGCCAACGCGGATCAATTTGTTGGAAGAAGCGTTTTTGCTCGCTACTGAATGGAGTGACGGAGTAGGGGGTGAAATACCACTCCGCAGTGCGATTGTACTCAAGTCCTTTGGCGATCAGCGTAACGCGGACATTGTCGACAGATAAATATTGCAGCAGAGAACGTTGCAGATCTTCATCATAGCCCGACATTTTGTAGTCGCCATAGATAATATCGTGCGGCTGATAATGCTGCATATTGATGACTAAATGGCTAACTAAATCGAGAGGGCGTGAAGGTTCTTGAAAGCGGAATGCCGACTCCAACACTGCTTGCTTCTCTAGGTAGCGCCACTCATTCATTCCGTCTTGTTTGATCATGGTTAGATATTGGAAGACAGCTTGAATGATGTCATCAACGTGGTCTAACCCTTCTGGTGTGAGTGTACAACTGACCGTAAAATCACGATAGTTGCTGCCACTTGCCCCGCCGCCGGCTGATAGGGAAGTGATCCAGCCTTTGCTTTTCAGTTGAAGCATCAAGCTCCCTTCGCCTTCGTAACCTAACAAATGAGCGAAATAAGAGAGAGGCTTCACGCCGTAGTGTTTATCCATTCCCGGCATAGGGAAGGTGAGAATGAGTTTGCGAAACTCTTTGATGGGCTCAATTTGAACCAAAATTCCGGTGCTGTCTTCAGTCCCAATCGGTACGTTAATCGATTTGCCACTTAATTGATGATTAGGGATGTCAGCGAACATGGCTTCTACCCAAGCTTGCTGCTCATCAAGAGATTGAGGCCCAAACAACGTCAGCGTCATAAGATCGGCTGAATATTGAGAATGATGAAACTCGACAATTTCATCACGAATAGACTGACCATCTCGGTCGCCAAGCGTATCTAAATTGCCGACAGAGAATTTTGAAAATGGATGTTCTGGATTGATGACTTCTTTGTTGACTTGATACAAGCGACGCGAGTCGTCATTCAATTTCAGCTTGTACTCAGAGTCGACCGCA
>NZ_JAWOTP010000262.1:0-1089 GCF_033338935.1 Vibrio sp. Vb0598 | reverse complement strand
GCAGGTATACAGTGGAAAACGTTCGCTTAGAGAGGGCTTTCTCTCAAATGTACTAAAACCAAAAACGGCAGTGTTTTACTTGGCATTTTTACCGCAATTCGTTAATCCGGAAGGCTCACCATTGTTGCAATCTATGACGATGGCCGCTATCCATTTTGTTATCGCAATGGTTTGGCAATGTGGCTTGGCTGGGGCTTTAAACTCAGCAAAGAACTTGCTCAAAAATGCCAGCTTTATGAAATGGATGGAAGGAGTAACAGGTGCTGTGCTTGTTGCGCTAGGAATTAAGTTACTGATTGAAGAACCACTTTAAATGCGCAATTTATACCGACTTGCTTTAATGTTGACGCTGTTTTTGTTGGGGTTTGCGAGTGCTGTTGCTTGGATGACATTACCACAAATCAAGTTTTCACCTCGGGGGATGGAGTGGGGGTGGCACTGGGCGCACTTTGAGCCGTTTTCTAATGGTATCCAAAAGGCGCGAACGCACGACACCAAACAGCTCTTGTTAAGACGAGTTTACCTTGACGATGCGATCGTCGTTTTTGTATCTACGACGTTAGACAACAAGTTTGAAATCGATGTTGTGCAGGAGAAAACTTGCAAACCGAACGCCACAACTTGGGCATCCGTATCAGTGAATCGCCAGCGAATGGCGCATGTGCCAATGGTGTGTGATAGCGTCGGACAGAGTTATTTTTACCGTTACATAGGTAAGCATTTAGATTCGCTGGAATTTGGTGTTGATGAGTCTTTCATTACGGAAGATTTTGCCCATTGGCCAATCGCGGATATTAAAGTTGATCAGTTCAAACAGCAAAACGCTAAGTTTTTTGAGCAGCGTGGAGAGAAGGTTGAACATCAGTGGTTACGTGATTAACGCTGTCATCTGAATCTAGATAAAAATAAAGCCCGCTAAACATGAGCGGGCTTTGTGTTTTAAGGTTTCTAACTCGTTTAAGTGCAGGCTTAACGGTTCTTTGTAGAGCTATGCTTTTACCGCATCAAGATCATCAGATTGAACTGAAGGGTTAAAGAACAATTTAGTTTCTGCTAGTACAACATGACGAAGCGCAATCAAACCAATAA
>NZ_JAWOTP010000261.1:0-1089 GCF_033338935.1 Vibrio sp. Vb0598 | reverse complement strand
TGGCTGGCCGAGACAGCGCGGATAAGGAATAAAGCATGGCGGGTTATCAACCTAAAAAGCGAAAAATGACGGCAGAGATTAACGTCGTTCCTTATATTGACGTAATGCTTGTGCTGTTAATTATTTTTATGGCGACCGCTCCGTTTGTAACTCAAGGCGTAGATGTCGATCTACCAAAGACATCAAATGCAACTCCTGCTCAAGAACTTGCAGGGGATACAGATAGCAGCTTTATCATCATTGAAATCGATCGTGACGGCAATTTAGGCCTAAGCGTGAACGATGAAGAAGTGCAACGTGGTCTTTCACTGCAAGATGTCATTGTTCGAGTTAAAGCAGAGCGTTCCATCAAACCTGATTCACCAGTCGCAGTAGGCGGCGATGCAGCGACGCCATACGCTGATGTTGTCCTTTTACTTGATGAATTGAGTCGTGCTGGAATCCCTAAAGTAGGGCTCCTGACCGATATTAGGGAATAAACGTCAATATTCATGAAAGACAAAAAGAAACAATCGAAAGAGTACACTAAACCGATAGTCATATCGGTAGGTCTGCATGCTCTCTTGGTAGCAGCATTGCTCTGGGGTACTGATTTTGCGATGACCAAACCAGAGCCAACCGGACAGATGGTTCAGGCTGTCGTGATAGACCCTAAACTGGTGCAACAACAAGCGAAAGAAATTCGTCAGCAGCGTGAAAAAGCGGCCAAAAAAGAGCAAGATCGTCTTGATAAATTAAGACGCGAGGCGGAGCAGCTTGAGAAAAACCGTAAGGCTGAAGAAGAACAAATTCGTAAGTTGAAAGAACAGCAAGCGAAAGATGCAAAAGCGGCCAGAGAAGCTGAAGCGGCTCGCAAGCAAAAAGAGCAGGAACGCAAAGCAGAAGAAGAACGTGTTCGCCAAGAAAAAGAGCGTACAGCTAAACTTGAGAAAGAGCGTAAAGCGAAAGAAGAAGCTGTACGTAAAGCAGAGCAGGAACGTTTAGCCAAAGAAGCGGCGATTGCTAAAGCGGAACAAGAGCGAGTAGCTCGCGAGAAGGCGGCAAAAGAAGCGGAAGAAAAGGCAAAACGTGATTCGTTGACGCAGAGAC
>NZ_JAWOTP010000260.1:0-1089 GCF_033338935.1 Vibrio sp. Vb0598 | reverse complement strand
GATCAGCGCGGGCCCACTTGAAAACGTATGGGTGGATGCCGAAGTGTTTGAGCGCCAAGCTCACTGGATGAAAGCAGGCAGCGACGCCACTATGACGTTGGATGCGATTCCGGGTAAAGAGTGGCAAGGCAGCGTCGATTATGTGTATCCAATTTTGGATCCTAAAACGCGCACGCTTCGTGTTCGTCTTAAATTCTCTAATCCCAATGGCGAGCTGAAACCGAACATGTTCGCCAATATTGCCTTGCAACCTGTCAGCGACAACGCGGTGTTAACCATTCCCAAGTCGTCCGTTATCCGCTCGGGGGGTATGACTCGCGTCGTGCTGTCTGAGGGAGACGGCAAATACCGCTCAACGCGCATCGAAGTCGGGCGTGAAGCTGACGACAAAATCGAGGTACTACAAGGCCTGACTCAAGACGATCGCATCGTAACCTCAGCTCACTTTATGTTGGATTCAGAATCGAGCCAAACGGCTGATCTATCGCGCATTTCATCACCGACCGAAGCCACTGCACAAACGGCTTGGACGAAGGGCGAGATCACTGATGTGATGAAAGACCATCGCATGTTGACCATCAACCACCAGCCCGTACCAGAGTGGGATTGGCCGGGGATGGTTATGAACTTTACCCTCGCTGACGGCGTCGATATGGGCTCGCTGCATAAGGGTCAAGCTATTGAGTTCGAAATTCAAAAAGCAGCATCGGGTCAATACGAAATCGTCGATTACAAAGCCGATGACACCGTTCTCGCGACTGACGTTTGGGTAACGGGAGACATCAGCATGCTAATGGCGGATTTTGGCATGATCACGCTCAATCACCTTCCGGTTTCAGAATGGAGCTGGGATGCCGGTGAAATGAACTTCTCTGTGGGTGATGAAGTGGATTTATCCGGTTTCAAAGAAGGTCAGAAAGTCCGATTTCTAGTTGAAAAACAAGGTTCTGACTACGTTTTGAAACAAATTGAAGCGATCGAGGGCTAACTATGATTGGAGCAATTATCCGTTGGTCACTCAATAACCGCTTTATGGTTTTGATCGCGACCTTAATGCTTGTTTTAGCAGGACTTTACAGTGTAAAGAAT
>NZ_JAWOTP010000259.1:0-1090 GCF_033338935.1 Vibrio sp. Vb0598 | reverse complement strand
GTTTAACATCAATTGGATGGGCTTTCAAACACAACCAAAATGTGGTTTTCGTCGCAGACAACAAGATGACATTAACGTTATCGGTGTTTCAGGGCTTTTTGAGCGAAAAAAGAAAGCGAGCACGAAGCTCGCTTTGAGTTAGGAAGTGTTTAAAAAGGAAGTCGTAAGATTACTTCACGTACACGCGAGGGTTTGATGTGCCCCAAATGGTGTAAAGTTCTGGGAAGATCACGTCGGCGTTCTTCTCGATTTCTGCGGCATTGATGGTTTGAGATTTTTGGTTGCCGAACAGAACGACCTCAGAACCCGGCTTCACGCCTTTGATATCGGAAACGTCGATCATTGTTGTATTCATTGACGTTACGCCAACCACTTTTGCACGTTGACCATTGATCAGCACGTCTGCCGTATTGCCCATTTTTCTTGGGTAACCGTCAGAGTAACCGACAGGAAGGTTCGCCATTACGCTTTCTTTAGTGGTTGTAAAGCTGCTGTCGTAACCCACAGTGCTGTTTTTCGGTAGGTGGTGCAGTGATGCTACGCGTGTTTTGAAAGACACGATACGCTCGTAAGGTAGGGTTGCAGGGTAGTCACCGTACAGCATGCCGCCAGGACGAACCATATCCAGATGTGCTTCAGGAAGATTTAGCGTGATGTAAGAGTTAGCCACGTGCAGTGTGATGTCTTTACGTTTCAGACCTGCGCTGTCCATTAGCCACTTTGTTTCTACTTTGAAACGGTCAACCTTGCGGCGAATTTCATCAAGACCTTCATTCGGGAAGTGGGTCATCATACCTACGATTTTTAGGTTAGGATCGCTTGCGATTTCCACACCTTCAACCTGACCTTCATACGTTGTCAGATCCAGACCATTACGACCCATGCCTGAAGTATTCAGAGCAAGGTGAACAGGAATAACGGTATTGTAGTTGTATGCAATCTCGATGATTTGATCCGCCTGCATCTTAGTGCCAATCAGCTCTTCGATTTCGTACTGTACGCCGTTTTCAATTTCGTTGCGGCTAGCCGCACGGACACGCATGATCTTGCCTTCGAAGCCATGCTCACGCACTACGCGAGCTTCTTCATT
>NZ_JAWOTP010000258.1:0-1090 GCF_033338935.1 Vibrio sp. Vb0598 | reverse complement strand
CCAAATTCATGTTTTTCTAAGTTCCTACGAAACAAATAGTTATAATTTTCTACTGCAAAGGTAGAGAGGTAGGGATGCTTATAAAATCATCTGCGAAAACAGCAGAAATCGATTGCTCTTGGCGCAATCAGTTTGAACTCAGTCAAAAACCGTACAACGGTTATTACTATGACTCCCAATTTTGGAAAAGGTTTTCCGAACACACCGCTGTTTATTTATTCCAATCTGATGCGTTTACTCTTTTATCCTGTCCGGAAAATCTCTGGCATAAAATTAAACATTTTCAGCCGAGTGAGCTAGAGAGAAAATTAAATAACCTGCAATTATTCTGCGAATATGACGACGTCGACTATCATTTATTTAATGATAATACCTTCAATAAAGATGCTGATGTTTTCACTTTGAATATTGAATCTGACAATGAGTTGCTTGACGTATTTTTACGTAGTAACAGCGCAGAAGATATTGAGAAAGCCGATTTCGAGCTCGATAGCCACTTCTTCTATGGCATTTTAGAAGAGGGTAAATTGGTTGCGGCATTAGCGTCATATTGCTACGAAGGAAAGGAGCCATTTGAGTCGTTATCGTTACTGGTTAGCCCTAAAGCGAGAGAAAAAGGGTACGGTAAGCGCTTGCTTTCACACTTAGTGGCGGAGGTTAAAACGCGAGATCGTAAAGTGAGATACCGAGTAAATATCGAAAATACACCTTCGATTAAGTTGTGCGAATCTTTGGGCTTTGAAGCTTATAACCGATTGCGCGTATTTACTCAGGATGAATAGAAAGGAAAGTAATGGGATACACAGTAAGGAATGCTGTCAGAGAAGAAGCAGCTCAAATTGCTAAAATACATGTCGATTCGTGGCAGGTGGCGTACAAAGGGTTAATGCCACAAAGCTATATAGAGCAGTTTACCATTGAGCGCCGAGAAAGGATGTGGACACGAGTTATGACGGAGCAACTGGCTCAATTGATCGTGGTTGAGAAACAAGGGGAAATCGTCGGGTTTTTAAGTTACGAGTTGCCTAACCACACCAGTGAAGATAAAACGGCGTTGGTAACGTGTTGCTATGTCTCGCCGTTACATTAT
>NZ_JAWOTP010000257.1:0-1090 GCF_033338935.1 Vibrio sp. Vb0598 | reverse complement strand
CTTTACCTAACCGATAACACCACGCCAGAAGAGATTCGTGCAGCAAAAGCAACCGGTAAAATTGTCGCAGCGAAGCTTTACCCAGCAGGTGCAACGACTAACTCAGATTCTGGTGTGACCGATGCGAAGAACATTTACCACGTTCTCGAAGCCATGGAAGAAGTCGGGATGTTGCTTTTGGTTCATGGAGAAGTCACTCATCACCACGTTGATATCTTCGACCGAGAAAAAGAATTCCTTGATACCGTCCTCGCTCCTATCGTTAATGACTTCCCTAATCTTAAAATCGTTCTAGAACATATCACCACCGCCGACGCAGCACAGTTCGTTAACAACGCGTCTGATAATGTTGCCGCTACCATTACTGCTCACCACCTTCTTTTCAACCGCAATCACATGCTTGTCGGTGGCATTAAGCCTCATTTCTACTGCTTACCGATTCTAAAGCGCAACACCCACCAGCAAGCGCTAATCGAAGCCGCAACCAGTGGTAGCAAGAAGTTTTTCCTAGGTACCGACTCCGCTCCGCATGCAAAAGGCGCGAAAGAATCGGCTTGCGGTTGTGCAGGTTCTTACACTGCGCACGCGGCGCTAGAACTTTATGCAGAAGTCTTTGAAAAAGAAGGCAAGCTGGAAAACTTGGAAGCGTTCGCAAGCTTCAACGGTCCTGATTTTTACGGTATTGCGCGCAACGCAGATACGGTGACGCTAGAAAAATCGGCTTGGGATGTTCCTGAATCTATGCCATTTGGCAACGACATCGTTGTGCCTATTCGTGCAAACGAACAAATTGAGTGGAAAGTGAAGTAATCGCTTCACGTAAATAACGTGCATAAAAAAGGGCCATGACGTTCTCCGCATTAGAGACAGCATGGCCCTTTTTCATTTTATATGTGGATTATTTACCGCGAAGCTTTTCTACCACCGTCCATACAGCAACCACAATCAAACCCGCTACAAAACCGATAATGCCGTTAAGCAAAATAGGCAGAATCGCTGTAGCAACCGAATGACCACTAAAGTTCATAATAATCGGCTCTACAAAGTGATGAATGGCTGGCACGTTATGCACTACAATCCCGCCACCGAC
>NZ_JAWOTP010000256.1:0-1091 GCF_033338935.1 Vibrio sp. Vb0598 | reverse complement strand
TCAAGCCTGACTCAAGCGATTTCTACTCTGCGTAAGATGTTGAAGGATTCAACAAAATCTCCAGAGTTTGTTAAAACCGTTCCAAAACGAGGCTATCAACTCATTTGTACTGTTGAACGCCTAAGCCCGCTTTCTTCAGACTCAAGCTCAATTGAAGTTGAAGAGCCAGCTTCTGATAACAATGACGCCTCTACTAATGAGGTAGAAACGATCGTAGAGCCGTCTTTAGCGACGACTTCTGACGCAATCGTTGAACCAGAAGCGCCAGTAGTACCTGAAAAAGCACCTGTGGCTTCTGCTGTGAATCCTTGGATTCCACGCGTTATTTTATTTTTGGCACTATTACTACCGATTTGCGTACTGCTGTTTACAAACCCAGCGGAATCTCAGTTCCGTCAGATTGGTGAGTATCAGAACGTACCAGTGATGACACCTGTAAATCACCCTCAAATCAACAACTGGTTGCCTTCTATTGAGCAGTGCATTGAACGCTACGTTAAGCACCATGCAGAAGACTCCTTACCAGTGGAAGTGATTGCCACTGGCGGACAAAATAACCAGCTGATTTTGAACTACATTCATGACAGCAACCACTCGTATGAGAACGTGACATTGCGTATTTTCGCAGGTCAAAACGATCCAACAGACATCTGCAAATAAAGGAGGCCAGCATGAAGATTAAAGTAGCATCTGCGGTTTTGGCCGTATCTATCCTTTTCAGTGGTTGGTTGTACTGGGGCAGTGACCTTAAAGTTGAGCAAGTGCTTACATCAAATGAATGGCAGTCAACCATGGTGACTGTGATTACTGATAACTTGCCAGACGATACCGTAGGCCCGTTACGTCGAGTGAATGTGGAGTCGAACGTTAAGTACCTGCCGAATGGCGATTACATTCGCGTGGCAAACATCAAACTGTTCGCACAAGGCTCGACGGCTGAATCGACAATTAATATTTCAGAGAAAGGTCGCTGGGAAGTGAGTGATAACTATCTGCTTGTTTCTCCTTCTGAGTTCAAAGATATTTCTTCTTCTCAATCCAAGGATTTTTCTGAAGCGCAACTACGTTTAATTACTCAAATCTTTAAGCTA
>NZ_JAWOTP010000255.1:0-1092 GCF_033338935.1 Vibrio sp. Vb0598 | reverse complement strand
TCAAAAAATGGCGCAGACGATGGGCGTTAATCACGTGCACTTATCCATTTCTGATGAACGTCACTACGCGGTTGCGACCGTGATTCTTGAATCCTAACCCTTTAAGCTGAATAACAAAAGCCAGAGCAAATGCTCTGGCTTTTTTGTATGAAGTTTAGTCAGAATGCTACTGCTCTAGATAAAGTTTTGCAGTGGTGGTGACCTTAATCATTTCATCTTGCAGTTCAAACATTTCAGGTTCAATTTCTTCAATGCTGGCTCCTGAACGAAGTGCGTGTTCAAGCGTAGCACAGAGAGATTTTAGCCTTGGTACGCCACAATAAGAGCTACTGCCGTGCAGTTTGTGGATCACATGAATTAACTCTTCACGCGAATAATCGTCTTGCTCAAGTGCGTGGTCGACAACTTCTTCTACTTCTGGAATGAAATCGATCAACATACGCAGCATATCTTTGGCTAAGTCTTCCTTATTAGCGCTCTGTTTCAATGCGGCTTGCCAGTCAATAATCACATCAGGTTGTGTATTTTCAGCTGTAGCAGGTGCTTCACTTGCTGGTTCATCGACGTAGGACGGCGCAACTTTCCCTATGCTTTCTGTACAGGTATTCGGATTCCAGTGGACCAACACTTGTTGCAGTACATGCTCTTCAATTGGTTTGGTGAGGTAATCATCCATACCTGCTGCGAGTAGGCGGTCGCGCTCTCCGGCCATAGCGTGCGCAGTAACGGCGATCACTGGTGTGTCTTTGTTTAGCTCAAGCTCTTTGATGTTCTGACAAGCGGTCACGCCATCCATTAATGGCATTTGGATGTCCATAAAGATCAGGTCGTATTTCTTCTCGGTAGCGAGATTTACGGCTTGCTGCCCATTGCTACAAGCCGTTACGGTTTCAACCCTTTCTTTCAGTA
Source organism: Vibrio sp. Vb0598 (assembly GCF_033338935.1). NCBI lineage: Bacteria > Pseudomonadati > Pseudomonadota > Gammaproteobacteria > Vibrionales > Vibrionaceae > Vibrio > Vibrio sp. Vb0598. The sequence continues at coordinate 183 of NZ_JAWOTP010000255.1, read as the reverse complement.
GTGCTGAAATCAGTTTTAGGTTTGCAGGGTTATCATCCACCGCGAGCACCGTCAGTGGCAGTCGTTCGCTTTCTTCTGTTGCAACAGGAGCGGTAATAGCTTGAGGTGCTTCAACATGTTCATTGATCAAACTTTGCAGCAGCTTACGGCGAGATAGCGGTTTGGTTAAGCACTGGATTTGAT
>NZ_JAWOTP010000254.1:0-1092 GCF_033338935.1 Vibrio sp. Vb0598 | reverse complement strand
ATGTGGTTATCGCGGTAGACATCAGTACCGACTACAAAACCGAAGATGATTTTACTGGGCTGTTTACCGTTGCAGACCAACTCTCCAACTATCTGGTGCGTCGCAGTACCCAGCAGCAAGTCGAAACCCTGCAAGAACACGATGTTTACATTCGTCCCAATGTCGGCCAAATGGAAACCGTTGAGTTCGACAAAATGCCTTGGGCTTTTCAATCTGGTTATGACATCACCAAAGAAATGGAGTCGAAGCTAGCGGGACTGCGTTTATCAAACGCGGAGTATCAAAAGTACATCGACCATAAGCAGGAAGTTCGCAAAAAGCTCGTTTATGGTGACGATCGCGTAGTGGATGAGATTGTGATCGTAAACAATACCCACTATAGCGATGTTTTGTTGACCAACCGTTTGGAACTGGAAACTGGCCGTAAAATCGAAACGGCTGAAATCGAAAAAGCGGTAGAAAACCTCTATGCATTGGACCGATTTGAGTTAATTACTTATCACTTTGAAGAAGTCGATGGTTGGAATTTATTGGTGTTTGACGTTAACGAAAAATCTTGGGGGCCAAACTACCTTAACTTCCGTTTCTTCCTTGAAGATGACTTTGATACCGACAGCCAATACGGCATAGGGATGTCGACTAACTTTACCAACTTAAACTCGCACGGTGCTGAAATGGCACTCAACGTTGAGATGGGCACAGATAAGCTCATTGAGGCGGAGCTGTATTCTCCGGTTCTGTCGAGCCAAGAATTTTTTGTGGCTGGTAAGGTGGCGTACAGCAGTGAAGGGCGAAACTTGCCGGTCAGTGATGATGACTCGAGTTTAAGTTCGGTGAACGATTTTTTGCCAGTGTCTTATACCGAGTTTGTTTCCGAGATAGCGATTGGCATTCAGCCTACGTTGTGGCAAGAGTTGAGATTGGGCGGTCGATACTCTTCGGGTAGCATTGAGTTATCGACATTGGCGTCTGTAGGTAATCTAGATTTTGAGCGAAGAGGCTTGTTTGCCAATTACCGCTTAGACACCCTCGATGATTTTGCTTTTCCTACGCGAGGTTTGTTGGTCGACCTAGAATATTTGGTTTCTCACG
>NZ_JAWOTP010000253.1:414-1092 GCF_033338935.1 Vibrio sp. Vb0598 | reverse complement strand
ACGACGTGAAAGTTAGCCTAAGCGTTTTACCGACATAACATCCTTAATCTGCTCGACACGTTTCGAAACGCGAGAGAGCACCTCAATATTGGTCACTTCAAGATCAAAATCCATGATGGCGAGCTGACGACGGTAATCGACACGGCTCTTCATGCTGGTCACTTTGATTTTCTCGTTGGCAAATAGTGTGGTGATGTCTTTCAATAGACCGCCTCGCTCCATTGCTTCGACACGCACGGTGAGGATGTATGACCCTACAAATCCGCTGCCCCATACGGTATCAATGATACGTTCTGGAGCGTGATGACGCAGTTCTTCGAGCTGTTCACAGTCACTGCGGTGCACTGAGATACCTCGGCCTTGGGTGATGTAACCACAAATGTCATCGCCTGGAATTGGCTGACAACAGCGAGCTAGGTGCGTCATTAGGTTATCAACACCTTCTACTACTACCGCGTCTTTTTTCGGGCGACTTTGCGCTGGTGCTTTGTGCTCGGCTTCTTGAAGTTTTTCTAGCGCTTGCTGATCCTCTTCTTCCGCCGTTGGTTTATTCACCAGTGCATTGATGTGGTTGATGATCTGATTGATACGCAGGTCGCCACTGCCTACACCGACGTAGAGTTCATCCGGCGTGTTGACGTTGAAGCGTTTTAGGGCGTAATGCTCTGCATCTTTTAA
>NZ_JAWOTP010000253.1:0-404 GCF_033338935.1 Vibrio sp. Vb0598 | reverse complement strand
CTTTTAACGTCGCGCCAATCTTCACCAACTCGTGTTCTAGGATTTCACGTCCCGCTTCGAGGTTTTTCTCACGACTCTGTTTACGGAACCAAGCGTTGATCTTCGCACGAGCACGCCCTGAATGAACAAAGCCTAGTGATGGGTTTAACCAGTCTCGCGATGGGTTTGGCTCTTTTGCTGTGATGATTTCGACCTGATCGCCCATGTGGAGTTTATGGGTGAACGGCACGATTCGGCCACCAACTTTGGCGCCAATACAACGGTGCCCGACTTCTGAGTGAATGTGGTAGGCAAAGTCTAGTGGAGTTGCCCCCATTGGTAAGTCGACAACATCGCCACGTGGTGTAAATGCGTAGACGCGGTCATCGAAGACTTGGCTTCGGAGTGCATCTAACATCTCACCA
>NZ_JAWOTP010000252.1:0-1092 GCF_033338935.1 Vibrio sp. Vb0598 | reverse complement strand
GGTTGGTCATCAACAATGGTCACAGGAATCGTGGCAGAAGTGGTGTCACCATCAAAATCCGTCGCGATGCTTGGGAAGTTCAGCGTCAGTTCGTCACTGTTACTCGCATGGTCAATTGGGCCTTCGAGTGTAAAGTTGTAGCTGCCATCTGGATTAACAGTTAACGTAAAGACAGGATTGGTTCCTGCGGTTGCCGTATAAGTGAAACTACCATCTGGATTTGCCGTTTCACTCAATGTCACCGCAACACCTTGCGAAGTAAGCCCATCAATAGGCGTCGCACTGGCATCCAATTGGTAGCTCACAACACCATCAGAACCTTGATTGGTGGTGAAGTGCCCGTCAATCGATACTGAACCGTCTTGAGCCGAGCCAATCTGCGCGAGGTCATCTTCATCAACGGTGATCGCTTGAACATTGTTAATTGTTGGCTGGTCATCAACAATGGTTACAGGGATGGTTGCCGATGACGTATCGCCATCAAAGTCGGTCGCGATGATTGGAAAGTTTAGCGTCAGTTCATCACTACCAGTCGCGTGATCGATTGGGCCTTCCAACGTAAAGTTGTATGAACCATCGGTATTCACCACCAACGTAAAGACAGGATTGCCGTTAGCGGTCGCGGTGTAAGTGAAGCTGCCATCTGCATTCGCTGTTTCAACCAAATCAACAACTTCGCCGTGCGACGTTAATCCTGCTACAGGGTTCGTCGAACCATCGAGTTGATAGCTCACCACTCGGTCAGAACCTTCCGTTGTGGTGAACTTGCCATCAATAGAAACAACGCCATCTTGAGCAGAGCCAATACTCGTTAAATCGTCTTCATCCACTGTAATGGCATCGACGTTTGTGATGGTCGGTTGGTCATCGACGATAGTCACTGGGATCACCGCGGAGCTGGTGTCACCATCAAAGTCCGTTGCGATGATTGGGAAGTTCAACGTCAGCTCGTCGCTATTAATAGCGTGATCGATTGGGCCTTCCAACGTGAAGTTGTAAGAGCCATCCACATTCACTACCAACGTAAATACGGGATTGCCATCTGCCGTCGCACTGTAAGTGAAACTGCCGTCAGCATTTGCCGTTTCTACG
>NZ_JAWOTP010000251.1:0-1094 GCF_033338935.1 Vibrio sp. Vb0598 | reverse complement strand
GTGTCGACCGCGAGCTGGTGGGTAAATGCCATTTCCAATGGGTTTTCGATAGGGCCTGCGGCTTGTTCTTGCAGATCTTTCGCTCGCCCATTCCAAAATTGAACGAAATTCAAATCTGAATTAAACACCGTAGGTGAGTTGATTGGGCCAATTGACCATTTGTGACCAATTGAGCTTGGTAAGTTATCAACGCCACCTTTAGCGATGTTATGGCAAGAGTTGCAAGAAATGGTGTTCGACGCCGACAGTCTCGGTTCAAACCACAGCGTTTTACCCAATTCAATCTTTTTACTGTCGAGCCCAGAAATGGGTTCGATGACCTTGATGGGTTCGTTGGATTGACGTTCAGCATGGGCACCGAAAGACAATATAGATAAAACACTCACTGCGATAAGAGTTTTCATAATAACTTCCTTTTGACGTGATTTTCGACTCTCACTAGAGCGGCGCACTTCTTGTGAAACCGCTGATAAAACAGTCGTTGGTGCGCTCGAAAATTACGGTATAGGAAAGGTGTTATTCGATAAAATGCAAAAATTCGATGGTTTTTATGGCAAAAAACGATGTTAAAAGTGATGAATTTTTGTACGTCAAGCTGGAGCAGGCTATTGTGAGTGTTGGTTACAAATTTGTCACAAATGTTTAAAGTTATTTATCGGACGAATCCTTGATTAAAGTCAATTTCAATCTGAGGTTGTGAGGCGTTCAAATACAACAAAGGGGGCGATAGTTCGCCCCCTTTGTTGTTCATCTGGTTATGGAATTGTGATTTCTGTCAACTTATCTCTTTGAGCTGCAGAGAAAAATTAACTTAGGCTTTCGGTAACAACGGGTTTGTTGTTACGTTTTGCTATCCAATACGCCACGCCACCCCATAGCGCAACAAGCAACCACAATGCTGTCCAATGTTTGGCAACTTGCTGCCATGTCGCGCCCATTTGGTTGAGCGCCAAGAAGCCTTTTATTGCCCAAGTACTCGGGCTCAAATCGGCTATCCAAAGCAGTGGAGCAGGTATCGACTCAACTGGCCAAATGAAGCCCGCTAAAAAGATGAGAGGCATTGAACTGACTAGAACCACCAAAGTGACCAGTTC
>NZ_JAWOTP010000250.1:0-1095 GCF_033338935.1 Vibrio sp. Vb0598 | reverse complement strand
ACAATACCGCTGTGTCTGGCCCTGAAATTTGTGCTATGCGTTTATGGCCAAGCTGAGTTAGGTAATTGACCGCTTCAAAAGCAGACGTTAGGTTGTCAATGTGCACGGTTGGTAATTCTAGCTCTGGCGCAAACTCACAAGCCATGACCATTGGTGGCAGGTTTTTTTGTTCTGGCTTGCTGACATCAAATGGCAGGTCGGTGCCAAGCAGTAACATGCCATCGGCTTGTTTGGTGAACACTAGATTCACAAACGAGCTTTCACGCTTTTTCTGCTGGCCGCTGTCACCGAGCAGTACGAGGTAGCCATGTTCCATAGCTGCGTCTTCGATACCACGAATGATTTCAGAAAAGTAAGGATCACAGATGTCAGGAACGATGGTAACAATCGTTTTTGATTCGTTTCTACGTAGATTACGCGCTAATGAATTTGGAGAATAGCCCGCTTCAAGGACGGCATCTTCGACTCTTTTTCTTGTTGAAGAAGAGACTTTTTCTGGATTCATTAATGCTCGAGATACCGTAGCTGTCGACACTCCCGCAAGCTGGGCAACATCCTTCATTGTCGCCATAGTGTTTAACCTCTCAAATTTTTGCCAAGATGACGTTATTCCCTGTCAGAAGTCGTAGGTTTTTATCACTGGTAATCAGTGCCTATCTAATCACGTTGTTAGTGGTTATTTTTAGGGAGTAGGCGATAAAGCATCGCTTGGCTACTGCTTCAAATTTTGGGAATAGTCATTGTTTTAATCTAAGCCTATGGGGTAAACCCACTTTAGACTTTGCTAATTTGGATAGTCTATTCATTTCTATCGGGAAAGTTACGGTCTGTTTAACAAAAATTGCAATCTTGATGTGAGTCTCATCACATTAAAAGGTAATTCATTACATAGTTAAACGTTTGCTAGCTGAGATCTTGTGGTTCTATGTCTAAATTCCAGCGAACTTTTTTGGCATTAGGCAACAACTCAATAGCAGGTTTGGCACTGGTTAATAACTTTTGCATTAATGAACGGTGCTGGGTTTGGAGTAATAGCTGCCAACGGTATTTGCCTGCGCGTTTGGCGAGAGGCGATGGTGTTGGACCAAGCACCAT
>NZ_JAWOTP010000249.1:0-1098 GCF_033338935.1 Vibrio sp. Vb0598 | reverse complement strand
CACTACAGTCTTTTTCTCAGTAATTTAAAAATACCTCTGAAATAAAAATTATATTTATAGGGGTTCGACAATGATCACCAAACTAATAAATGAAGACTTAATTAAGCTTGATCTTAAAGCATCTTCAAAAGAAGACGTATTTAAAGAACTGGTTGCCGTTCTTCATGCCCAAGGTCGTATTTCTGACCAAACACAATTTCTTGCAGATATAAAAGCACGTGAAGAATTAGGAAATACCGGATTTGAAGATGGCGTGGCAATTCCACACGCGAAAAGCGCCGCTGTGATTGAACCGGCGGTTGTGATCGGCGTAAGCAAATCAGGTATCGAGTACGGCGCGGAAGACGGTTTACCTTCAAAGCTGTTCTTCATGATCGCTTCTCCAGACGGTGGCGATAACCACCACATCGAAGTACTTGCAGAACTGTCTTCAAAACTGATTGAAGATGGTTTCATCGATGCGTTTTTAGGTGCAACAAACAGCCAAGACGCACTGGCACTCCTTCTTGCTAAAGAAGAACCGCAACCAGTGACAGATGCTCCAGCGAACCAAGGTTTCACCATTGGTGTTACCGGTTGTCCTGCGGGCGTTGCGCACACCTACTGAGCAGCAGAAGCACTGGAGAAAGGTGCTGCGGCGATGGGTTACGAAATCAAGGTTGAAACGAATGGTTCAATCGGTGTGAAAAACAGTCCAACCGCAGAAGAAATCGAGCGTGCAGATGCCATCATCGTCGCATGTGACAAGCAAGTTGACATGAACCGCTTCGCGGGCAAACGCGTGGTTAAAACCAACGTAAAAGCCCCAATCCGCGATGCTCAAGGACTGATTAATGAAGCGTTAAACGCACCGACGTACCAAGCTGAGTCCAATGGCAATACGCAAGCGTCGGTTGCCGACAAAGCTTCTCAAGCTCGCTCTGACCTATACCGCTACTTGATGAACGGCGTATCACACATGATCCCATTCGTCGTAACGGGTGGTCTGTTGATTGCCCTTGCTCTTGCCGTCGGTGGTCAGCCAAGTGAAGCGGGCATGGCGATTCCTGAAGGCAGCATGTGGAACCAAATCCTCAATGTCGGTGTGGTTGCCTTTAC
>NZ_JAWOTP010000248.1:0-1098 GCF_033338935.1 Vibrio sp. Vb0598 | reverse complement strand
ATAATCCACCAAAGCAGCGCTTAGTACGTTAGGTATCGCAATGCCAAACGCCATCACGACCAATAACATTGGAACTAAAAACCAAATAGATATTTGAGCCCAAAAGACACCAAACCCACCAGCCAACAACAGTATCGATGCGATCCACAACAAAGATGTTTGCGTTCGTCCTTTACCCAGCAAAAATTTATTCAACAAGCTGCCGACAAATGTACCTAAGCCAAGTACAACGCCACTGTATCCAAACTCCGATGAGCTAAAACCTAACGCCTCAAATGTGAAAGCACCTAATTGGTAGTAAGAAAACAATGCGATATTGTAGAGCGCAACTAATAACGTCGATTGCCAGATTTGCGCATCTCTCAGCATTCGTCCCAGAAGTGAACCAATATTCAAAGGCTGTTTCTGAATTTGTGTCTCTGGCAGTTTGAAAACGTTGTAAACAAACAAGCCTAACGCCATGACAAACAGTGTAAAAAAGACGGTTTGATAGCCGCCCAATGCGGTTAACTGGCCGCCGAGCAACATGCCAATCACCGGACTGACAGAAATTCCTATTCCCATTACGCCGAATACTTTACCCAATTCTTCGCCAGAAAAACTGTCCCGCAACATGGTTTGCGTCACCACGGAACCAACCGCAATACCAAAGGCGCTCAACGCTCGAGCCAACATGACCACATCAAAGCGGTCAGTTTGCATCGCAACCAATGCAGAAAGCCCATAAACGAGCAAGCCAACTAGCATGGTTGGACGTCTTCCCCATTTATCTGCTAATAGACCCCAAACCACGACTCCGATTGCAAATGCTGTAAAGTAGATCGATAGGGTTTGCGCTGCTTGCGAATAGGTGATTGAGAATGATTGTGCAATATCACCAAGTACAGGGCTGTAAATCGTCTCTACAATTTGCGGAAACATCAGCATCACAACCATTAATCCAATAGAAGGTTTCGTTTTCATTTTTGCCTCTCTATCCCACTTCGACCTGATGAATTCAGAAGCTTAAGTGGGTAACAAACTTAACTTGGCGCGCAGTATAGAAGGCGTTATGCTTTACCCATTAACATCATTAAGACCAAAAACATCAAAATTCGG
>NZ_JAWOTP010000247.1:0-1100 GCF_033338935.1 Vibrio sp. Vb0598 | reverse complement strand
GTTTTATCAGCGTTACTTTTCTGAAGGTGTAAACAATCAGACCTTAGCAAAGGCGCCAGCGGTTTCCTACGATCAGTATGATGACTTACATAAAAAGTTTCTCACGGAGCATTTCAATGTGCGTCCTGATAGCGTGATTCATCACAACATCAGCAGCTCAGAGGCTTTTCTCAAAATGGCGTTAGCTGGAGTGGCATATTGTTTGATCCCTCGTCTGCAAATTACTGATGAGCTAGAGCAAGGCTCGTTAATTGATATTACGCCTGGCTTCCTGATGTCTTATCGTATTTATTGGCACCATTGGCAGTTGGAAACTGGCGTATTGCAGGAGATTTCACAAGCGATTGTCAATTATGCACAGCGTCATTTACCACAGTAGTGATTGAATAGACGACCATTTCTGACGAATATTAAATGACGAATGGTTGAAATTACACCAAAGTTACACAGTCAAAGTTGTGTTAGAAGTGAAGTTAGGAGCTTGGATAATCACCGGAAGTTTCTATTATGAAACCACTTACTCCTACAGCTCGGCGACTTAACAAAGTCGGTGATGCTGATTTGTGGAGACACTTCACTATTGATATGGATGGATTTGTCGAATGAAACTGTATTCGTGTTTGCTGGCTTCAGCTCTTAGTCTTAGCAGTGTTTCAGTCTTGGCTGATGTGCCTGAATTTGCTCACGTAACAACAACGGGTTACGGTGAGGTGGTCGCAACACCAGACATGGCGACCTTTTCTGTAAAAGTGGTGGATACCACCATGACAGCGGAACAAGCAAAACAATCCGTCGATAAAACAGTCGAAGATTTTCTCCAATATCTGTCTGATGCTGGTTTATCAAAGGATAATATCACCAGCTCAAACCTGTATCTTGCGCCTCAGTATCACTACCCTAACTCGGGCAAAGCTGAGTTGGTTGGATACAGAGCATCACGCAGCATCAATGTACCAGTGACAGATTTAGCCGATCTTAACCAGTATTTGGATATGGCGTTGAAAGCTGGCATTAATCAGGTCGACAACATCCAATTGAAAGTGAGCAATCAAGCGGAATACCAACAAAAAGCACGCATGGCTGCGATCAAAGATGCGAGA
>NZ_JAWOTP010000246.1:0-1104 GCF_033338935.1 Vibrio sp. Vb0598 | reverse complement strand
ATGTCTTTCCGTTGCATCGCTTGGATCGTCCGACTTCCGGCGTTTTGGTGTTTGCGCTCTCCAGTGAAGTGGCTTCTCAAGTGATGCCTATGTTTGCTGAGCACAAAATGGAGAAGACCTATCACGCGATTGTCCGTGGTTGGATTGAGGAAGAGGGCGTTTTAGATTACGCGTTAAAAGTCGAACTAGACAAAATTGCAGATAAGTTCGCCTCACAAGAAAAAGAAGCTCAAGAGGCCGTAACCGCTTACAAACCACTGGCGAAAGTGGAAGTGCCTTATTCGACGGGCAAGTTCCCAACAACGCGCTACTGTTTGATGGAAATGAAGCCCAAGACTGGTCGCAAGCACCAATTGCGTCGTCACATGGCCCACCTACGTCACCCAATTGTGGGGGACACATCGCACGGTGATGGTAAACACAACAAATTGTTCCGTAACGAATTTGATTCACACCGCTTGCTGTTACATGCTTCGGAGCTGCGTTTTGTGCATCCGTTTACAAATGAAGAGCTGGTGATGAAAGCGAGTATCGACGATACGTGGCAGCAATTGTTTACTCGATTTGAGTGGGACGAAGAGCTCGTTAAGTAAAGAGGCTGTGCTCTAGCGAAGAGAAATAGAAAAGGGTTGGCATGTTTACCAACCCTTTTTGTTGTTTACCGATTCTTAAAGGCTATTTGAGTTTTTCTAGATCCGCTTCGATCTCGGCGATCTTGCTAGAAACGACTTTTTCTAAATGGCGAAGATCAGAAAGAATCTTTTGTTTTACATCCAGTTCAGACACTTTCGCTGGTTTTGTGATCTTGTTGAGTTCGTCGATAACCAAAGTAAGGTTACGGTTGATTTCCGTTACTTCCTTGTATTTATGACTACCGCTATCAACTAAGACATTTTTTACTTGGCGTGGGTATTTGAATTTGACGCTTTTGGCAAAGAACTCGCCTTTTTGCTTATGGAAGTAGATTTTGAGCACGTCTTTATGTGCTTCTTGACGTAGGGAATAACGTTCAATCTGCTTGGGATCATGAATACCCAAACCAGTGAGGTGGGGATACATAGGCTACCTCTATTACATCGAATTGATATTGATATAACTGTAGCA
>NZ_JAWOTP010000245.1:0-1109 GCF_033338935.1 Vibrio sp. Vb0598 | reverse complement strand
CGAATTTTTTCTTCGAGAATGCTCCATTATTAAACTCCCCTCTATAAAGAGTTTACAACTGATGAAAAATTACCTCTTGAATGTTTTTACGCTCGCTGTCGCGGTGATTTCATTTCCGATTTTGGCGCAAAATAGTGACCCATTGCCTTCGTGGAACGACGGTCAAACCAAACAAGCAATTATCCAATTTGTCAGTGATGTTACTGACGCTAACTCTCCCAATTTTGTTGCTCCTCAAGATCGTATTGCCACTTTTGATAACGACGGAACGTTATGGTCAGAAAAGCCGATGTACTTCCAAATCTTGTTTGTGCTCGACCAAATTAAAGAGCAAGCAGCTAGCCACCCTGATTGGAAGACGACTAAACCATACTCACTGGTGTTAAGTGGACAGATAGATAAGCTGAGCTTAGAAGATGTTCTAACTATGGTGCAAAAAACGCATTCAGGAATGAGCAGCGATGAGTTCACGTCTATTGTACAGGCTTGGATAAGTACGGCTAAGCACCCCGTAACGGGCCGCCCATACACCGACATGGTGTATCAACCAATGCTAGAGTTGTTGGATTATCTTGATAGCAACGGCTTTAAAAACTTCATTGTGTCTGGTGGTGGCAATGCCTTTATGCGAGCTTGGGCGACGGATGTCTACAACATCCCATCCGAGCGTATCATTGGTACTCGTCTATCTACAGAGTTCGTTAATGTTGATGGTAGTTACCAAGTTAAGCGCGTACCGGGCATTGAAGTGAATAACGACAAAGCGGAAAAACCGCAGCAAATTTATCAGCACATTGGTAAGCGCCCAATAGCTTCGTTTGGCAACTCAGATGGTGACCTACAAATGCTGCAATGGACGACGTCAGGTCCTGGTCCTCGTTTAGCAATGTACGTTCATCACACGGATGACCAACGTGAGTGGAAATATGACCGCACCTCTAGCATTGGTAAGCTAGATAAAGGATTGGATGAAGCGAAAGTGAAAGGTTGGTTAATCGCTGATATGAAAAACGATTGGAAGCAAGTGTATCCTACCAAGTAAGATTTCAAATTTGACTGATATAAAAAGGGGTTAACCAGTGGTTAACCCCTTTGTTGTGTCCGAAGAA
>NZ_JAWOTP010000244.1:0-1109 GCF_033338935.1 Vibrio sp. Vb0598 | reverse complement strand
ACCTTCTTCCTCTACCTGACGTTTTTTGTTGTGCTGATTGTCACCGTAGCGACCTCTAACGGTGTGCTAGTCGGGGTGAGTGACTATTGGGTGAAAAGTACGTTGATCGAAGACATCGCTTACTTCATCCCTTGGGTCGGAATGGTATTCGCTGCGTTAGCTATTCTTGTCTGGTTCATCCGTATGTTCCAAGGCATGCAGCAACTGCGTAACAATCAACCTCATACTCCCTCTACAGGTCCAAACCTATAATTGAACCTTAACAACATCAAAAGCCGCCTTATTTAGGGCGGCTTTTTTATTGCTTCGGTTATGCAATGGAGAGCCAGAAGCTTGTCGTGACACGCTGGACATGAGCATAACGTTCTATAGTTTGAGTCAACTTCTCTTGTGTGAGACACGGTATCTCAGTCATGCGACTATTGTGAATCTTCTTGGTGAATTTTGTTATCTGGGGAGCGAATCAAATTAACAAAAGAAATTGCTCTCTAAAAGGCAAATCGCTGAGACCTCAGTCTCACTCACACTATTGTTCATTTACTCAAGGCATTTTTAGCCGCTAGAGTACGCGACGCTCAGCAATTCTTTTTTAAAGAGCATCAAATTCGCCTTAGTGCATTCAAGTCAAGGAATAGTCGAATTCTGAAAAGGATCCGGCTTTCACACGTTTGCTTTGTATTCTCAGTACCTGCTAGATGAAAACAAAGCAAACTTGTGAAGTCAGTGGTAGGCAATAGGAAAGGACACACTCGTTACAACTATGATTCCTCAATTTGTTATCCCTCTCACCAACTGCCTTGGTCAAAGCTTTCATTTTTCCAGTCAGCCAATCCCAAAAGGTGAACACAAAAAGTTTGACTCAGAACAGAGTGCGAAGGCGTTTCTAGATGACTTCGTACCGCTTAGCTCAAGCCGTGTTGAAGAGTTGTATCATCTACTTGGTCAGTTTCCCCCAAACGTACCGGATGAAGAACTGACACCAGAGCTTTATGCGCCTGTATTTGCAAAAGCACTTGTGAATGGTTCTCTTTATGTCGCTAGTTTCCCTAAAACAAAGAAAAACGCGACAATATCCAGTGAACCAACACCGGTACCTAAGCAAGTAAAAG
>NZ_JAWOTP010000243.1:0-1112 GCF_033338935.1 Vibrio sp. Vb0598 | reverse complement strand
TAAGTCTCGATGTGGTAAATCACGTCACGAATAGCATCCAAACCTTCTTGAATGGTGTATGTCATTTCGTGGTGAACGGTGCCAATTTTTTCTGCCACTTCACGTGCTGCTTTTAAGTCTGGAGCGCCTTCAAGACCAACCGCAAAAGAGTGAAGTTGAGGCCACCATGCTTCTGATTTTTCATCGTCTTCGATACGCATCGCAGCATAGCGTTTTGCTACCGCAGATGTGATGGATGAATCCAGACCACCAGATAGTAGTACGCCGTATGGTACGTCAGTCATTAGTTGACGTTTCACAGCGGCTTCCAGTGCTTCTGTTAGTTCTTCTTTACTCGTACTGTTACCTTGAACAGCTGCATATTCGTTCCAGTCACGGATGTAGTAACGCTGAGGTTCTGTATCTTTTGAGCTGTAGTGCGAACCTGGAGGGAATTCGCTGACTGTTTTACAAACGGGTACGAGTGCTTTCATTTCGGAAGCGACGTAGTAGTTACCGTGTTCATCGTAACCTTGGTAAAGTGGAATGATACCGATATGGTCACGACCTACTAGGTACTCATCTTTTTCTTCATCGTACAGTACGAAAGCAAAAATGCCGTTTAGCTCTTCAAGAAGATCAGCACCCATGTCTTGATACAGCGCTAAAATAACTTCACAGTCAGAGTCTGTTTGGAATTCGTACTTGCCTTCGTAGCGAGCGCGAATCTCTTTGTGGTTGTAGATCTCACCGTTAACGGCAAGGATTAGTTTTTTATCAGGGCTGTATAGTGGTTGAGCACCGCTATTTAGACCAACGATAGCCAAGCGCTCGTGAGCTAGGATTGCTCTTTCTGAAGAGTAGATACCAGACCAGTCAGGGCCACGGTGACGAAGCTTTTTCGACATTTCTAACGCGATAGGACGCAGTGCCGCTGCATCACTTTTAATGTCTAAAATCCCAAATACTGAACACATACAACATCCTTTCTAAACTAAACAATTTCTAATCGGTATGGATTCAATTTGCCATTCTGAGTAAAAAAAGCAACGTTTTGTGATTAAAAAAATGATAAAAAGCCTTGTTGATTAAATAATATTTAATTTATTTGTTGTTTTGATGAATGGAATTAA
>NZ_JAWOTP010000242.1:0-1116 GCF_033338935.1 Vibrio sp. Vb0598 | reverse complement strand
TCTTCATTGTCGACAAGGACAAAGGTCTCTACTGGAGGACAAGTAGTGATCGCACTACCGTGACTTTTGACCGCTTCGATATTTCGGTTGATAATTTCGTCATTGATTAAAGGTCGAACGCCATCATGAATCAAAACAACAGAGTTATGATCAAATTCTTCTTCTATCTTACATAAGCCGTTAAATATAGACTCCTGGCCAGTTTCACCACCGGGAATAACAAACTTTACTTTCTGAATATCAAATTTGAACAACAGTTTGCGTAAATAATCGATCCACGGTTCAACGCAAACCACAACAATGGCATCAATGTTTTTGTTCTCTTCAAACTTCTCAAGTGTGTATATAATTACTGGCTTGTTATATAGCTCTAAAAACTGCTTCGGTTTAGTGCTGTTTTGCATTCGGGTTCCGACACCACCAGCAAAAATCAAGGCAACATTCATAATTCACTCCTAAATCATAGATATCATTTTGTTAATGCTAGTGTTCACAGTCTCTCTATATCGCTCATAGTGATTAGGTTCGTAACCTTCCGCGACAGACAGGGTTAAGCGATCAATGATCTCATTTGCATCAAAATCTTGATGGGAAAAGAAACGTTCTGGATAACCTATACACTCACCGAACATTTTGACTTTGTTGTTCCAAACAAGCCCTACAACCGGAACAGTCAAAGAATAAGAAATAATGCAGGCATGAAGTCGAGCGGCGATTGTGCATTTAAATGTTGAAATAAGCTCAACCAGCTCTCTTGGCGTTTGTGGCTCAATAACGTTTAGTTGCTTCCCTAGATAGGTCTCCAGATCTTCTAGAATATCTACGTCGCTTTTCAAGCCATTAGTAAATAGCTGATAAGGTTGCCCGCGAGCTTCCAGTTCTGAAATAAGCGAGGCATATAGCTCGATAACTTGCGTTCTATCCAGATCAATACCGTTATCTTTAAAGATCCTTGCACGCACCAATCCAAGACCGACAACATCTCGCGATTTTTTCTGTATCCCATAAACTTCTGAGCTGAAAACTGCTGAATCTGCTACTTGAGCGGTTTTGATGTCCCCGTTTTCTATGTAGCCATCATTGAGCAAGCTCAAGCCATCACGTGTCGTAACAATT
>NZ_JAWOTP010000241.1:0-1116 GCF_033338935.1 Vibrio sp. Vb0598 | reverse complement strand
CTTTGGAGCAATGCTTGCTGGATAAGCAAACCCTCAAATTTACCTCGAACCGATTCGTGCAAGAAAACCCGTGGACTGCGCTTGGGTTGAGCGCTTTTGCCGCGATTGCTGTTGCGAAAGCTGGGCGACTGTCTCGCGTCACGTCATCTCTCTCCTCCATCAGTTTGCTGCTCAATGGCGCGATGGATTTGAGTGGCCAGCTAGCCAAATCTTCTTCATCGTCTGCTGCATCCTCAAAAGAAGCAGGTGAAGAAGCGGCTCAACCATCCGATTTACCACCTCATCAGTAGAGGACGCGCATGAATGGAAAATTAAACCTTCCTATCAATACCGTGATTGGTGTGTCTCTGCTGGTGTTATTGCTTGTTCCTGCACTCTACTTCGCCAAACCGGTGCTGTTACCTATGGTGATAAGTACGTTCGTGGCACTGCTGTTTAGCCCGTTGATCAATTATTTTGAAGACAAAGGCCTGCCACGCACGATAACCGTGGTGGTGACGTTGACGTTATTGGTGAGTGTTTCAATACTCGGTTTAGCGGCGATATCAGAACCCGCGAAACAATGGTGGGCTGAGTTGCCAAGCATCGTCCAAAACGTTTCGCAGGAAGTGAATGAAGTGACCAAAGCGTCGTCAGAGCACATGAACGCGCCGCTTGAGATCGCCAGTGACATGAACATTGACGAGATGGGCAACAACACGGTGTTTTCTCTGCTGAAAGCGCTCGCGACCACCACACCAACGCTGTTAACTCAGGCGATGATTGTGCTGTTTATGGTGTATTTCATGCTTAATCATGGTCGAAGTCTGTTTCGTAAATCGGTATCGCGTTTGCGTGGTTTTTCGAAACAACGTCAGGCGGTGGAGTTGGTGCAGGCTCTGCAGAAAGATTTATCGCGCTACATCGGCACCATTACTTTGGTCAATGCGGGTTTAGGCTTGTGTGTTGGATTGGTGTTTTTTGTCCTCGGCCTTGAAGACCCATTTCTATGGGGTGCGTTTGCTGGGGTAATGAATTTCGCGCCGTATTTGGGACCAGTGATTTCGATGGTGAGCTTTGGTTTTGTTGCGTATTTGCAGCTAGATTCGGTCAGTTTTATGCTGACAGTGGTGTCGA
>NZ_JAWOTP010000240.1:0-1117 GCF_033338935.1 Vibrio sp. Vb0598 | reverse complement strand
AACCATCAATAAAGTTTGCGGTTCGGGAATGAAAAGCGTCATGCTTGCTCATGATTTGATCAAAGCTGGCACTATTCGAACGGCTGTTGCTGGAGGTATGGAAAGCATGACGAATGCGCCCTATTTGTTGAAAGAGGTGCGCAATGGCATGCGATTAGGGCATCACTCCACTTACGATCACATGTTTCTCGATGGATTGCAGGATGCCTACGAAGGGCACTTGATGGGCGTCTATGCTCAGCAAATTGCAGATAGGCTCAAATTCAGCCGTGAGAAAATGGATGAGTGGGCAACCATGTCTGCAAAACGAGCGTTAGAAGCGCAAGAGCGTGGTTTGTTTGATGATGAAATTGCACCAATTGACATCCGGACAAAAACTGCCACAACCCATCTCGATTATGATGAGCATCCTCGCTCCATCGATCTAGAAAAAATTCCTCAGCTCAAACCCGCTTTCGATAAAAAAGGCTCAGTGACTGCGGCCAATTCCAGTGCCATTTCCGATGGTGCAGCCGCGTTGAGTTTGATGGATGAAGAAACGGCGCGCCACCAAAATCTTACCCCGCTTGCCATCATCAAATCGCACGCGACTCATGCGAGAAAACCGGATGAGTTTACGTTAGCTCCGGTCTACGCCATTGAACAACTGTTGTCGCAACTGGATTGGTCGATTGACGAAATTGATCTCTGGGAAATCAACGAAGCCTTTGCGGTAGTGACACAAATTGCGGTTGCGGAATTAGGGCTTGATTCAAGCAAGGTCAATATTAAAGGCGGAGCTTGTGCGCTCGGGCATCCAATTGGTGCCAGTGGGGCTCGCATTTTGGTCACATTGATCCACAGTTTACGACAGCTACAAGCACTGGGGATTGATGGGGATGCAAGCAACAAGAAAGTGATGCGAGGCGTTGCGTCACTGTGTATTGGCGGTGGCGAGGCGACAGCGATAGGTATCGAGATCCCGCTGTAATTTCTGCACAGTTAACAAAGGAGTAAATGATGACTCGTTTGGTTCCCTTATTTATTGATGGTGAGTTTCGTGAGTCTCAAACCTCAGATTGGGTTGAGGTCACCAATCCCGCCACCAGTGACGTAATCGCGTATGTGCCATGTTCGA
>NZ_JAWOTP010000239.1:0-1119 GCF_033338935.1 Vibrio sp. Vb0598 | reverse complement strand
CAAAATAAGCCGTGTATCGGTATCAGTCACCAAAATGCGTTTCGTTATCCAGTGCCTCTGAAGGGGGCGAGCTGGCTGGATAAATCAGTACTTGAGTATTTTGCTCCATCTCAACATCAGCTTGGATTGCACTGGTATCACTTTGATCAGCCGTTGCTACCGCCCATCGTTCACACTTTGGATAACCAAGCGGATAACGATGATTTCGTGTTGGTGTATTTACCGTTTGAGTCGATTGAGGACATCTGCGACTTGTTGTTCCACTTTAATCAGCAGACGTTTATTTGTTATCACCCCGACGTGATAGAAGTAGAGAAAGTGGAGAACATAGAATTGCGTCCGCTGTGCCACACCAACTTTCAGCACCATCTACATCGTTGCTGTGGGGTCATCGCCAATGGTGGTTTTGAATTGCCTTCAGAAGCACTTTCTCTTGGCAAAAAACTGCTAATGAAACCACTGGCAGGACAATTTGAACAGCAGAGCAACGTAGCCACGCTGGAAGATCTTGGGTTAGCCACTGCAATGGACAGTTTAGACATTTCTACCGTACGTCAGTGGCTCAAAGAGCAGCAAGCTGAGAGTGTTAAATACCCCGACGTTGCACAAGCCATCGTGAATTGGGTTTTACAAGGGGCGTGGGATTCGCAAGAAGAGCTCTCCAAACAGTTGTGGGAGCAGGTGGATTTTCCGAGCTATGTATCCAATATCTAAGTTTGTTTGCTCGGATTGCTTGTGGCAAACACATAATAACTATTAACTACCTATTATTACGTTCCTTCCAACATTCCTACATGGTACTTGATGCAGCTTTTCGATTTCGAAGGGCTGCATTTTTATTCCCTCTCGTTCATTTCTATTCATTGTTTAATTGCAGATTATTTGACTGATACGCGCAAATTTACGCCAAAGACATAGGCTGTGTTTTTTGGTCTATTGGTTATTGATAGGTGGGGTAAATGTGTTTCGATGTTTGTTCTTAGTCTTATCAATTTGCTAAATACATACTCAAAGAGTGTGGTTTTAGTTGTTTTATAGTTTTTTATGTTTTTCTCAATTTGTTGATTTTAAATGATTAAATACCTAAGTGGCTAAAAGTTAGTGATTAAATATCAATCT
>NZ_JAWOTP010000238.1:0-1121 GCF_033338935.1 Vibrio sp. Vb0598 | reverse complement strand
GAAGTATTTGCCACTAACTTAAAAGACTTGTTGATGGCAGCACCGGCAGGTCCTCGTGCAACACTTGGTCTCGATCCGGGTCTGCGCACGGGCTCTAAAATCGCTATTGTCGATCCGACTGGTAAAGTGCTTGCAACCGAAACCATCTACCCTCACCCACCACAAAAGCAGTACGACAAATCAGCGCAAATCGTTGATCAGTTGGTGCGCAAATACAACGTGGATTTGATTGCGATAGGTAACGGCACGGCTTCGCGTGAAACCGACAGCTTTGTCGCAGACGTGATCAAACGCGGCAACCTGAAAGTTCAGAAAATCATCGTAAGTGAAGCGGGGGCATCGGTTTACTCAGCATCTGAGCTTGCAGCGAAAGAGTTCCCAAATATGGACGTATCTCTGCGTGGTGCGGTGTCGATTGCTCGTCGTCTGCAAGACCCGCTAGCGGAGCTCGTTAAAATCGATCCTAAATCGATCGGTGTGGGCCAATATCAGCACGATGTTAGCCAATCTATGCTGGCAAAACGTCTTGATGCGATTGTCGAAGACTGTGTAAACGCGGTGGGTGTTGATGTGAACACTGCCTCTGCAGCGCTACTGACGCGCGTTGCAGGCTTGTCGAGCACCATCGCACAGAACATTGTTGACTTCCGTGATGAAAATGGTCGTTTCGAAGCACGTACAACTTTGAAGAAAGTGCCTCGTTTAGGTCCTAAAGCGTTCGAGCAGTGTGCGGGTTTCCTTCGTATTATGGATGGTAAAAACCCACTGGATGCCTCTGCAGTGCACCCGGAAGCCTACCCTGTAGTCAAAGCGATTGCCGAGAAGAACAGTAAAGACATCAAAGCACTGATTGGCGATTCGACGTTCCTTAAAGGTCTGCACGCGGTGGATTACACCGATGAGCACTTCGGTGTCCCAACGGTGACCGATATCATCAAAGAGCTGGACAAACCAGGCCGAGACCCTCGTCCGGAGTTCAAAACCGCAACCTTCGCTGAAGGCGTTAACTCGGTTGCAGATCTAGAACCGGGCATGATTCTCGAAGGCGTCGTATCGAACGTGGCCAACTTTGGTGCTTTCGTCGATATTGGTGTTCACCAAGATGGTTTAGTGCACATCTC
>NZ_JAWOTP010000237.1:0-1121 GCF_033338935.1 Vibrio sp. Vb0598 | reverse complement strand
AAAGCTGGAGCGAAGACATCACAGGTTGTCGTAAGTTTGAAGAGCTACCAGTAGCAGCACAGAAATACGTTCTACGCATTGAGGAACTCATGGGCGTACCAGTAAAAATGGTCTCTGTTGGTCCAGGTCGTGAACAAATGATTATGCGATAAGATGTGAAACGATACCAACTCTGACTGGTATCGCACATCATTGGCAAGCGGCTTATCTGTTCCGGGGTAAAGCCGCTTTTTTTTGGTTCATCGCGGATTAGCGGGAACTTAAAACAAAAACGGTAGTAAGTGATAAGGTTACATCGCCAAACACAACCTTACACAAACTACCGTTTTCATGTCGAATCATACTTTCCTATCTTCATTCTGGGAAGGCTTTCATATAGTAAAGTCTCATCAGACTGCGTCATTAATAAAGCTCACTCTCAAACCTAATTCTATCGCTAAGTGTCCGTGCGGGCTTAAAGCTCAAGCCATACATGAGTATCAGTGGCGTAACGTGAAGGAAGCTACACTGTTAGGAGCTCCCGTTGAACTGTCCATTCAAACCCGACGCATCAAGTGCAGTAACTGCGGCATTAAAACAGAGCGGCTATCTTGGTTGGAACCTTATGCTCGTATCACTAAACGCCTACGAAGCTATATAGAACAGTTGTTACCTCTGCTACCAATTAAACATATAGCCCAAGTGACAGGCGTTCATTGGCACACAATCAAAGAGATAGATAAGCGTCGGCTTCAACAAGTAGTGCCGCAAGTTAAATGGGGTGAATTAAGGCAACTCGTCATGGACGAGTTCGCCATTTTTAAAGGGCACCGCTATGCGACGGTCATTGCTGATGCGAAAAGCCATCAAGTTATCTGGATAGGACTAGGTCGTAGCCGCAAGGATATTCGACCGTTCTTTGAACAGCTAGGTGAGCATGGTAAAAATATCGAAGCTGTAGCAATGGATATGAATACGGCTTTTGACCTTGAAGTCCAAGAGCATTGCCCAAATGCTCGCATCGTTTACGACTTGTTCCACGTCGTTGCTAAGTTTGGTCGTGAAGTGATGGATAGAGTCAGAGTCGACCAAGCCAATAAGCTAAAACAAGATAAAAAAGCAAGGCAATGGGTCAAGCGTTC
>NZ_JAWOTP010000236.1:0-1123 GCF_033338935.1 Vibrio sp. Vb0598 | reverse complement strand
TATTCCTAAGAGGTAGAAGGTACTGTTCAAAAAGCGAACTTAATCACCTTATTTATAAAATGGTTATACCTCTAACCTACTGTCAATAAAGGGAATTGAATCATACCACTTTAGAGGTATATGAAATTAAACATGATTAAGATCACTAGTGTAAATTGATCTAAAGCAAGACTCATCCCGCTCACTATTTCATCTCTTTATTTACACAATAATATTATTTGTAGATCTCCGATTCTTATTTGGAATAGCTTCTCACAACGCTGCTAATAAAAACGAATATGGAGATAACACCGTGAGCATAAAACACTGGATGAGCGCACCTATCGCGGTTGCGACCTTATTCGCTAGCCAATTATTGTTGGCCGGCTCTGTGTTGGCGGCAGAAAACAACGATCGACTTGATCCTCGTAATGACGCCTTCGAACAAAACCATCCTGACCAATATCATTCTTGGAAGGCAACATCAGAAAGTAAACATATTGAAGACGCCCTAAGTGAAGACCCAAATATGGTGATTCTTTGGGCTGGCTACGGATTTGCCAAAGATTACAACAAGGCTCGAGGTCACTTTTATGCGCTCGACGATGTAAGGCAAACCCTAAGGACAGGCGCACCGGCAGATGAAAACTCCGGGCCAATGCCAATGGCGTGTTGGAGTTGTAAAAGTCCTGATGTCGCTCGCGTGATAGAAGAGCGTGGCGAGGATGGCTACTTCTCTGGTAAATGGGCACGTCTAGGCTCAGAAATCGTCAATCCTATCGGATGTTCTGACTGTCACGACACTCGCTCAGAAAAATTCAACCAAGGCGAGCCAGAATTAGCACTAACCAGACCTTATGTTGAGCGAGCATTCGATGTAATTGGAAAAAACTTTGATGAGCAGTCACGCCTTGATAAACAAGCGTCTGTGTGTGCTCAGTGCCATGTCGAATACTACTTTACAGGACCAACGAAAGCGGTGAAGTTCCCTTGGGATATGGGTACGACTGTCGGTGACATGGAGAAGTATTACGATGCGTTGGACTTTAAAGATTGGACTCACGCCGTTTCTAAAGCACCGATGCTAAAAGCACAGCACCCTGGGTTCGAGACTTGGCGTGAAGGGATTCACGGCAAAAACAAA
>NZ_JAWOTP010000235.1:0-1124 GCF_033338935.1 Vibrio sp. Vb0598 | reverse complement strand
TGATGAATACCAACCAGATGTGGTTATCAACACAGGTTCTGCTGGTGGTTTCGATTCAAGCCTAAATCTAGGTGACGTAGTGATTTCTACAGAAGTGCGCCACCATGATGCAGACGTGACTGCTTTTGGCTATGAAATTGGTCAAATGGCAGGTCAGCCAGCAGCATTCAAAGCTGATGAAAAACTGATGGACCTAGCGGAAAAAGCACTCGAGCAAATGGCAAATACACATGCTGTTCGCGGTTTGATCTGTACGGGCGATGCGTTTGTTTGCACGGCTGAGCGCCAAGCGTTCATTCGTGAAAACTTCCCATCCGTTATTGCGGTTGAAATGGAAGCATCAGCTATTGCTCAGACTTGCCACCAGTTCAACACACCATTTGTTGTTGTACGTGCTATCTCTGACGTTGCTGATAAAGAATCACCAATGAGCTTTGAAGAATTCCTGCCTCTAGCAGCAAAAAGCTCTTCAGAAATGGTATTCAAGATGCTGGAACTGGTTAAGTAATCCAAGTCATTCATGGAAGAAATTTTTCAGCAATTCTATGCTAACGGTGCGCTCCTCGTGATGTGGGGCGCATTACTGTTTCACCTGATCCTCCCTATTCCTCATTCCGCTCACCCTGCGACTTTATGGCGCAAGGTAGCCGAACAATTAGCAGAGAAAGTAAATAACCACCATAGCTATTCACAAAGCATTCTCTCAGGAAGCCTCGCTCTTATTTTGATGACATTGCCGTGTTTGGTGCTCTTAATCGCTCTAAAGCCCTTAGTTTGGCAAGAGCCTCTGTACGAACTTGCCTTGTTACTATTAGCGTTAGATTGGCGAAGTTGCGAAACCCTCACCAAACAACTTGCCCTCGCCTTGTCGCGTGAGGATAAAACGCGCTGTCGCGAGCTACTCAAGCCTTTTGTGAATCGTGATACCGAAACGTTATCGCTTGTCGGTATAGGTAAAGCCGGAGCTGAAACCATCATTATGGGCTTTGGTCGCAATGTAGTGTGTGTCCTGTTTTGGTATGCCATCGCAGGTGGGATTGGGGCGCTCATGTACCGTTTAACCATGGAGCTAGCACGAGCTTGGTCTCCTAGCCGTCGTCAGTATGCGCCATTTGGGAAACCAG
>NZ_JAWOTP010000234.1:0-1125 GCF_033338935.1 Vibrio sp. Vb0598 | reverse complement strand
CGTCCACCACTGCCACAAACGATTTTTGCTGCACTTCAGCATTTATTGGCGATGTTCGTTGCGGTGATTACACCTTCCTTAATCATTTGCCAATCTTTGGGCGTTCCGGCCGATCAAACCAACACCATTATCAGCATGTCGTTGTTTGCATCTGGTGTTTCTTCCTTTATCCAAATCCGTACCTTTGGCCCTGTCGGCTCCGGCTTGCTATCGGTGCAAGGCACCAGCTTTAACTTTTTGGGTCCAATCATCGGTGCGGGTTTATCACTCAAAGCAGGTGGCGCGGACATCAGCACCATGATGGCGGCGATTTTCGGGACGATTTTAGTCGCCTCTTTTGCCGAGATTTTACTGTCTCGTGTGCTTGAGCATGCACGTCGCATCATCACACCTCTCGTCTCTGGCATTGTCGTAACTCTGATTGGCCTGACGCTGATCCAAGTCGGCTTGGTTTCTATGGGTGGAGGCTATGCTGCAATGGGCGACGGTACTTTTGGTAGCTTAGACAAACTGGCGCTCGCTGGTACCGTACTTGGGTTAATTGTGATTTTGAATCGTTCTAAAAACCCATACATTCGCGTGGCTTCGATCGTGATTGCCATGCTGGTTGGCTATGTAATGGCATACTTCATGGGTATGGTCGACACCTCAAAATTGGGGGAAACCAACCTCGTTGCGCTACCGATTCCGATGCAGTACGGCTTGTCATTTGACTGGTCACTGTTTATCCCTCTCGTGCTGATTTTCTTTATCACGGCGTTGGAAGCGATCGGCGACATTACCGCAACGTCTGAAGTATCTGGCGAGCCTGTTAAAGGCCCTATTTACATGAAGCGTATCAAAGGTGGGGTATTAGCGGATGGTCTGAACTCGGCTATCGCTGCGGTATTCAACAGCTTTCCAAACTCTACTTTCAGTCAAAACAACGGCATTATCATGCTAACGGGCGTCGCAAGCCGTTACGTGGGTTACTTTATCTCGGGCATGTTAGTGATTCTTGGTCTATTCCCGGGCGTGGCCAGTTTTGTTCAGCTGATCCCAGAGCCTGTACTTGGTGGCGCTACCATCGTGATGTTCGGCACCATTGCCGCTGCAGGCGTGCGCATTATCTCGCGTGTTGACCTC
>NZ_JAWOTP010000233.1:0-1129 GCF_033338935.1 Vibrio sp. Vb0598 | reverse complement strand
TTAGTAAGCAAGCCACAGTAGCGATACCTAGCCCAATTAAAGTGTACTAAACCGTTCACTAGGTCGCGTCTTGTTGAGCGGCTTACGCTCGATACATTCACTATGTATCCGCAACAGATGTGACGTACTAGCAAGCTCTTTATGAGAAATGTCTAAAATTCTTCTAAATATGTCTACGCCCTTCTTACTTTTAACATCGATAAGACAATAATTGACGAAAGTTGCCTATAATCAAGACAATACTCGCCTATCCCATGCGGAGATAAAGATGAAAAAAACAAGTTTAATGATGGCTATGGCAGGGACAATGGTACTTGCTGGTTGTTCAACTTATGACGGCGCAACTCGCTCAACAGAGTACACCTCTGTTGCCAATCCGGCGGCCGTTTACTGTGTACAACAAGGTGGCGAACTGGACACTGTGTCAGAGAACGGTGAGCGTGTAACTTACTGTGTGCTTTCTGACGATGAACGTGTTGAACAGTGGGAATACTACCGTAACAACCACAAAGAGAGTGACGAGCAATAAACTCGAATCTAATAAATAGTAATATTATTCAATAACTAAGGAGCCAATCGGCTCCTTTTTTTGTTCTTTTATATCCGCATTTTCCTACATGAACTTCACACTACTCTGACTTTACCGTATGCAAACATAATATCGAACAGCGTTCTATTCCTGACATTCTCCTGACAATACTTTCCACTTGGTCAATAAAATCATGTCCAACATCACACAAATTCACATTTCTTCCACATTTTTCTGGAAACAGGTGGTCAGGATGAAAACACAAATAGTTAAACAAGCCGAAACGGCACAAAACAACGTGATTACTGATGAGTCAAAACGCATCATCTACAAATCGTGTTTAAGCGCATTGATGATTGTTGCGATCAGTATTCTCGTCAATCTGAGTATTCGTCTTGATTACGTAGTATTGGGATCAAGTTTGGGTGAAGTCTCTATCACTGAAACCTTACAAGTGATCATGCTGGCGATTGCTTCATGGTCGTTCTTCCAACTTTCTAAGCAAGAAGAACAAGTTAAACACGCCGCTATTTTGATTTCCGGCTTCTTCGCTGTGTTGATCATTCGCGAACTGGACTACTGGATGGATATGATCCGTCA
>NZ_JAWOTP010000232.1:0-1132 GCF_033338935.1 Vibrio sp. Vb0598 | reverse complement strand
CGGAAAACTTCTGGCGTCTGTCAGCCCCAGCCCAAGATGGTTATATAGGGCCGACAATTGCTTTCGCCAGAACAATATCTTTAAATTATTGGCCCATCATTGCGTGGTTAGCTTCTATTTGCATATTGATGCTGTCTACTGCAGAGTCGAGTGCACTTTTCGCATCTTGTTTATTCGTTGCAATCAACTGAAGTGCGCTGTTCGCAGGGCCCCACACTTCGTTCATTTCAGGAATGGAAGGCATAGACGTAGCTTGAAGGTATTGCATCGCGACAGCACTTTCTCCTGGGTCATTCTTGATAACAGGATCGTCCACCAATTTTGTCACTGCCGGAACCTCTCCAGTTAATTCAAACGGCGCTTCGCATTGTCATAGTTATTGACGAACGTAATAAACTCTTGCGCTAATGGTTTGTTTTTCGAGAAAGTGGAAATGCTGTAACTCTTAACCCCCATAAATGAACCCATTTGCTCACCAGATGGTAATTTTGGAAGAGGCGCTACACCGTAGTTGATCCCTGCTTCTTTGTAAGGCTGGAGCGCCCAAGGACCAGTTTGAACAATCGCTGCTTTGCCCGACGTGAATAGTGAATCGATAGCATTAAGCCCGTTATTACCAATGATGCCTGTAGGGAAGACTTTAGAGTCATAGAACTTCTGAATGAATTTTGCGCCTTCGACTGCCCCTGGAGTATTCAGTAATATTTTATTAGGATCGTACGAGCCGTCTTCTTTTTTAGCGAAAACATCACCACCCATACCGTTTAAAATTCCGTAGGTGTAATAAAGCTCATCCCATTTTGCTAGCAAACCGTATTTATTTTCTTCGCGAAACTTCTTAGACAGCTCAAATATTTCGTCCATCGTTTCTGGTAGCTCAGCAATAAGATCTTTGTTGTAAACCATAAATACGGTTTCAACGGATTTTGGCAAGCCGTATAGCACGCCATTGTAAGTCAATGCGTTAATAGAAGATTGACTAAATGTATCGGTAACGGCTTTATCGACCTGAATTGGAGCAAGTAAACCTTGGATAACCGCCCCACCGATCTGATCATGTGGGATCAAGACGACGTCAGGGCCAGTACCTGCTGGGCCATCCATGCGCAGAGATTCGACCTGACCGCCATAT
>NZ_JAWOTP010000231.1:0-1135 GCF_033338935.1 Vibrio sp. Vb0598 | reverse complement strand
AAGCTCATAACGGTTAAAGCCTGGTTTAGAAAGTCTTCTCGGTTTTCAAATTCATGCGGTTTTTTGCGCACATCCCTGTAAAAAGTCTTACTTGAGTCAGACATTGAGTTATCCTTTTTTACGTTTCAAAGCTGAACCATCTCAACTAGAGTTTCGCGAGGTACACAAACCTTCGACCAATACGAGACCACACCCTAGCTGCTATCGAGCACCTTTATTGATTTGCACTTATTAAGCATGTGTTGCTACCGGTAGGAATATTAGACATTAGTAAAAGAGCAACAAAACTCCCACTTATTAAACATTAATTTAACAATACATTGGTGTGCGTTGATCTTGTATGAGTTGTATTCTCTAGGTAAGCCAAAGGGAGAACGGTCGTCGCTCCAACTTATGTTTGTTAAAGACTAAGTTTTTGGGGAACGTAAGGGTTGCTATTGAGGTACGTTGTCTATTTGCAGTCAGCTTGAAGCCATTAGAAATAATGGTGTGAAAGGAATTAAATAGAGTTTCTGACTCTGAATGATTTTGGGCAAGAAGTAAGTGAATCATGGTAAGCCAATTCGTGCTTACCATGATTTCTGCTCGTATGTACTGGCATTCGAGAAACTCGAAAGTCAGCTCATGAGCTCTGGGTAGAGGCTATGTTCTGTAGAGAACCTTGACCACATGCCAACCAAATTTTGTTTTGACCAAGTGCGGAGTTAACACTTCACCAGAAAAACAAACTTTGTCGAATTGAGGCACCATTTGACCGCGACGTAACTCACCGAGGTCACCACCACGTTTGCCAGACGGGCAAGTTGAATATTTTTTCGCTAGTGTTTGGAATTTAGCGCCTTTTTTCAGTTGCTTGATGATGTCTTCAGCTTGTTCTTTGTGCTTAACAAGAATGAGCAATGCGGCTGCTGTGTTTGCCATGTGTTTATCTCTCACTATTCTGGTGGCGCAAGTTTACCGACTACACCGGTTTGCGCCAAACATTTCTCCACCTTACCCATTTTAGGCCATGGCTTGCCCCCAAAACACTTGGCTAGATGATGAAAACCTGTGCAACTCGGGTAATATTGACCTCGATTTATAAAGAGATTGCTTAAAAAGCTCACATTTACTTCCTATACGGTTGAAGCTGTCG
>NZ_JAWOTP010000230.1:0-1135 GCF_033338935.1 Vibrio sp. Vb0598 | reverse complement strand
CAAGGAAGTTGTGATATCGTTCAATGCTCTTTGTTGAGTAATAATTTTATTGCAAATTTAGCAATTTAGAGTCGATAGTTATATTTTTATAGCCCAATTGACTAACGTTAGAATAAAGGAATCAATTCAGTGAAGCGTTTAGAGCTAAGTGCAGGATTATCAAGCAGACCGCTACTGGCTCAGATCAAGTCCAACCACCACGCAATTCAAGCGAAGCTCAGTTTGCTACTTACTTGCCTATTTATTGCGATAACTGGGTGGATACTCGGTAAAGTGGTGTGGTTAGCAATCCCTCAAACGTCTGATGTGCCAAAATGGAGGCCGTCGGCGGGTAATGTTATTGCCAGCAATAAATCGAATACGATTGATTTCAATGCCCTTCAAAGCGCCAACTTATTTGGCAAATACACCGAACAAAAGCCTGTGGTCGTTGAGCAACCTGTTGTGAAAGACGCCCCAAAAACACGCCTGAATCTTACCCTTGTTGGCGCCGTTGCTAGCAGCAATCCTCAAACCAGCTTAGCGGTGATCGCTAACCGTGGTAAGCAAGCGACCTACGGAATTAGCGAAGAAATTGAAGGTACGCGTGCCACACTAAAAGCGGTGTTGGTCGATCGCGTGATCATCGATAACGAAGGCCGAGATGAAACTCTAATGCTGGAAGGCGTTGAGTATAAAAAATTGTCAGAATCGCCGCAGGCTACTCGAGTGCAAGCTGCACAGAAAGAACCTGCGTCAGACGTGAGTGACAAACTAGAGCAAATCCGAGAGGAGATTGCGAAAGATCCACAGAGTGTCTTTAAATACATCACCATTTCTCCAGTGAAAAAAGACGACGCCATTATTGGCTACCGAGTTTCTCCGGGTCGTGATGCGGCGTTATTTAATGATGTGGGTCTAGAACCTGGTGATATTGCGGTGCAACTTAATGGGATCGATTTAAGTGATCCATCTTCTTCAGTACAACTGATGCAAGTGATGAGCGATCCGCAAGAACTGAATTTGACTGTTGAGCGAGATGGTCAGCAGTACGACATCTATATCCAATTGTAATACTTAGGCAACCAGCGTAAGTTCAGGGAGACATACGTGAGACAGAGGTTTAGCAAAAGGGCTTGGGTACTTGCAGGGAGGC
>NZ_JAWOTP010000229.1:0-1135 GCF_033338935.1 Vibrio sp. Vb0598 | reverse complement strand
CTTATGCGCATCATTACGAATCACTGGCTCAATGCTTTCAATCTTGCGCTCTGCATTAAAAATGAATTTGGTTTCGACGGTCTCAAACTCAATCGCACCACGTTGATCACGCGCTTCTTTCAACACTTTGTACATCGCGTGCAACTCTTCAAGATGCGACACGAGTGGCTGGTAGCGTTCACGCAGTTCTTCATCACCTTCAAGAATCGCGCTCACTTTGCTATATGTGAGACGAGCGTGGGAATTCATTACCGCTTCGTAGTGCTTGTAGCTGGAGAGCTTACCACTTTCAGAAATGGTCATCTCACACACCATACACAAGCGATCCACTTGCGGGTTAAGCGAACACAAACCGTTTGAAAGCACTTCAGGCAACATTGGGACAACTTGCGATGGGAAGTACACAGAGTTACCACGGTTGATGGCTTCTTTGTCTAACGCTGAGTCTGGGCGCACGTAGTAGCTTACGTCTGCGATTGCGACCCAAAGACGCCAACCACCATCTTTTTTCTTCTCACAGAAAACGGCGTCATCGAAGTCTCGCGCATCTTCACCATCAATGGTAACGAGCGGCAATTCACGCAAGTCAACACGACCAACTTTCGCTTCTTCAGGGACTTCTTCGCCCAAGTTTACGATTTGTTTTTCGACCGCTTCTGGCCACTCATAAGGGATTTGATGGGTGCGAATTGCGATTTGTGTTTCCATACCTGGCGCCATATTTTCGCCAAGAACTTCAACCACTTTACCCATCATGCCACGCGAGCGAGAACCACGATCGGTAATTTCAATCACCACGACGTTACCCATACGAGCGCCAGCTTTATGCTCGTTCGGGATCAGAATATCTTGGCTGATGCGCGAATCATCCGGCACAACATATGAGTAGCCGTACTCAAGGAAGAAGCGGCCAACAATCTGGCTATTGCGCTCTTCAAGTACGCGAACTAAGCGACCTTCACGACGACCACGCTTGCTGTTGTCTGTTGGTTGCACCAGCACGAAATCACCATGAATGATGTTCTTCATTTGGTGATGTGGCAGCAAAATATCATCGTCCTTGCCGACGCTGCCTTCTGGACGTACCCAACCGTGACCATCTGTGTGGCCAATCACGTAACCTTTCACCATTTCA
>NZ_JAWOTP010000228.1:0-1136 GCF_033338935.1 Vibrio sp. Vb0598 | reverse complement strand
AAAGGGGCGGGTTTCTTTGTCGGTGGTTTGTTGTTGTCTTGGGTGGGTTGCCACAGGTCGGTGTTTATTAGGGCAAGTGTGCTTACATTAGTGTTTGTTTGCAGCATGATCTGGCTAGAAGCCGATATGGGCAAAGCGAAAAATAAGCCTAAGTTTAGCCACATCTTTTCTAAGTCTGAATCGGTCAACATCTTGTCCGCAGCGCGCATGTTCCTGTTTGGTGCGCGGGATGTCTGGTTTGTGGTGGCTTTGCCGGTTTATCTCGGCAGCGTATTTGGCTGGGATCACTTGTGGGTTGGTGGCTTTTTAGCATCATGGGTGATCGCGTATGGCTTTGTGCAAGGTTTTGCGCCGCGCATTACGGGTAAAGCGCAAGGTCGCGTGCCTGATGGAAGTGCGGCATTGGTGTGGGCGGGGATTCTTGCCTTAATCACGGGCGGGATTGCTTACGGAGTACAAATTGGTTGGCAGCCGGAAATCGTGATTGTGGTTGGGCTGATGATTTTTGGTGCGGTCTTTGCCATTAACTCTTCGTTGCATTCGTACCTGATTGTGAGCTATGCCAAAGGCGACGGCGTCTCGTTGGATGTCGGTTTTTACTACATGGCCAACGCCATGGGACGTTTGATTGGCACGGTATTGTCGGGGTGGATTTACCAAGAAGCAGGACTAGCGGCGTGTTTGTGGGTCTCTTTCGCTTTCTTGGCGTTGACAACGTTGATTTCGATTAAGTTACCCAAAGCTAATATCGCTACGGCTTAGTTCTGATGAATGTGATGGGCTGAACAGAACATCGTGAATAAAAATGGCTCCAATCGGGAGCCATTTTTTATGTCTGCATATTATGAGCAGAAGCGTCCAAGCTTTGCAGGTTGCGTCATTTTGATTTCGTCGTCTAACGAGCGGTAGACAATCGTATTCCAGATTTCGCCATTATCCATTTCAAATTCAATCGCATAATTCATGCCGCTTACCACCTGAGTGCGAACACTGAGGATTTGCTTTAACTTAGCGGAAGTGTTCATTTGCGCGAGTACCACATCAAGCAATGGTTGCGCTTCATCGGTCATGTCACTTTGTGACCATCCGCCGGGCAGTTTTTCTAAGTTACAGATTGGGTTCGCTTCCGGTTGCGA
>NZ_JAWOTP010000227.1:0-1137 GCF_033338935.1 Vibrio sp. Vb0598 | reverse complement strand
GAGCTTGAACACAGCAAAATCTTGGAACGCTTGAAAGTTGTGGAGGCGTTGCAAAATGGTCGGAATAAAACCACTGATTTTATGAACCTCATGCCTGCTGTTATTCCAGAAGGCGTGTATGTAGACAAGATCAAAATGAACGATCTAGAAATTGAAATCTCAGGTATTTCAGACAGTACACCTCGGCTAGCAACCATGCTCGATAACATGGAACGTTCTGCCAAGCTACTGGACGTTGAAATGCACTCTATCGTGCACGGAAAAGCCCGTTTTGGTAAAGAGTTTCAGACCTTTAAAGTGTCCTTCATGTTCAACACGGTAGAAGAGAAGAAAGAGGGAAAACAACATGGTTAATTGGCAAGATCTAGAAATGGATGAGATTGCTGAATGGCCATTACTGCCTCAGCTTGTAGTGATCTGCCTGCTTGTTCTTCTTATCCAAGGGTTTGGTTATTGGTTTTACTTAAAGCCAGAAGAGGCTCGCTTGAACAATTTGATTCAAGAGGAGCAAACATTAAAAGTGGCATTGCGCATAAAAGCCAACAAGGTGGCTGCATTGCCTCAGTTGCAATCTCAACTGGACGAGCTTACTACGCGTTATGAGTTGCTGTTGCAACAACTACCGGCACAAAAAGAGTTGGCCACAATGTTGGCGTCGGTAAACGAACTCGGTATCGACAACAAGTTAACGTTTACTCGAATCGATTGGGGAGAAAAGCAATCTGAAAACTTCCTGTATCGATTGCCACTAAATATCGAGCTAACAGGTGATTTCCACGATATCGGTCGTTTCTCACAGGCCATTGCCACACTGCCACGCATCATCACCTTTAAAGACGTGACTTGGCAGCGTGTCAGCCAAGAGAGTGAAACTTTGCACTTCCGAGTGAGAGCAAACACTTATCAGTTCAAGCCTGAGGAAAAGAAAGATGAGAAATAAATCTTTGCTGACGGTGTTGGTAAGCGCTCTATTGGTCGGGTGCCAGGCGAATGATGAATCATTAACGGATTTTATTCGTGGTGTTGAGAGTCAGGCGCGGCGAGATGTGGAGAAGCTCAAACCTGCTGACAAATACATCGCAGTGGCGTATGCCCCAGAAGTGATGCGTGCTCCTTTCGAATTGCCCAAAGAGGCGA
>NZ_JAWOTP010000226.1:0-1137 GCF_033338935.1 Vibrio sp. Vb0598 | reverse complement strand
ACCGGAAACGAAAACTCAGTAAGAATACAATGGTCGAAGCCCGCGTTTATAGAAGAATGCGGTCTTCGTTTTTCTTGATGGTTGCTTCACCAATTCCTTTCACATTGGTTAAATCAGCTGCTGTTTTAAATGGGCCGTGCTCGATACGGTAGTCAACTATGCTTTGCGCTTTCTTTTCGCCAATACCTTTCAGCATCGTTGCTATCTCTTCTGCAGAAGCAGTATTGATATTGACCGTAATTTCAATTCCTTCATATTTATCAGCCTTGGTATCAGCGGCCAAACTGAGTGGTGCGAACACCACTAAACACAAGGTTAAAATCCATTTCATATTGAACATATACACTCCAAATTAACGCTCTGAAATAATCCGCCCTAATGTAGGCAAACACTCATCGTCATTGAAGTTTGTTTAAACAAAAATAAAACGGGCCGCTTACGCGACCCGTTTTAGTTAACATGCAAATTACATAATTAGTGCTTAGTTGCTCACAACAAAGTACTCAATGTCTGTGTTAGCACGCAATACAGCGAGAACAGAAGATAGATCCTGCTGAGATGATGCACGTTGCATTTGCATCGCAACTTGATCTTCTAGCGAACTATCTAGTTCCGCTTTCACAGCATCCAGTTCAATCACTACGATGTTGCCTTCAAGGTCTTTCGACTGACCGTAGACAGGTTTGCCATCTACTGGCTTCGCCATTGCAAAGACGGTAGTTGCTAGTGGCGAACGACGGTCAACGGTCTCTTGCTCACCAAATGTTAGGTTGTTTTCCGCAAGAACAGCCGTATTGCCTTCATTCAGAGCAGCTACCACTTTTGTACCTAGCTCTAGGGCACCTTGCTCACCTTTAACGCGAGATAGTTCCGCCACAACTTGGTCTTTCACTTCAGCTAATGGAAGCACTGTTTCGTCACGAGAATCTTCAACACGAACAACAATAATGTGCTCAGGCGCAACTTCAATCGCTTCAGAGTTCAGACCGTCTTCTTTCACTTCTGGGCTCAGTAGTGCTTGCATAACGGCTTGGTTACGTAGAACCTCAGGTGCATCAACTTGAGAGATGAAGTCTGTTGTCTTCACTTCTTGGTTAATAGCTTTAGAAGCATCGTCTAGTGAATCAGGGTACTCAA
>NZ_JAWOTP010000225.1:0-1141 GCF_033338935.1 Vibrio sp. Vb0598 | reverse complement strand
CTGCTCTTGTACTTCTTTCGAAAGTAAATGAGCAATAAAGGACTCAGCCAACTTATCACTCTTACCCCGATTGATTTGTGCAATATAGGTAGGCATCAGCGTAAAGTCTTGGTCATAAGCAAAGCCAACGTAGTCGAACTTGCGTTGCGCAATCAGTGCGTAGCTGTCGATCGTCGGCCCAATACCAAACTTACCTTTGGCGATGTAATCCGCCACTCCAAAGCTGCGAGAAGAGATCGTCGCGAGGTTCGCTCCCACATTGAGTAAAATCCGCCAGCCCTCTTGCCAACCATATTGACTAAGCACACTCTCGACCATCAATTGCGTGGTTCCGGAGCGGCTTGGCGTGCTCATGGTGACGTGACCAAAGTACAGCGGATTAGTCAGATCTTGAAAACGCTTCGGTTCTGGTAAATGGTTCGCGGCCAAATAATCTTTGTTCCAAACAATCCCGGCGCCTGAGTATCCAAACGCCACGACTTGATCGTTATTAGGTAATAGATAAGGCGACAACCATTTCGGCACTTGCACACGCGACGACATATCAGCCAAACGATGTTCATTAGACAGCTCTTGCATCAGAAACGGCGACGAGCTCAACACCAAGTCGATATCCTTCATGTAGCTTTTGCTGAGCAATTGCAGGCTTGATTGAGTGCGTCGGTGAACCACTCGGACTTCAGCATCAGGATAGTGCTGCGTAAAGTCATCCACCAAAGCAGTGATTGGTGCTTGAGAGAAGGTCGTGAGTATCACCAACTCTTTTTCTGCTGCCATTGTGAGTGGTGCATAAAGCGCCGCACCAAGAAGTAAACGACGCCAAAATTGCTTGAAATCAGCCATCAAATTAACCAAAAACCTTAAATAGTGTGCGGTAACTCAAATCTATGAAAGATTGTCAAAAAATCTTACAGAGTATGTTTGAGTCACTATTGACGCACTTCAACCAGAACTAAGCATATTCTATCAGTAACAAGTGTCAGCCTAACGTTCTAAATTCCCGTTTTTGACTCAACCTAAATATCAATATGGGTCAATTCTGTCTCAAATTCATGCCTTTGTACTGTGCAATCTGTCACTTCAAGATAGCCCTGCAACAAAACATTTGTGATTAAAACTTGGAGTGCAAGATGTTTAATTT
>NZ_JAWOTP010000224.1:0-1143 GCF_033338935.1 Vibrio sp. Vb0598 | reverse complement strand
GCACACAACATGAAGAAAACCAACCGTGCCATCTTGTTTTGACTTATCCTCATATCCCCATCGATGTGCACCTCGGGTTGTTTGATGAGCCAAGCCAGCGTTACTGCCCTGCCGGGGTTTACGAAGTGGTCGAAATTGATGGGAAAGTGAAGTTTCAAATCAACGCCGCGAACTGCGTACATTGTAAAACGTGCGATATAAAAGATCCGTCACAAAACATTACGTGGAAGACGCCTGAAGGCGGTGGCGGGCCTAATTATCAGAATATGTAGTCAATAGAGCATGATAGCACCGTGTCTATCATGCTCTGTCTTTCAAGGGTGAAGCAAAATCGAGGACTTAAACCTCTACTCCTGCTTCATCTTCTTCCACAATATCTGTTTCTTGACTTGCTTCCGCTAGCCACTTTTGTACCGCTTGGCTTGCTAGCACTTTTTGCTGGTAAGCTTTAGCGCCTTGGGACAATTCAATGCCATAAGTTTCAAAGCGCAACGCAACCGGTGCATACATAGCATCGGCAATCGACCACTCTCCAAACAAAAAAGCGTCTGGGAACTTTGCCATTTGCTCAGACCAAATTGCGTCTATGCGTGCAATATCCTTTAGTGCTCCATCGCTCAGATCTACTTTTCGACGTGCGCGACAGTTCATCGGTAACTCATTTCTCAAATCAAAAAAGCCCGAATGCATTTCAGCCGAAATCGCGCGCGCTTTCGCTTTGTCCGCTACATGGCTTGGCCACGCCTTTCCTTGTAGGTACTGCTCGTTTACATATTCCAAAATAGCTAAGGAATCCCAAACCGTGACTTCGCCATCAACCAATGTTGGCACTTTGGCCGTTGGTGTTACGCTCGCCAGCTTGTCGTAGAAGTCTTCAGTAAACAGCGTTAGCTTAGTCACAGCCAATTTTAAATCGTATTGAGAAAAAATGAGCCACGCTCGCAATGACCAACTTGAGTAGTTTTGATTCCCGATAAAGAGTTGCATTGTTGCCTCCATGCCAAATGGTGTTGTTATTAATTAAAGCGTGAAATCACAATATCTGATTGTTTTATTTCAAACTAACGGATAGTTTTGATGGAACACTTCAACAAAAACGATGGATAGAAAAGAATATGGATATTGACGCGCTGCGCAGCTTTC
>NZ_JAWOTP010000223.1:0-1143 GCF_033338935.1 Vibrio sp. Vb0598 | reverse complement strand
ATCTTCAATCTGCTTCGCAATCGGCTTAAGCTCTTCAAGAGGCCTGTCCCCCACCAGCCCCATTTCTATCACGTCTTGTCGCCATTCAACCTGATAGACATTGATGGGCTCCATGCCAAGAGGCAGGTTAGAAATAGTATCGATGCGCTGATTCACATCATCAAGCACTCGCTTGATATCCGCGTTGACATCAACTTCGATAGAAATATAAGCACTGCCACGAGAAGCTCGCGACACCACTTTTTTAATGCCAGTAACGTCTTTGATCGACTCTTCCACTTTGACCAAAATACTCTCTTCAATTTCTTGAGGAGACGCACCTGGATAAGTCGCGCGAACGTCGATGTAGTTCACTTCGATATTCGGGAACATCTGACGCTGGATAAACATGTAACTCACGATACCCATGATTATGATAAACACCATCAACAGGTTGGCAGCCACAGGGTTATTGGCAAAATAGGCAATGATGCCCTTTTGATTCGTATCTTCCATGACAAACTCCTACTTACTGTACGACGGTTTCGGAGTCGTCATTCTTTTTTGCAATTTGAACCGCCATGCCTTTTTGCGGGTATTCAGGAAGAGTCAGAACCAATTGGTCACTTTGTTCCAAACCTTCACCTACCAACATGAATTCTCCCTCAGCTCTTAATACTGTGACAGTGCGAGGCTGAAGTTGATTTTCATCGTTGACGACCCAAACCGTGCGGTTTTTCACTAATTCTTGTGGAAGACGATAGATGTGCTTGAGCTCTTTGCCCGTAAAGCTGACTTCTACGTAAGAACCAAATTTGATTGGCGGTTGCTGGTTATCGATGCCATAAGGGTCTTCAACCTGAATCACCATATTGATCATGCGTGTGGCGCTATCAATCATTCCCAAATCGCGAACGACTTTACCTTCACGTGTGGTCGAGAGAATGCCTTGCTGAGTTACAGTTGCTGTCAGCTCTTTGATTGACTCCGGCAAAAACGCACTATCAAAACCAGCAATTGGAACATGCACTTCCGCCACTTCGATGTTATTCAAAGTTGCGACACGAGATCCCGACGTCACAAACTGACCCACACCGACATCACGCTCGACCACTAAAGCATCGTATGGCGCAACCACTCGGCAGTTTTCCAAGTCACGATTTG
>NZ_JAWOTP010000222.1:0-1143 GCF_033338935.1 Vibrio sp. Vb0598 | reverse complement strand
ACGCCTTGCGAATAGGTGAGATCGCCGCCTTGCGCTTTAAGTTCACCTGAAAGTAGTTTGATTAAGGTCGATTTACCTGCGCCGTTGCGGCCAAGCAAACCAATACGGCTGCCCGGTACTAAGTTCAGACGAATCTTTTCTAAAATTAGGTTGTCGCCGTAACCTGCCGATACGTCGTCCATCATCATGATTGGATTTGGCAGCGCAGCTGGTTGACGGAATTCAAAGCTGAATGGGTTATCGAACTGCGCGGGCAAGACTTTTTCCATGCGTTCTAGCGCTTTGATTCGGCTTTGCGCTTGGCGCGCTTTCGACGCTTTGTAGCGGAAGCGGTCGATGTAGCTTTGCATGTGCGACATTTGCTTTTGTTGTTTCTCGAACATCGCTTGTTGCAGCATCATTTTTTGCGCACGTTGATTTTCGAATGACGAATAGTTGCCCGTGTATTCGTTCAGCTGTTGGTTTTCTATGTGGATGATGCGACCAACGATCGGATCTAGGAAATCTCGGTCGTGCGAGATCAAGATCAGTGTGCCAGGGTAGTTTTGCAGCCAGCGTTCTAGCCACATTACGGCGTCCAAATCCAAGTGGTTGGTTGGTTCGTCGAGCAGTAGTAGATCGGAACGACACAATAGTGCTTGAGCCAAGTTAAGGCGCATACGCCAACCACCAGAGAACTGAGTTAAGTTCCAGCTCATCTGTTCTTGGCTAAAGCCAAGGCCGTCAAGCAATTCTGCCGCACGGGCACGGATGCTATAACCGCCAATGGTTTCGATCTTGCCGTGAATTTCTGCCACCAGCGTACCGTTGTCTTTTTCTTCGGCAACCGCTAGCTGTTGCTCAAGACCACGGTATTCGCGATCACCATCAATGACGTATTCCAGTGCGCTGCGTTCTAAAGCAGGTGTTTCCTGCGCTACCCACGCCAATTCCCAATGCTGAGGTTGGCTGAACGAGCCCGCGTCAATCGACAGTTCATCTTTCAGTAGAGCAAATAAGGTCGATTTACCACAGCCGTTTTTGCCAACCAGACCCACTTTGTCACCTGGGTGAATGGTTGCCGATGCTTGGTCTAAAAGAGGTTTACCGCCACGCAGTAACTGAATATCAGAGAAGGTAATCATAGGGTTTTTGTTCACTTTG
>NZ_JAWOTP010000221.1:0-1144 GCF_033338935.1 Vibrio sp. Vb0598 | reverse complement strand
TGCTTTGCCACCGCCAAACCTGGGAATACGTGACCGCCGGTACCACCAGCCATCACCATCAAACGTTTATTCTGTTTCATTCGTCTGTTGTTCTGATTGTTGTTGCTCGCGTTTCAAGCGGCATTCGTGATCGATACGCAGCAATATGGACACTGCAACGGACATAATAATCAGACTGGAACCACCATAACTGATTAGTGGAAGCGTCAAACCTTTGGTTGGAACAATACCAGCGGCTGCGCCCACATTGACCATGGTTTGAAACGCAAACCAAATACCAATACCAAACGCTAAGTAACCACCAAACATCTCGCCTTCTTCAAAAGCACGTTTGCCGATATACACAGCTTTAAGTACCAAGCTAAAAATCAACATCAGCACTAAAACAACACCGACGAAACCAAGCTCTTCAGCCAATACCGCAAATACAAAGTCGGTGTGCGCTTCTGGTAGGTATTCCAGTTTTTGAATTGAGTTCCCTAACCCTTGACCAAACCATTCTCCGCGACCAAACGCCATCAAAGATTGAGTCAACTGATAGCCGCTACCGAACGGATCTTCCCATGGGTCAAGAAACGAAGTAACACGGCGCATACGGTACGGTTCTACCAAGATCAAACCGACGACAGCGCCAATGCCAGCAATCATCAGGGCCAGAAACTGGGTTAGCTTCGCGCCCGCGATAAATAACATGCCAAACAGAGTAACCAGCATTACAACGACGGTACCCAAGTCCGGCTGACCAAGTAACAAGACGGCGAAGAAAGCAAACACCATGATTGGCTTCATAAAGCCGCCAAAGAAGGTCTGGCGCACTTCATCTTGCTTACGGACTAAATAACCGGACATGAAGATGAACAGCGATAACTTCGCAACTTCGGCAGGCTGTAAGTTGAACAGACCAAGCGGAATCCAACGAGAGGCGCCGTTTACTGACTTACCGGCAAGAAGTACAACAATCAGTAATCCAAATGAGACCCAAAGCAAGTAATGACTTTTCTTAAACCATTGCTCTAAAGGTACTTGAAGTATCACCGCAGAGGTCCCGATCGCCAACACTAAGAAGGTGGCATGACGGAACATGAAGTGGAACGGCTGATCGGTCAATCGTGAGCTGATTGGGAAAGACGCAGAGGTCACCATA
>NZ_JAWOTP010000220.1:0-1146 GCF_033338935.1 Vibrio sp. Vb0598 | reverse complement strand
ATCACGTCTTTGATCATTTTTGCAGCAAGCTCTGGCTGACCAGAGTGACATGCATGAATAAAGCCCGCAAGGTGGCGACCATGAGCAATGATATCTTGTCGACGATATTGAGATGGTAGAATTTCACGCGCTTCAGCCGTCGACACTTTAATGCCCGGATACGCCATCACCCAATACCACTCGTCAAAGCAAGGGACTTCTTGGCTGATGATGCCTAGCTCTTCAAGCATCAACTGGACACCACCAAGGTAACATGGAGCAACATTGTCGTAGTGAATACCACCCGAAATTTTGCCTTCCATTTCACCCATTAAAGCCAGCAATTCCGTTTCATTCAAAGGCTGGTCGTGGAATCGGTTTAGCGCGTCCAACGCTGCCACAATAGAACAAGCACTTGAGCCCAAACCAGAACCAATAGGCATGTTTTTCTCTAGCGTCATTTCAAGTGGTTTTAGCTCAATGCCTTTTTTGTCCAGTTCACGAGCAAACACCACCCAACAATCGTAAACGATGTTCTCTTTTGGATCGGTTGGTAACTTCGAAACAAAGTGCCCAGCAGTGTTTAGACTGAACGGCTCAGTCCCTGCTTTTACTTGAACTCGGTCACCCAACAAACTGCCGTCAACTGGGGACACTGCCGCCCCCAGCACGTCAAAACCTACGCTAACATTACCAATTGAAGCTGGGGCATAAACCACCACGCCCATATCACTTGAACTCATTATTGTTATACCCCTAGTTTCCAACCTAAAGTACGCATTACATCCGAGAATACGCCTGCTGCCGTCACTTCTGTACCGGCACCGTAACCACGCAGCACTAAAGGAATTGGCTGGTAGTAGCGACTATAAAACGCCAACGCGTGTTCACCGTCTTTAATTTTGAACATTGGATCATTTTCATCGACAGCGGCCATGCTCACTGTGCACTTGCCATCATTAATTTCACCAACATAACGTAGCACTTTGCCTTCTTCTGCCGCTTTCGCAGATAACTCTTTGAAGTACGCGTCCGCTTCTGGCAAACGAGCCATAAACTCATCAACACTGCCAGAATCGTCAAAGCCTGGTGGTAGCGCTTGGTCAACGACCACATCTTCAAGCTCTAATGACATACCTGCTTCGCGAGCTAGGATGAGCAGCTTAC
>NZ_JAWOTP010000219.1:0-1148 GCF_033338935.1 Vibrio sp. Vb0598 | reverse complement strand
CACAGGTGCATGACTTAGGGAAAGGCGTGACACCAGAGAGCGAATGGCCAAGCCATAAAATGCATTGTCATACCGGTTTAAAGCTAATTAAAAAACTGTGCGAACGTGTACGTGTACCGAATGAATTTAAAGATTTAGCGCTCATGGTCTGCGAGCAACACTCCAACATTCATCGCGCCGCTGAGTTAAAGCCGCAAACCGTCATCAAAATCCTGAACAAGTTTGATGTATGGCGCAAGTCGGAGCGCCTAAAAGACATTCTAATTTGCTGCCAAGCGGATCATGCAGGCCGCAAAGGTTTAGAAGATCTACCGTATCCACAAGCGGATATTTTTATGCTGGCCTATCAAGCAGCGGCATCAGTAGATGTGCAAGCCATCATTCAGGATGGCTTCAAAGGTCCAGCTATTCGTGATGAACAAGAAAAACGCCGTATTGAAACGGACAAAGTCGCGTTAAATAAGTAACGCCAAAATAAAAACGCCCGCTCAATTGAGCGGGCGTTTTTGTTTTCAAGGATTAAGCACTAAGCAAGAATGCAAATAGGCCTACACCTAGAATCAGACGGTAAATCACGAATGGCGTCATGCCCATGCGTGAAATCATCTTCAAGAAGAAGTGGATACAGATGTATGCGCTAATAAATGAAGTCAGCATACCAGTCAGCAAAAAGCCTACGTGCACAGGCTCACCGCTGGTAACCAGCTTCATACCCAAGTAGCTACCAGCTAATGTGATGATAGGAATCGACATCAAAAATGAAAAACGCGCTGCCGCTTCACGAGTGAAGCCCAAATATAGAGCGGCAGTGATCGTTGCGCCAGA
Organism: Vibrio sp. Vb0598; assembly: GCF_033338935.1. Taxonomy (NCBI): domain Bacteria; kingdom Pseudomonadati; phylum Pseudomonadota; class Gammaproteobacteria; order Vibrionales; family Vibrionaceae; genus Vibrio; species Vibrio sp. Vb0598. Next base: position 323 of record NZ_JAWOTP010000219.1, on the reverse strand, counting down.
ACGTGAAGTTCCAGGGATCATCGCAAGTGCTTGAGCAATACCAATAAACACCGCTTTCTTCCAGCCAGTTTGGTACTCATCGGCAACAAGCTTGGCATTCTTATCCACCCACCAAAGCAACAAACCGAACACGATGGTGGTTGTCGCAATCACATAGGCACTGCGCAGGTAGACTTCGATAACGTCTTTCATCAGCAAACCAAACACACACGCCGGAATAGTCGCGATCACGATCATCCATGCCAGTTTTGCTTCTTTACTGCGGTCACCTTTGAAGATCGAAGCAAACAATGCTCGGAATAAAGTGATCACTTCGTGGCGGA
>NZ_JAWOTP010000218.1:0-1149 GCF_033338935.1 Vibrio sp. Vb0598 | reverse complement strand
TTGAGTCGACCCATTTAGGCGCAATCAAAATAGGTAAGTTGTAGACAAAATCTCGCATGATCTCGAAAGCGGCGGAGCCAGGACCAATGATGACACCAGCACGTAACTCTGTCACCGGAACACCGGATTGTCGAATGATCTTTCCAGTGGCTTTACGAGCGGCTAAATGGCGCGAGTTTCCAGTTTGTGGCTGTATGGCACTTAAATAAATAACGTGTTTGACACGGCTTTGCTCCAATGCGTATTTAAAGTTCAAAGCAAGGTTCAATTCGTATTCAACAAAATCATCACCTTGTGCCATGCCGTGCACCAGAAAGAACACTAAATCAAAGTCATCAACTAATGAAAGTGTACTTTCTGCGTCCGCCAAGTCTAAGTAAGTCAGTGTAAGGTTGGGATGTGGGCTGGTCCTAGACTCCAAATAGTCAATATGTCGAGATGCTGCGGTTACGCTGTAGCCTTTGTCGAGCAGTTGAGGAAGAAGCTGAGAACCAATGTAACCAGAGGCACCTAATACCAACACCTTTTTCATTATCCGTCCTTTTATTGCTGGTGGAAAAATCACCGCTGGGTATAATCATGAGACACTTTCCCCATTCTATCAATAAGTTGTCGTTGGAGTGCTCGTGACTTTTCTATCTCAACTCTCAACTCACGCAGATAAAGCCTTTTTGCGTCGATTGTTCGCAATAGCACTTCCCATCACGCTGCAAAGCATTATGTTTTCCAGCCGAAGCCTAGTCGATGTATTGATGCTAGGGCAACTTGGTGAAGCCGAAATTGCCGCTGTGGGAGTCGCAGCTCGAGCGACGTTTGTTACCACCATCATGTTAGTTGGGGTGACCACGGGTGGCGCACTGCTTACCGCGCAGTACTGGGGAGCGGGAGACAAAATTGGCGTAAGACAAAGTACGTCGCTGACTTGGATGATTGCGATGGTGTTTGCCGCGCTGGCCGTTTGTTTATTCGTCTTTTTCCCGCAGCCAATCATGGGCTTGACCACGGATTCCCAAGAGGTGATTGAGCTTGGGTCAAGCTACTTGGTAATTTCATCAGCCAGTATGTTCGCAGTGGCGTGTGTTGCCAGTATGGCTGTGGGATTACGTGCTATGCATCAACCAGGGTTGAGTACTTTCTTTAGCGGCATCG
>NZ_JAWOTP010000217.1:0-1149 GCF_033338935.1 Vibrio sp. Vb0598 | reverse complement strand
CATCAGACATGATGGATGGTCGTATCGGTGCAATCCGAGTTGCGCTAGAAGAAGCGGGCTACATTCATACTCAAATCATGGCTTACTCGGCTAAATACGCATCAAACTACTACGGCCCATTCCGAGATGCCGTCGGTTCTTCGTCTAATCTAAAAGGTGGTAACAAGAAAAACTACCAAATGGACCCAGCAAACATTGATGAAGCAATGCATGAAGTCGCAATGGACATCAATGAAGGGGCAGACATGGTGATGGTTAAGCCAGGTATGCCATACTTAGATGTAGTTCGCCGAGTGAAAACCGAGCTGCAAGTTCCGACATTTGCTTACCAAGTATCGGGCGAGTACGCGATGCACAAAGCGGCGATTCTTAATGGCTGGTTAAAAGAGCGCGAGACAGTAATGGAATCACTACTGTGCTTTAAGCGTGCGGGCGCCGATGGCATCCTGACTTACTTTGCAAAAGACGTAGCAGAGTGGTTAGCGGAAGAGAATGCACAAGCCGCTCAGCACCTAAAGATGGCTCGAGAAGCGACAGAAGAGTAATTATCGCTCAGTGAGAAAAACCAGACCGACAATAGTTGTTCGTCTGCATATACCCAAGTAACCTCAGGCGGATTACAAAAGGCTTGTATATCCCAAAAAATCCAAGGTGCTTGGGTATATTTATTTCTGGAGAAGAGAACAATGACAATGCTGATTCGTGAAGGCACGTTGGAAGAGGCACTTCAAGTGGTCACTCGAGTGAAAGAGTTTGCCAACGGAGAAACCTTAGATTCGATGTCACAGCGTCTTGGAGACAAAAACAGCCTAATCCTAGTGGCTGAGAAAAACGGTGCTATTGTCGGTTTTAAAATCGGCTACGAACTGGATGAAGACACCTTCTATAGTTGGTTTGGTGGTGTTGCGCCGCAAGCTCGAAATGAGGGAGTCGCGCAGATGTTGTTAGAGGCTCAAGAAGAATGGGTCGCAGAACAAGGCTATAAAACACTAAAAGTGAAATCTCGAAACCAATTTCCTGCCATGCTCAGATTGTTGTTGAGAAATGGATATCTTATTGAAAAGTTTGAAGAAAAAATCAATCTTCGTGAATCGAGAGTGCATTTCATTAAAGCAATGTGAAAATAAATGAGATTTTTTCTCATTTAAC
>NZ_JAWOTP010000216.1:0-1150 GCF_033338935.1 Vibrio sp. Vb0598 | reverse complement strand
AGTCGTGCTCGAGATAGGCGCTGCTGTTGAAGTAGCTTGGTTCATCATAATTTTCTCCGTTGACCTTTAAGTTCGTTTTTCGGTCTTAAGTTGAAACTTCGGGCGATGTTAGAGAACAAATATTTCAGTAATATTACAGATTGATTTCTGTGGGCACTTTTTATTGTGCTTTTTAATAGTTCAAAAAAGATAGTGGATTATCCTGTTTTAATTTATTGAAAAATATAGTCTTTATTGGTTTTATAAACTGAGATTTTTTTGATGAGAATTCGATAAAAAGTGCGTTTTACTTCAAGTTTTATGACAATACTGAGATTGTATTTTCGGTAAAACTTAATTTTAGTTGGTTAAAGTGATGGTTTTGCCGAGTATCTTGTCTGTCTCTGTCACATTTGGTATAAAAAGCATCACCTTCTTTTCTGGAATTGGCCGATGTCACATCTAAATTACAACCATCTTTATTACTTCTGGATGGTGTGCAAGCAAGGCTCTGTTACCAAGGCCGCGGATGCGCTTTTTCTCACTCCTCAAACGGTGACCGGGCAAATGAAAGCGCTTGAAGAGCGGATGAAAGGTAAGCTAACCAAGCGAAACGGCCGTACTGTCGAACCAACAGAACTCGGACAATTGGTCTTCAAATATGCGGATCGTATGTTTGGTTTAAGCTATGAGATGCTTGATATTGTGAACTACAGTCAGCACTCCAACATTTTGTTTGAAGTTGGTGTCGCCGATGCGCTGTCAAAACGGCTAGTTAGTAAAGTACTGATGACAACCGTGCCTGAAGACAACAGTATCCACTTACGTTGTTACGAGTCGACGCACGAACTGTTATTAGAACGGCTATCGCAGCACAAGTTGGATATGATTCTTTCTGATTGCCCGGTGGACTCGACGCAAAGCCCAGGCCTTTATAGTAAGAAGCTTGGCGAGAGTAGCATGAGTTTCTTTGCATCTTCTGACATTCCAGACGTCAAGTTCCCTGAAATTTTGGAAAAGAAAAAGCTGTTGATCCCAGCAAGTCGAACGGCGATGGGGCGAAAAGTCATTCAATGGTTTGATCGCCAAGGATTACAACCTGATGTCTTGGGAGAGTTTGATGACGTCGCGTTGATGAAAGCCTTTGCGAGATACCGTGATGATGTAATCT
>NZ_JAWOTP010000215.1:0-1150 GCF_033338935.1 Vibrio sp. Vb0598 | reverse complement strand
CGAGCAATAGCAGCAGCGACTGCGGCTTTCTTCGGATCTTCGGTTGGCTCTTGAGAAGCAGTTTCTTCAACAGGTTGAGATTCAGTTTCTTGTTGCGCTTTACGCGCTTTTGCACGAGCAATAGCAGCGGCTACTGCAGCTTTTTTATCTTCTGGCTCTTCAGATGCGTTTTCTTCCTGCTGAGCTTTTTTCGCTTTCGCGCGCGCGATTGCTGCAGCAACTGCGGACTTTTTGTCATCAGCATTGTTAGCAGGGGTTTCGCTTTGTTCTTTTTCTGCTTTACGTTCACGAGCAAGACGCTTGCGCTCTTCACGCAGTTTTGCCATTTCGGAGTTGTCAGGCTCAGTTGCACCAACTTTTGCTGCTGCGGCTTGCTTCGCTTTTGCTTTGGCAATGGCAGCCGCGACAGCAGGTTTAACTGCTGGCTCAGCTTTATTATCTTCGTTCGATTTTTGTGCTTTAACACGAGCAATGGCTGCGGCGATAGCATCATCACCACCGGTTGACTTCATCTCTTTTCGACGGTCATCCGCGGCTTTCTTGAAGCGGTTCTCACGTTCTGCTTTTTCGCGTTCCATACGCGCTTTTTTCTCTTCGAAGCGCAGTTTTGCACGCTCTGCGGCTTCTGCTTCTTGAGTTCGAGTACGAATTTCTGCTTTTGCTTGGCGGTAATATTGCACCAGTGGAATTTCACTTGGACAAACAAACGCACAAGCGCCACACTCGATACAATCTTTTAGATTTAGTTCTTCTAGCTTGTCATATTCTTCGGCCTTAGCATGCCATTGAAGCTGCTGTGGCAGTAGAGATGCAGGACAAGCTTCTGCACATTGACCACAACGTATACATTCCATCTCGTATTGATGAGCTGAAATCTCGTGACGAGTCGGAGCTAAAATACAGTTCGCCGTTTTGGTGATAGGAACCTGTGAGTGGGGCAGGGTAAAGCCCATCATTGGTCCGCCCATGATCAAACGCTGAAGTTTTTTATCGGCTTTGTACCCGAATTCGTCGAGCAGTGCTTGAACTGGGGTACCCAAGAGCGCCCATACGTTTCGAGGCTGTTTAAAGGTTTTACCGGTTAACGTAACGACACGTTCGATTATTGGCTCGCCATCGATGATAGCGCGCTTAATCGAGTATAAAGAAC
>NZ_JAWOTP010000214.1:0-1151 GCF_033338935.1 Vibrio sp. Vb0598 | reverse complement strand
GGAGCTACCACATCCAAAGCGCACACCGCCGTGAAGATTGAGCAGAACTACAAAAATCCGGTGGTTTACGTAAACAATGCGTCGCGCGCAGTAGGGGTTTGTTCGTCATTACTCTCCGATGAACGTCGACCTGCCTTTATAGAAAAACTGGATGCGGATTATGAGCGTGTTCGTGACCAACACAATCGTAAGAAGCCGCGTACTAAGCCTGTCACTTTAGAACAAGCGCGTGCAAATAAAGTCGCGATAGATTGGGATGCATACACGCCACCAGTTCCTGCAAAACCAGGCCTTCATATTTTCGATGATTTTGATGTCGCAACCTTACGCAAGTATATCGACTGGACGCCGTTTTTCATGACGTGGTCGCTGGTAGGAAAATACCCGACAATCTTCAAACATGAAGAAGTGGGTGAGGAGGCTCAGCGTCTGTTCCATGATGCCAATGAGCTGCTTGATCGAGTTGAGCGTGAAGGATTGCTTAAGGCTCGCGGGATATGTGGCCTATTCCCAGCGGCAAGTGTGGGTGATGATATTGAAGTGTACACCGATGAGTCGCGTACCGAGGTTGCTAAAGTATTGCGCAATCTTCGTCAGCAAACAGAAAAGCCTAAAGGCTTTAACTACTGCTTGTCGGATTACATCGCGCCAAAAGAATCTGGCAAACAGGATTGGGTTGGAGCGTTTGCAGTAACTGGCGGTATCGGTGAGCGTGAGTTGGCCGATGAGTACAAAGCGCAAGGCGATGACTACAACGCAATCATGATTCAAGCGGTGGCGGATCGTTTAGCCGAAGCTTTTGCTGAATGCTTGCATGAGCGTGTCAGGAAAGAAATTTGGGGCTATGCAGCGGATGAAAATCTATCGAATGATGAGCTCATCCGTGAAAAGTACCAAGGGATCCGTCCTGCACCGGGTTACCCAGCTTGTCCTGAGCATACAGAGAAAGGCCCGCTTTGGGAGTTACTGAATGTTGAAGAGAACATCGGTATGTCACTTACAACGAGCTATGCAATGTATCCGGGGGCATCAGTGTCCGGTTGGTACTTCTCACATCCAGACTCTCGCTATTTTGCGATTGCTCAGATCCAAGACGACCAATTAGCGAGTTATGCTGATCGTAAAGGTTGGGATAGGATCGAAGCTGAAAA
>NZ_JAWOTP010000213.1:0-1152 GCF_033338935.1 Vibrio sp. Vb0598 | reverse complement strand
GACCGCAATCGTGGACGAACACGATGCTATGCTTGGTATATTCACCGATGGTGACTTACGCCGCACTTTGGATAAGCGCATTGATATTCATACCACGGCTATTGGTGAAGTCATGACGAAAAATCCAACCACAGCACATCCAGAAATGTTAGCAGTGGAAGGATTGAACTTAATGCAGAACAAAAACATCAACGCACTTATCCTATGCAAAGAAGATAAAATCGTTGGCGCATTAAATATGCATGATTTACTAAAAGCTGGTGTGATGTAATATCGGCAACACGAAACATTCAAACGATTGATTACACAGATTAAGGCAATAGTCAGGGAAGTACTGAGCTAAACAAAAGGCCTTTAATATATGAGTTTTACTCGCCTTATTTATTTGCTCTTGGTTTTCGTCGTCGCATGGTGTGGTTATTACCTGCTCACACCAAAAGGTAACGATGCAATTCAAGTAGCCCCAGACACCGAACTGCCATTGTTCAGTGGGACTGGTTTAGAAAACATCACCTATGGTGAAGATGGTGTACGTAGTTACATCATCCGCTCCAACAACTTAGATTACTATGCTAAGAGTGGAGAAACGATTTTTAACAGCCCTACCTTGATGGTTTACCGAGAAGGTAGCGTCGTCGAGTGGAAGGTAACAGCCACAAGAGCTGTTTTAGATGAAGACCAAGTGCTGACTTTGTACGACAAAGTCTTAATGCAAAACCTATTACCGGGCGCCAGTTTCGATACGATGGCGACCGATAAGTTGGTCATCAATCTAACCAATCGTGATTTTAAAGCCGATCAACAAGTAATGTTGGTTGGACCGCAATTTGAAACTACTGGAGGCGCGATGCAAGGAAACTTAAAACAGCACACCGCGACTCTAACGAATGAAGTTCAAGGTCGATATGAAACCGTTACACCTTAGTCTACTGGCACTAGTATTAGCAGCGCCTCAAGCGTTTGCACTTAAGTCGGATACTCAACAGCCGGTTTACATTAACTCTGACACCCAACAGGTGGACATGAAGAGTAACCAGGTCATTTTTAAAGGTGATGTCTCGCTTAAGCAAGGCAGCATCAATATCGATGCAGATAGAATTGTTGTCACTCGCGATCCAAAAACGGAAGCAATCAAACAAATTCAAGCATTTG
>NZ_JAWOTP010000212.1:0-1158 GCF_033338935.1 Vibrio sp. Vb0598 | reverse complement strand
CTCAGACGTCCAAGGGTGAGGTGCCATGGTTAAACCCGAATAGGTGTAAGGCGCATCGCCATGCCAAGTCTGCAAACGAGGTTGAAGTACCGATTTCCCGAAAATGGTTATGCGTTCTTGTTGCCAAGGCAAGGTACTCATAAGCGTTGAAAAGTACGTATCCGCTTCTTGCTGAGAAAGAAAGTTTGGTTGATAAAAGAGCTTACCTTGGCGTACCTCTTGCCAATCCGTACTTTCAAATAAATCGCCTTGTCCTTGCATCCCGTTGCCTATTTAAACCATAAAAATTTCAGATAATTATTACCTTTGCAAAGGCTATTGGTTATTCTTGTAGATAATAAGGATTTTAACAATAAAGAATAATTCTCGTAGTAACGGACGAGCTAGTGGGGAGCTAATGCGTTATTCACCCAGAAAGCAGTGCTATTTTGCACTGTTCTTTTTCGCTTTTGTTGCCTTGTGTGTTGGTGTTATTGAGCTGTTGCATCAGAATCAGCAAGACCTTCAGCAAGAGCGCGTGCAAGTTGAAGCCAAAGAACAACTGTCTATTCTCCGCTCCAATTTGGAAGCGGTACTCATGGCTGATATTTACAAAGCCAGCACATTAGCGACGCTAATCACTTTGCTGCCAAATAGCGAAGAAGAGGAGCTAAGCATTGCCGCCGATCGTATTCTTAACAAAAGTAAGCACATCACGGTCATCGGTATTGCGGAAAATGATGTAATTAGCCATATATTCCCAACTAAAGGCAACGAGCGCGTCCTTGGTCTGGATTACCGTAAAGTACCAGCGCAATGGGTACAAGTTCAAAAAGCCAAAGATATTCAAGAGATTTTCATCGCTGGGCCTGTGTCGCTTGTTCAAGGTGGGCGAGGGCTTATTGTACGCGTGCCAGTATTTCGAGACCCGCCAATCAACAAAGAGTATTGGGGGGTGATCAGCGCTGTGGTGGATTTTGATGGTTTAATGCGAGAGACCGGCGTATTCGACTTCTCATACCATTATCCTTTGACGATACGCGGTTATGACAGCGGCGGCGAATATGGGGATATGTTCTTTGGTGATCCTAATCAAACAGGCAAATTGTACGCCAAAGAGCATGTGCACTTCCCTTACGGTGGCTGGAGCATGGCGGCCTACGCGGGTGGTCAGCTTGA
>NZ_JAWOTP010000211.1:0-1159 GCF_033338935.1 Vibrio sp. Vb0598 | reverse complement strand
AATAATTCTGTTTGATTCGAGATAAGCCACTTATCTTGGTGCTTAACCAGAACAATCATGGTTTCTGACAGTTCGCAAACCACATACGCTGTCGACTCTTGTTGGTTAAACACCACATGGCGCGGTCCCGAACCTGCGGGCAAATGAATCACTTGCGACAGTGAAAAATCCGGCGGCTGGGCATCGTAATCATAAATAAGGACGCTATCGCTGCCTAAGTCTACGACAACTAATTGATGACTGTGCTTTAAAAACGTGACTTGATGAGCGTGAGGAGAAGTTTGGCGCTCTAAATTCGGCCCGCATCCATCAACGTATAAATCCGCCAATAAACCAAGCGGTTTACCATCGCGATCCAATTGAAATACGCTAACATTTCCAGAGCCATAATTAGCAACCGCCAACAACGGTTCTTTGATATCCAAATGACACGGATAATCGCCATTAATCGGCAAAGAGACGGATTCACTACCGCGAAAAAACGCAAGCTCTGCACCTTCATTTCTATCCATTTCGCTAAACGTATACAGCCCGTGTTCGGTGGTCGTGAGATAGGACGGATTACGTTGAACTACAACATCGTCAAGCCGAGTCAGTTCACCCGTTTCAGTGTTCAGCGATACACGCGCAATGCCCGTGCTCGTACTTGGTGGGTTGGTGTAAGTGCCAATATAAAAATGCACGTGACCAGTTGTTGTCATGGATGGCCTTATATGAGTGATTCGTATTATTCAACACCTTGCCTATTGTCATGGCAGACCGCAATCCATTTTACGAATCAGCCACTTAAAATGTGAAGCAATTGCTCATTTAAAACCGCAACGACATCGCCGTTTGCAGTTAAAGTGGTTTGGCGTTTTAAACAGTATGTCAGCCTTGAGCATGAAAGCCTCGACTTACGGTTACTTTCAAGTGTTATATTAAAGACGAAGAATGTATTTTATGTTCAAGATCTAAGTTTCATTAGCAAACGCTATAATAAGAAACAAAAATCGGGATAAAATAAATAATAATCATGTAACAGTTAATTTTCCTATAAACACCAAATTGAAACACATTATTAATTTCCATTTATTTATAAATTATAATTAATTTTATAAATAACAAGGATTTATTTTAATTATGAACATTTAGATTACGACTTAATTTTATTCACGAT
>NZ_JAWOTP010000210.1:0-1159 GCF_033338935.1 Vibrio sp. Vb0598 | reverse complement strand
TTTCGCTTGGCTGATCTTTAGTCATTATAAAGACGCAAACACAATAACAAGGGATCCGGATCCCCGCATGAAGGAGTTATGCAAATGAAAACCATGAAAAGCAAATTAGCAGTGGCGCTAATGGCTGCGGGCCTTAGTTTTAATGCGCTAGCAGCAGATATTAAAGTTGGCTACGCTGCTGACCCAGTATCGCTTGACCCGCATGAGCAATTGTCTGGCGGTACACTGCAAATGTCACACATGGTATTTGACCCTCTAGTTCGTTTCACTCAAACAATGGACTTCGAACCTCGTCTAGCAGAAAGCTGGGAACGTGTTAACGACACAACGGTACGCTTCAAACTGCGTGAAGGCGTGAAGTTCCACTCTGGTAACTCGCTAACAGCGGATGATGTGGTGTGGCCATTTGAGCGTCTACAAAGCTCTCCAGACTTTAAAGCGATCTTCGACCCGTACGAGAAAATCGTAAAAGTGGATGACTACACGTTCGATTTGGTTACTAAAGGCCCATACCCACTTGTTCTGCAAACGGCGACGTACATCTTCCCTATGGACAGCAAGTTCTACTCAGGTAAGACAGAAGACGGCAAAGACAAGTCTGAACTAGTGAAGCACGGTAACTCATTTGCATCGACTCACGTTTCCGGTACTGGCCCATTCATCGTGACATCACGTGAACAAGGCGTAAAAGTGGAATTTGAACGCTTCAAAGATTACTGGGATAAAGCGTCGAAAGGTAACGTTGATAAGCTAACGCTAGTACCAATCAAAGAAGACGCGACTCGTGTGGCTGCGCTTCTTTCTGGTGGCGTCGATATGATTCACCCAGTAGCGCCAAACGATCACCAACGTGTGAAAGATGCGAAAGGCATCGATCTCGTGACACTACCTGGTACGCGAATCATCACGTTCCAAATGAACCAAAACAGCAATGAAGCGTTGAAAGACGTGCGCGTTCGTCAAGCTATCGTGCATGCGATCAACAACGAAGGCATCGTGAAGAAAATCATGAAAGGTTTCGCGACAGCTGCTGGTCAGCAAAGCCCTGCGGGTTACGTTGGTCACAACGAAAAACTGGTTCCTCGCTACGATCTGAAGAAAGCGAAAGAGCTGATGAAAGAAGCGGGCTACGAGAACGGCTTTGCCCTAACTATGATTG
>NZ_JAWOTP010000209.1:0-1161 GCF_033338935.1 Vibrio sp. Vb0598 | reverse complement strand
GCGAATGGACGCTTCCTAAACTCAATTGGTAGCTTTGACCCTGATTATCCTTGGTCAAATGCGGTGTCTGTGTTGGGCAACTGGCCAGACAAAGCGTTGGCGAGCCACTTCTTAGCACGTCGATTCTCGAACCGTTTTACCGATGAGGTGAGCTTTGCATCGCTGCTTGATATCCCTGGGGTGCAAGCTGAATACGAAGACATCATGGGCAACATCGTGGCAAATGACGCGTTAAATACGCCAGTTAAATTGGTGGGTAAAGACGGTAAGGAATACACCAATCTAAAAGGTGTTACCGTGAACCTACACATCACTGAGCAAATGGAGTCCCTACCACCAATGCCTCGTGGTATTGCAAGATTCCTTGATATTGGTGCAGAAGGCCGCGGACGTGTTGGCGATGTCATCTTGAGAATGGGTGTGCGCCAAATGAAGTCTTACGACTACACAGTGAAGACTCGTGGTCAATCTCAGTTTGATACGTTTACGAAGCAGCAAGACCGGTACGGTATCATCGCGGGTGACAAAGTTGAGTTTGTTATCGACGGCGAGAAGTTTGTGGCAACAAAAGCAAACAAGCTGGCTTACGACTACGCAAACCAACTGGTGACGTCCAAAGGTTACGATCTAAAAACGTACCTAGATAGCTATGAGCCAGCAACACTAAACAAGGTCGCAGAGAGCATCGATAGCGCTTGGGGGCCATTCCGAACAGCGATTGTCCCAGCGTTCCACGATCCTGTATTGCTGCTGGATGCGCCAATGGTCAACGCAATGAAGCGAACCATTGATGCGGATATCGCGGCAGGTGTGCTGTCGTTCAGCCAGTCTTTCATCAACTTTACGACAGCGAATGTGACTTCGGGTGATTTGGTCATCGATGCAACTTCGGGCACATTGAGCTACAAAGGCGGTAAAGCGCACGATGAGCTGAAAGCGTTCGAAGCTTACACTGATGCGATGCTTTTGATTTACAACGATCACACCGAAGACATGATGTTCGCGGTCGACAATGTGTACGCAGGGTACATGGCGTCTTCAGATGCTGACAAAGAACTTTGGCTGAAAGATCTCAATATGATCCAAGCGTATTTGCGTGGTGATATCGGCGCTGTGGCTGGTGATTACTACAAGATGCTTGATCGCCTACCAACGGCAGTG
>NZ_JAWOTP010000208.1:0-1165 GCF_033338935.1 Vibrio sp. Vb0598 | reverse complement strand
CCATGCTTTCAACTCCTAAGCGTAATCCAAGCCCACTTCTGTGGGCTTTTTTATACCCCAACATCTGCGACCGAGTTGGCTAGCAACCCAAAATGACAATGCCGTGAATCTTTTATTACCGCCACAAAAGCGTCATAAACCGCTGCTTTAATTTCTGCGCTTTCAATAAACAAGGAAAATATAATGAAGCGTTTAGTTTCTCCGATTATTACTGCAGTGGCTGCATCTACACTTTCATTCAATGCGCTATCCGCTGAAATCAAAAACGTTATTCTGATGATTGGTGATGGTATGGGTCCTCAGCAAGTCGGCTTGCTAGAAACCTACGCGAACCACGCACCAAACTCGATTTACAAAGGCCAAACCACCGCGCTCTACAAGTTAGCGCAAGAAGGTGTGATTGGCTCATCTTTAACGAACCCAGAAGATGCGATCGTTGTCGACTCTGCATGTTCGGCAACAATGCTCGCAACAGGTATCCCAACCGCATCAGAAGTGATTGGTATTGACAGCCAAGGCAATCACGTTGAGACCATTTTGGAAAAAGCCAAAAGCAAAGGCAAAGCAACGGGTCTTGTTTCAGATACGCGCATGACGCACGCAACACCAGCCGCGTTTGCTGCGCATCAGCCTCATCGCTCGCTAGAAAACAACATCGCTTCCGATATGCTAGAAAGCGGTGTCGACGTGTTGTTATCTGGTGGTCTGCGTCACTGGATTCCAAAATCGACTAACGACAAAGGTGAAACTTACCAAGCGCTAGAAAAACTTACGCAAGGCAGTGTTTACCTAAAATCTAAGCGTAAAGACGAACGCAATCTGCTTACCGAAGCGCAAGACCAAGGCTACAGCCTAGCTTTCAGCCGAGACATGTTGGCACAAGCAAAAGGCGACAAACTACTTGGCCTATTCGCTTACTCAGGTATGGATGATGGTATTGCTTACAGTAACAGCAAAAACGATCCAAAACGCACACAACCATCGTTGAAAGAGATGACGGTCAAAGCGCTTGATGTTCTTTCTAAAGACAAAGACGGCTTCTTCTTGATGGTTGAAGGTGGTCAAATCGACTGGGCTGGCCACAGTAACGATGCTGGTACCATGCTACATGAGTTGATTAAGTTCGACGAAGCGGTGAACTCTGTTTACGAGTGGGCGAAAGGTC
>NZ_JAWOTP010000207.1:0-1165 GCF_033338935.1 Vibrio sp. Vb0598 | reverse complement strand
AAACTGGTGGCACGGGAATCCCCGACGCGATGGACATTTCTTCCACAACATTGAGTAACTGGCGGTGTTTCGCATTTGACGTGTCTGTCGAAATCAACTTGCCGCCGATACTTTCTGCAACGCCACGTCCACCATTGGCGTTTAGCTCACTAAGACGAATGAATGAGCTGATGCTAACAACCGTTAGCACGCCCACAAAGCTCAACAAACAATAACTGATGATGGATTGAGTGGTGAACGGTTCGCCAGTGAAATAAAAGTAGATGCCAATCGAAATGACACTCACTAGCCCTGTGATGGCTAAAACGGCCAAAGTGAATAGCATCACCAAAAGTCCAGTTCGCTGGCGCGCAGTGTCTTGATGATGAAAAAAGTCCATTAGAACGCAACCTTCGGCGCTTCTTGGATTGCTTCTGTGTCTGCAAACTCAAGTAACTTACCGTCTTGGAAACCAAATGTGTTCGCGAAGATAACGGGTGGGAATGTTTGCTTGTAAGTGTTGTAGCTGGTCACGGCATCATTAAATGCTTGGCGGGCAAACGCGACTTTGTTTTCGGTACTGGTTAGCTCTTCTTGGAGTTGGCTCATCGTCTCGTTTGCTTTCAATTCAGGGTAGGCTTCTACCACAACGTTCAGTTTGCCTAGAGCGTTTTGTAACATGCCTTCTGCTTGGCTAAGCTGGCTAATTGCAGCATCACTATCTGGTGCATCACTGGCGGCTTTTAAACCTGCTATCGCTTGGTTACGAGCTTGGATAACGCGTTCAAACGTTTCCTTCTCATGATCCATGTAACCTTTAGCGGTGTTTACTAAATTCGGAATTAGGTCGTATCGACGTTTCAGTTGAACTTCGATTTGAGCGAAGCTGTTTTTAAAGCGATTTCGTAGAGTAACGAGCTTGTTGTAAATACTGATTGCGTAAACCACAAGCAGCAGAACAATAACAATAAAGACAATCAGTGCAGTCATAGTGAGTTCCATTTTGTGAATGTATCAGTGTTTTATATAAGTAGTTGAGATATTAAGCAAATTAGACTTACTTATAATGTGGGGTATTTTTAAATATGGCACGTATTGCGTAAGAAATATGAGAGCCATTTAGGATAAGAACAAAGGGAAAGGATTCTCAAGGAGCGCAAAATAAAAAGGCCCGGCGTGAAAGCCG
>NZ_JAWOTP010000206.1:0-1166 GCF_033338935.1 Vibrio sp. Vb0598 | reverse complement strand
TGCCGCTGCGTTATGTGCAGTGAGCATGACGGCAAACGCGTCGCTCAGCTTAGAAAAGCAGCGCGAAGTATATGAGCAAGCTCAAGATTTATTAGATAAGAATGACATTGACGGATACTTATCTATTCGTCCAAAAATTGCTGATTATCCACTGACTCCTTATGTGGATTACCGAACGTTCATCAGGCAGCTATCCATGAAATCACCACAACAAGTGGATGCTTTCATTAATGAGCATGAGGCGTTCCCTTTCTCACGTCGCATTCGTGCGCCTTATCTCGATAACTTGTACAAACAGAAAGATTGGAAAACCATCACTGAGTTTCAAAAAGTCATTCCAAGTGGTGAGCGTTATCAGTGTATTTTTTACGTTGCTCAGTTAAAGCAAGGCAAACAAGTTGCAGCCTTTAAAGGCGCAGAAGACATGTGGCTAAGCGGTTCTAGCATCGCGAGTGAGTGTGACCCGTTATTTAATGCTTGGGATAAAGCGGGTGGACGTACAGACGATTTGGTTCTGCAACGCATGTTGTTGGCGTTTGATGCTCGTAACGGTAGTTTGATGGCTTATTTGCAAAAGCTGCCAAGCTCTGCAAAAGCGAAACAACAAGCGCAAGAAATGAAAGCGTTGTTTGATAAACCTGCGACGGTGGCTGAGTTTGCTAAGAAAAAGCCAGCCAATGACTTTTATCGTGCTCAGAGTGAATATGCGTTAGAAAAGCTAGCTCGCATGGATGTCAATCAAGCTCAAAAAGCGTATGCGCAAGTCGTGAAAGGACAAAAATTCTCAGCAGAAAAAGCCCAAGCACTTGCGGACTACATTGCGATTCGTCTGATTCGTACGGAATCCGATTCACTAGCCAAATGGCGAGATGATAAGACGAAAACCAGTAAAAATGTCGCTTTGATCGAAAATCGTATCCGTCTAGCAATTCAAAATGCAGATTGGAAAGGTGTTCAACAGTGGATTGCCGTGCTCAACAAAGATGAGCAAGCCTCGCTTCGCTGGCAATATTGGTTAGGTCGAAGTGAGATTGCGCTGGGTGATGATATTGCAGGCAAGCAGCGATTGGCGACCTTAGTTGGTCAGCGCAATTTCTACAGCGTGGCTGCGGCGAATGCGATTGGTCAGTCAATCAAATATCCATCTCATCGTATTAAGCTCGATA
>NZ_JAWOTP010000205.1:0-1168 GCF_033338935.1 Vibrio sp. Vb0598 | reverse complement strand
TATCAAACATAGAAGCCCAACACAGGGGCGTCAATAACACAAATGAACAATTTTTGAACATATTGTGAAGGTGGAGAATTATCAGCAATTTATCGAAAATAAAAAACCGAAGCACAAAGCTTCGGTTTTGATTTAGGAGCTCTGACGGATTGATTCGATAGAACCATTCTAGTCAGAGCGTAAGGTGTAGAGTATTAGCTACCAGTTGCAGGACAGCCTTTCACTGCTTGGCTATTGCTGAAGTACTTGATGTTGTCTAGGTTCTTGTTGTAGCTATCCGCCGAGATTTGCGGGTTGTTTACGAAGAACTCACGCAGTACTGATGCGTCTGTCATTTGAGTTGATTCAACTTGGATAACTGGGTAGTCATCACCGCCTGCAGCGCTGAAGCTAATTACAGCGAACGTGTAAGTTGCGTCTAGGTTGAAGCCTTTACCGTTAATGTCAGTAATAGTTACTGAGCCAGCATCACAATCTACATCTAGA
Organism: Vibrio sp. Vb0598; assembly: GCF_033338935.1. Lineage (NCBI taxonomy): Bacteria > Pseudomonadati > Pseudomonadota > Gammaproteobacteria > Vibrionales > Vibrionaceae > Vibrio > Vibrio sp. Vb0598. Next base: position 682 of record NZ_JAWOTP010000205.1, on the reverse strand, counting down.
GTGATGTTGTCTAGTTGAGCGTAAGCACCAGAACCCGCAGATTTCGTAGCAACGACGTCTAGGTATTCTTTTACTTCTTTACCTGTCATGGTCGCTTTTGTTACGAAGTTACCAAATGGTTGTACTGTTAGTACATCACGGTAAGTGATATCGCCAGCTTGGATTGAATCACGAACACCACCGGAGTTCATCACACCAAAGTCTGCTTTCACTAGCTCGTATGTACGGTACGCTTCACCTAGTAGGTGGCCAAGGTTCGTTTGCTGTGAGCGAACTACACCGCGGTCGCCTTCAAGTTTACCATCCGTAGAAGATACTTTAACGTCAAGCAGATCTTGACCTTGCTCTTGGTAAGTACGAAGAATTTGCTTAACTACAGCATCTGGCTTGATTTCTTCAGCGATGAATTGGTAGTCGCCGTTCGCATCTTTTGCCTTTAGGTTTACTGGAATCAAAGCGTAGTTTGCTAGGTGCAGTTTGCCATCGTAGTATTCGAAGTCTGCACGACCTACATATTTACCCCACTCATGGGCTTGCATGATGTATGTGCCGTTTTGTTGGTCTGGAGCACACTCGTCACCTGGTTTGAAGTCTGCATATTCGTTAGTACCCGGCTCCATACATACTGGGTTTTGTGAGTGGCCACCAATAATTGCATCTAGTTGGCCTTCTTCAAGAGAAC
>NZ_JAWOTP010000204.1:0-1168 GCF_033338935.1 Vibrio sp. Vb0598 | reverse complement strand
AAGCACACTTTGCAAAGTACGAAAAAGGCGATTTTTACCAAAAACACCTTGATTGCTTTAAAGGGAACGAAAACCGTCGCTTAACCACGGTGTTCTACATGAATGAATCTTGGAGTGAAGAGGATGCGGGCGAATTGGTTGTCTATGACCTCAATGACAAAGAAATCGCGACAATACCGCCTCGTGGGGGGCGTCTACTGGTGTTCTTATCTGAACAGTTTCCTCATGAAGTGCTGCCGACTAACGCGGAGCGTTTCAGTATCGCAGGCTGGTTCAGAATTAATGGTGTGAGAGATAACCTTCTGGATATCGCGAGTTAACATCTAGGCACTAAATACTAAAAAGGGCGCGTGATGCGCCCTTTTTCATGTCCGGAAATCGGCTTTTAGTGGCAAAGAGATATGTTGTAGCAAGCCGTCATATTCTGCTCTAACACCTCATAGACGTGAGCGCAGAGTTTATTCTGCTCAATTAGGTCATCCATGATCTCAGCAATTTGTGTTTGGCTCATTCGTCCTCGATAAGGGCGATCTTGCGATAGTGCCTGAAACACATCGGCAACGGCAATAATGCGAGAAGGGATGTCGAGTTCTTCTGCTGTTTTATGGTAAGGGTAGCCAGAGCCGTCCAAGCGTTCATGGTGATTTGAAGCCCATTCTGCGATTTTGGCGTTTGGGAACACCTTATGCAGCGCAAGTTGAGTATCTATCGTATGTCGTTTGATTCTCGTGTATTCCTGCTTACTGAGCGCGCCTTCCTTATGTAGAATTTCATCCGGCGTCTTTAGCTTACCTATGTCGTGAACCAAACCGGCAATAAACAGCATTTCTTGGTCGTGTTCATCGAGTCCTAATTTGCCCGCCAAATAGCGCGATAACTCAGCAACTTTTTGCGAGTGTTGATAAGTAAATGGGCTTTTCGCATCGACAATGCGCGCCAGAAATAATCCAAGGCTGTTCATGTCCCAAATGGTTAACTGTTTTTGTAACCAATCAATGCTCTTAAAATTCAGACCAATGGTTTCGATGTTTTCTGATTCCATCGCGAACCAAAATCCGTCGGTCATGATGAGCTTAACCATGGCTTCGCACATGACTGGATTAAACAAGGTGCCAGCATTTGCCAATACACATTCTGCAATCAACTCCTCATGCAAAGTGACAATGTC
>NZ_JAWOTP010000203.1:0-1170 GCF_033338935.1 Vibrio sp. Vb0598 | reverse complement strand
TGGCAGTGCAGAAGAAATCATTCAAGTTGGGCAGTTATCTTTATCCTTATCGGAACAAAGCATTCGCTACGATGACGCGCCGCTTAAACTCACACGCAATGAATTTAAAATCCTCACCAGCTTGATGACGAACGCCGGACGCGTGCAAAGTAAGGAGCAATTGCAACAATCACTACATGGCTGGGATGAAGGTTCAAGCGACAACGCGATAGAAGTTCACATTCATAACCTACGTAAAAAAGCCCCCAACGTCGCCATCAAAAACATGCGCGGTGCGGGGTACATCCTCGAAAACTAAAAAACCATACCCCATTAAACGCCAACTGACGCTCTCGGTTGGCTTGTTAGTCAGCGCGCTTTTGCTTATTTCTTTGTACTTCAGCTTTCAATCAGCCAAACACGAAGTCGAAGAAGTTTATGACGCTAGGCTTGGGCAATCCGCTAAGCTGATGCTGCTGACGCTGTCCATTTCAACCGAAACGGACACTCTCGCCAACCACAGAGAGCTATTCGACCAGTGGATGAAGAACATCGATTCTTTGGCAAAGAGCGACGAAGACAAAGCCACCAAATTTGGTCACCCCTACGAACAGAATCTCGTTTTTCAATTCTACCGTGACAACAAGTTGATCTGGAGTTCCACTCCGAATCTGCGCTCTCTTTCTTCTTCTTTTGACAACAACGGCTACGCCGACATTACCAAAGACGGCTTGCAGTGGCGCACTTTCCAACTCTCATTACCACAGACTGAGCATGAGAACGAATACGTGGTCGTTGCTGAAAAGCAAAAGATACGGAAAGAGATCATCCATGAAATCGCTCTGTCGACGTCCATCGAACAGTTACTACTATTGCCGACTTTGCTGCTGTTGCTGTTCTGGCTGATAGACAGGTATTTCAGACCGATTAACGATCTACGCACGGCTATCACGCAACGAAACGTGCACCGCTTAGACCGCATTCATGTTACCGACAACACAACCGAGCTTGCTCCGTTGGTGGAAGCACTCAATTCATTGCTTTCTGAACTTGAACAAGCGTGGCAGAGAGAGAAGCGCTTTACGCGAGCCGCCGCACACGAGCTCAAAACGCCGCTGACAATCCTGCGCCTAAACGTAGAAAACGCTCTTGAAAGTAATGACCCAGAGCAGCTACGCGGAGACTTACACA
>NZ_JAWOTP010000202.1:0-1173 GCF_033338935.1 Vibrio sp. Vb0598 | reverse complement strand
TAACGATGTGGAAAAAAGTTTTAGCCAGTTGCTTACTCGCGATTGCATTTACGACGCCGGTCATGGCGAGTGATGAGCCATTAACGCTCGACTGGATCGATCTGGTTCCTGAAGCGGAACGTAAGCTGTTCGACAGCGTGGGGATGCCCGCATCTGATCACAGTGGTGGCGCGGCGCAGCAATCAAAAATCGGTAACGTCAGACCAGAGCTCAATGGCAGTCAGGTCAAAATCCCTGGCTTCGTGATTCCTCTTGAGGGAGATGCCAACACGGTGACGGAATTTTTGTTGGTGCCGTATTTTGGGGCCTGTATCCACGTGCCACCACCACCACCAAACCAAATCATTTACGTGAAATTTCCGAAAGGCGCACCAGTACAGGAACTTTGGGATGTCATTTACGTGGTGGGAACGTTAAAAACCGAAACCATTAACCATGAACTGGCAGAAACGGCGTATGTGATTGAAGGTTCAAAAATCGAAGCCTACGACGATATGTAGTCGTCGATTTCGAGGTACACCAAAGGCGTCGCATCGGCGCCTTTGTCATCTTTAAATGTTAAACAATGTAGCGCGATAAGTACGCTAACACGCCCACATAAAGAATCAAAAGAAACGCTATCGACAGGTGCTTTTTCAGTTTACTTGCTTCCGAGAACTTCATCGCCCCTCCAAAATAACGATAACAATTTTAACAACTCATTATCATTTTGGATAGCCCTATTCCTTCAAAATCTGAGACGCTCTCTCTGGTCGCCTCGCGGATTAAGGTGTAAATTGAGGCAAGCGTCAAACGCAAGCTCTTGGTAGGAAAATACATGGCAGAACCAACGAAACAACCTGTAGTGATTGAACACCAGCCTAATACGCAGAAAAACGGTCACCACGACAAGAAAACGGGTTACATCAAAGACAGTGCGAGCCGAATTAAAAACATCGCTCAATCTCATGGCCTTGACGCTCTATTGCAAACTGACCCTCCTGCCAAATCCGCATTAGAAAGAGCACAACTGCGAGACCAACGACGCCAAGAGCAAAGACAAAAAAACCTTGAGCAAATCCTAAAACTCGCGCACAGCGCTTGCCGCGATGAAACCGCAGGTGAACCCGATCAAGATTGGTTGTATCGATTTTTTGATATGGCCCAAGACATCCACAACAGTTCAATGCAGAA
>NZ_JAWOTP010000201.1:0-1179 GCF_033338935.1 Vibrio sp. Vb0598 | reverse complement strand
GAAATACGGTGAATACGTGAAATGCTGTCGATTAGGAAGCCATTGGTCATCTTGTTGAAATCGGTAACGATAACAAACTTGCGTTCAAGGTCTTGTCGCGTAGGGACACCTAACCAACCAGCCAAATCGACTAAAGGCGTTAGGACATCGCGAGATGAGAACACACCAATCATATGAGGTTGCGCGTTCGGATAATCTGTCGTCTCAGGCACGCGAATCACTTCACGTACTTTGGCAACGTTAATACCGTAATAACAGGTTTTGGTGCTGCCGTCTGGCAATTGTTTTTCTAGGTGAAACTCAATAATTTCGAGTTCATTGGTACCACTTTCAGTCAAAATGGTGCTGGTTACGTTACTCATAGACCCAATATCCAAAAAACGCGTCAAGAAAAGGCTTGATGCAATACCGTAAAGAACTTCTTCCTACGGCAAAAAATCCAAGCGTCCTTTTTAGTCTTTACGACTGTGTTTGTAAACCTTCAAAAGGACGATTACTGCACACTTCCATCTCAAACAGTGAAAATATGTCTCAATTTTGAACAAGACTTCGGTAGAGATTCTACTCTCCCGCCTTCGTTACGTTCTATAGCGGCCATAACACTGAAAAGTTTAGGAATAATTTGAGCGAATGCTTTATGCCACAAGCAAAGTTACAACTCAGAAGATAGCAATAAAATGCCACTCATTTCTAACATGAAGAAATTTGAAACGCAGCTATCGAGTGTAGTGCAGCAACCTCTCCCTTATTGGCTTCCTATTTTGATGTAAGAAAAGCCTCACAACCACAATAAAACATTAGATATCAATAATTTAGAATTAGTTTAAAAACAGCCCCATACTTGACCCGTTTCTTAAAATTAATAACTATTTATCTGTTCTTAATCAATAACAAACGATGCTCCACTTATATGAATTCAGACTCTTCTCTACATACTCAATGGTTAACTCACTTTCCAGCCGATATGCAACACCACATGGCAACGGTGTATCTGGAAACCATGACAGAAGATCTCGAAGCGTTAAAAGCGCATTTACACGAACCAAAACATTTACTCCAGACCGTGCACAAGATTAAAGGCGGGCTCGCACAAATAGGCTTAGAGCGTATTCATCAATCCGCTTTATTGACCGAACAATTGGGCCGATCTGATTCCCCCCTTTATCAAACGGCGCTAGA
>NZ_JAWOTP010000200.1:0-1182 GCF_033338935.1 Vibrio sp. Vb0598 | reverse complement strand
TCAATCTTGGGCAGTCAGCGTAAAGCTACATTTGTAAGTTATGAACAACAAATTACATCCTTTAACTTTGTGTTCAATCTGTGTGGCCGTGTTCATAGATTGCTTAAGCCTGAGTGCTTTTTCAATCTAGACATAAGTCTTAGCAGCCTTTAAATAAGCTATATCAACAAAGGGTTTAACGAAACCCCCTAGACAAACAAAACACAAAATTCGAAGTTTTATTCGGCACCAAACAAAGCACTGATTTTGGATGCCAATTTGTAAGTTATTACGTAATTTAATTACATCAAATTTTGCAATGAAATATGATTTAAAACAGGTGTATGAATATAGAGGCAAGCGAGAAAACCTTGTATTCATAAGGTCTAGCGTAAGGAATTTAAACGGAGGTTAAACACAATGCGCAGCCAATTGTGTAAAATTAACATTGTGAAATTTCACAATTTTATGAAAGCTTCACGAAAATAAAGCTGTGAAATTTTACAAGTCAAAGTTCACCGACAGAATAAAATACTAGAACGCGCACCGTTTCCAGTGCGCTTTTAGAGAAATAGTGAGGAAGTAAAGGCTAATACTAATAGCTAACGCAGTTCGGAAACCACATCTGCAAGTTGGTTAAACGTGTTTGTTCTTGATGAACTAGGGCGCCAAACCAAACCAATTTCGCGATACGCCTGCTGGCCAGGAGGGTCGATCACCACCAAGTTTTGGTTGTGTAACAAGCCGTGTTCGATTGCCATTTGAGGAATAAAAGTGGTACCTAAGCCGTTCGCGACCATCTGCACCAAGGTATGTAAGCTGGTTGCCGTAAACGGGTTAATTTTCTCTTTATCGGTCAGCTTACAAGCGGAAACTGCATGTTCAGTTAAACAATGCTCTTTCTCTAATAGGAACACCGACTCATCCGGCAGATCGTCATAACGGATCGGCACAGGAATCGAATCGACTTGGTTTGCACTGATCACCATACGGAACGGATCTTTGCCGACGACGCGACTCTCCATACCATCGATTTCAACTGGCAACGCTAAGATCAGTACATCTAACTCACCATGACGCAGCGCTTGCAACAAATTGGTGGTGGTGTCTTCTCTTAATAGAAGGTTTAGTTGAGGGAATCGATAATTCACCTCTTGGACGAGGTCACACAATAAGAACGGTGCAATCGTCGGAATACACCCA
>NZ_JAWOTP010000199.1:0-1182 GCF_033338935.1 Vibrio sp. Vb0598 | reverse complement strand
ACTGCTAAACCAAAAAAGCTCGGAGCGAGAATGGAAGTGATGATGCCGCATAGCACCAACGCTAACGATGAAAATGCAGCGTCGCCAGGTTGTTTCTCTGCGCAAGTTGCAGTACCCAGCGCGTGCGATACTGTGCCCATCGTCAAACCGCGAGCAATTGGATGCTTAATGCCGATTAGGTTGTAGATTGGGTACGCCAAAATAGCGCCAAGAAGACCTACGATTAGTACTAAGATTGCAGCGACTGCCGCTTCGCCACCAAGGTGGCTTGAGATTTCCATTGCAATCGGAGTGGTCACTGACTTACCTACTAGGCTCGCGATTAAACTGATGTCAGCTTTAAATGCAACGGCGATGAGGGTTGTGGTTGCCATTGACATAACACTTCCGAGCGTACAAGCAAACGTGATGATTCGCCAGTTGGCTTTGATTTGAGGAAGTTGCTCGTACAAAGGGTAAGCCAACGCTACAACAGCTGGTTGTAGTAAAAAGCTGATGCCTTCGTTGTCGGCGTAGTATGTCTCAAACGGTACATTGAGGTACGTTAATAAAGGAATCAGTACTGCAATACTGATCAACAAAGGGTTTGCAAGTGGGCTGTTGATCTTAATTGCGATTTGGCGAGCAATCAGGAAAACGACAATAGTGACAATTAACCACATATTAATGTTTCTCCTTTAGCAAGTAGTCCAGTAGCCAAGCAAGGCTGACCAAGACAATGAGTGAACCACCGACTGCACTAGCTATGATTGGCAATGCATTCGCAAGTAGCATATCGAAGTGCTGCATGAGTCCCACACTGATTGGGACAAAGAGTAAGATCATGTAGCGAATGAATAGCGTTGCGCCCGGTTTGACCCAATCCACTTTGACAAGGCCAAGTGTCATGGAGAAAAACAGTACGAGCATACCGATGACACTTCCGGGAACAGAAACGCCAGTGAATTTTTGAATAGTAATTCCGATTCCAAGTGCTCCCATGATGAGGAAGAGGGAGATGAGCAGTTGGATCAGTTGTAAGAATCGATCTTTTATCATTTTGACAGCATATAAACGACAAGCACACCATAAGGTGCGCTTGGATAAGTAGAAATTAGGAGGCTAGGCTCTCTACATAACGGTACACGGATTTTAATATCGCAATCTTCTTTTCGTCACTTTCATGTTCGTGAACTAAGTTTT
>NZ_JAWOTP010000198.1:0-1183 GCF_033338935.1 Vibrio sp. Vb0598 | reverse complement strand
CGCAAATTACGCTAGTAGACCGTAAAGCGAGCCACTTGTGGAAACCACTGTTGCATGAAGTTGCAACGGGTTCTTTGGACGAAGGTGTTGACGCTTTGAGCTACCGTGCTCATGCGAAAAACCATAGCTTCGATTTCCAAATGGGTAGCCTTCAAGACATCGACCGTGAACGTAAAGTGATCATTTTAAGTGAGCTGAAAGACGAGCACGGTGAACTTCTTATGCCAAGCCGCGAGCTAGAATACGATCTTCTAGTGATGGCGATTGGTTCAACATCGAACGATTTCAACACTCCAGGCGTTCGCGAAAACTGTATTTTCCTAGATAGCCCAGAACAAGCGCACCGTTTCCGTACAGAAATGAACAATGAGTTCCTAAAGCTGCATGCGAAAAACGGTAATGGTACAGTGGATATCGCGATCGTTGGTGCTGGTGCAACGGGCGTTGAGCTATCGGCTGAGCTGCACAATGCCGTGAAAGAACTTCGCACTTACGGATTTGGTGATCTAGATTCAAGCAAGCTGAATGTTAATCTGATTGAAGCGGGCGAGCGCATTCTTCCTGCATTGCCACCACGTATTTCGTCTGCGGCGCATCAAGAGCTTGTTAAGCTGGGTGTAAACGTTCGTACAGCAACGATGGTGACTAAGGCGGAGAAAGACGGCCTAACTACCAAAGATGGCGAAAAGATTCCTGCGCAAATCATGGTTTGGGCTGCGGGTATCAAAGCACCTGATTTCATCAAAGACATTGCAGGTCTAGAAACAAACCGTATTAACCAATTGGTTGTGAAAGGAACACTGCAAACAACGCGTGATGACGATATTTTTGTTATCGGCGACTTGGCGCAATGCACACAACCAGACGGCTCATTTGTGCCACCTCGTGCGCAAGCTGCGCACCAAATGGCTAGCCAAGCGTTCAGCAACATTGTGGCGAAGCTAAATGGTCGTGAGTTGAAAAACTACGTGTACAAAGACCATGGTTCTTTAGTGTCTCTAAGCCGCTTCTCTACAGTAGGTAGCTTGATGGGCAACTTAACCAAAGGTTCGATGATGGTTGAAGGCCGTATTGCACGTGTTGTTTATATCTCACTATACCGCATGCACTTGATGGCACTTCACGGCGTGTTCAAAACAGGCTTGATGATGCTGGTTGGCCGCATTAACCGTGTATTGCGTCC
>NZ_JAWOTP010000197.1:0-1183 GCF_033338935.1 Vibrio sp. Vb0598 | reverse complement strand
ACAAGAAACAAAAGTCTGTGCAAAAAGAACTTGAAGCGGCTAAGTTTGAACTAGAGCAACAACGTCAAGAGCTCGTAGATCATTTTGCACAAACCGCAGAAATGTTGGATACCTTGGGTAAGGATTACACTAAACTCTACCAACATATGGCGAAGACCTCTTCAGAACTTCTGCCTAACTTGCCAGAACAAGATAACCCGTTTGATAAGAAAACGGCGATGTCTTCAGAGCAAATCAAAGAAGACCAACCAGAGGTCAACGAACAACCAAAAGACTACGCCAACGGCGCGACTGGTCTTTTGAAAGATCAAGAAAAAGAGATCATCAACGCTCCCGACGTGGTGACGGCTAAAGCCTCTTAACCTGCTCTTTTCCTTTCTTTTGGGTCGATATAAATCGTAATTTGTATCGACCCTTTTTGAACTTTTCTGCAGTAATCCCTCTCTAACTTGCATGTGAACTGCCGTCACCCTTTGAATATCCAAACTAGACCTTATATTAAAAATATCAATCAAGATAAGTTGATGTTCATAAACCTATGCAGGCAATTCGTTTCAGTCTATTACGGCCTTTGAATAATGGCATGCGCTATCGGTTGGGCTAAACGTACCCTGTCATGGATGACCAAACGCTTATTCTTATTGGTGTAAAGTGCGGATATTTCTTTTTGGCAGACATGTTTCAAGAGGAGTTATTGGATGAAAAAGCCATTGCTTGCGCTAACCGTTCTATCTTTAAGTTTGAGTTCCATTATCACGCCGATAACGGCCACGGCAGCACTGCCTCTAAGTGTTGATGGCCAGCAATTACCAAGCCTAGCCCCGATGCTAGAAAAAGTGACCCCAGCAGTCGTGAGTATTGCGGTTGAGGGTAAACAAGTTCAAACCAGTCGTATTCCGGAACAATTTCAGTTCTTCTTCGGCCCTGACTTCCCGATGGAGCAAACTCGAGAGCGTCCATTCCGCGGATTGGGCTCTGGCGTCATTATTGATGCCCAAAAAGGGCACATCGTCACTAACTATCATGTGATCAAAGGCGCGGATGAAATTCGAGTGCGCCTCTATGACGGCCGCGAGTACGATGCAGAACTCATTGGCGGTGATGAGATGGCAGACGTCGCATTGCTGAAATTAGAAAAAGCGAAAAATCTAACTCAGATTAAGATTGCCGACTCTGACAAGTT
>NZ_JAWOTP010000196.1:0-1186 GCF_033338935.1 Vibrio sp. Vb0598 | reverse complement strand
CAATCCAAACTCTATTGTGCTCGCTATGGTTAACTTCCAACATATCCATCGTAAGTTCGCCACCGACTTGGATATTTGGTCTTTCACACAGAACCCAGCGTTTGTCGTAATGCGTTTCCAACTTAACGAATACTTGAGAATGGGAGTTGTCTAAACGACGGTGATGGTGCTCGGAAAATACTTTGATGATGTTGCCATCAGCATAAATAGCGTAAGGAATGAAAACCGACGTACTCATCGCATTCAAAACACGCGCAGCCACGTAACTCTTACCAGTACCAGCATGCCCGTATAGCAGCATTGCTCGACCTGAGTTAATCGCCGGGCCAAGCACTGGAATTAAATGCTCGGAGCCAAATACATCGGACAACGCACGCTCCACATCAGCGCGCATGATCGGGTTTTTACGCAGATCTTGCCCTTCCACAACCGTCCAATAATCTTCCAACGACACAGGAACTGGGCCAATGTAGGGATCTTTTCGATAAGCAATATCCGCCTCAGCCAAACCAAATTCGGTAAGGCTATATCGAACATTAGAATACGAATGACTTAGTTTGTCTGACGCAGGCTGATACACCTCAACCCAACTACGTTTTCTCAACTGCGCGAGTGCAAGCTCAACGATGTTTGAAACCACACACAAACGTTGAGTCAGTTCAACTAAATCACATTTGGGATAAGCAGCCAGATGTTTCAGAACTAGGTTTTCAACGACTGAAGCTGGGATCCCAAGACCTTCCACTGCGGAAGGCACCTTTGGTGGATTGATTTGTGGCACTAGTTTTTCCCAATACGCAGAGCCCATCATACTTCCCCTCTTGAAGTTGCCTAGTCAACTGATGTCGTATGTTTTTCTATTTATAAGTATTAGTGCGTGTAGGAGAAATAAGCTAATCCGATTACGATTACAGGCGCGAAAGGAATCACTAGTGGCTTATTAGACCTAAAGCCTGGTGTAACTTTTTCAATGCAGTAGCCCTTGACCTGATGAGTTAGAGCAACGCTCGTTGAAGCAATGTGCAGCATCAAATAAAAGATGCCAACAATACCCCCTGCGAGAATAATTCCGATAGACGCTTCCCACAGATTACTCAGTCCCAGCCATGCCCCTATGACGGCGAGTAACTTAACGTCTCCTCCAGCCATTGCTTTAATGAGGTAGAGTACAAAGCACACTGCAAAC
>NZ_JAWOTP010000195.1:0-1188 GCF_033338935.1 Vibrio sp. Vb0598 | reverse complement strand
GAAGTCATGTTGGCGGATGTGGTGTTGGATTGCAGTGACAACCTGCCAACGAGGCAGTTGATCAATCAAGTTTGTTATGAGCAAAATACACCTCTGATATCGGCGGCAGCGATTGGTTGGCAAGGGCAGTTTGCTGTTTTTGACTACTCAGACAAACCATCAAATTCAGGCTGCTATCGATGCTTGTATCCGTTTGATGAATTGCAGCAAACAATGAAGTGCAGCGAAACCGGCATTATCGGCCCTGTGGTGGGCACTCTGGGGAACTACCAAGCTCTCGCTGCTATTCAAAAGTTGGCGATAGATCGCTTTCATGTTGAGTGTGGTCAGTTACACCTCTTTGATGGACTGCGGATGAACTGGCAGACCATGTCTATAACCAAAGACAAGCAATGTCAGGTTTGTGGTGACAATAATCTTGCACCAATGAGCAGTTAAGAGATGACCGCCATGACAGTTTCAAATCAATTCGCAGCAAGTTCGTTTGTACGTTCATTTGCCAAAGGAGAGAGGTAACGTGATAACTATCGCTATTAACGACCAAGCTCAGCAGGTCGAGTGTAAAGCCAACCTACAGCAAATCATTACCCAGTTTTCTCTGCCTGAAATGGGCTGTGTTTTTGCCATTAATAATCAAGTGGTGCCGCGTAGCGAATGGGCGAGTACGGTACTTTCTGAGGGAGATAGTATCTCTCTGTTTCAAGCCATCGCAGGGGGATAATGTCGATGCTGAAAATTGGAGATAAAGAATTTCAATCGCGCTTGTTCACTGGAACAGGCAAATTTTCTAATAGCCGTTTAATGGCCGAAGCCATCCAGGTTTCAGGTTCACAGCTCGCTACGATGGCGCTTAAACGTGTGGATGTGCATGATCAGCACGATGACATTTTGCAGCCTTTGATTCACGCCGGTGTGAATTTGCTACCTAACACCTCTGGCGCAAAAAATGCTAAAGATGCAGTTTTTGCTGCGCAGCTTGCTCGCGAAGCGTTGGGCACAAATTGGGTCAAACTGGAGATCCATCCCGACCCGAAATACTTAATGCCTGACCCGATAGAAACCTTAGCCGCTGCCGAACAGCTCGTGCGAGATGGCTTTATTGTGTTGCCATATTGCCATGCTGATCCGGTGTTATGTAAACGGCTGGAAGAAGTTGGCTGTGCTGCGGTTATGCCATTGGGTGCGCCG
>NZ_JAWOTP010000194.1:0-1189 GCF_033338935.1 Vibrio sp. Vb0598 | reverse complement strand
TACGTCAATTCAAAGCTCAAACGCTGACCTTTATCATTCACGCGAATACCATCGGAACCAATCTTATCGAAGCCCGCAGCTTCAAACGCTGCCGCCGCTTTTTCTGGTTCAAACTTTGGCGCTTTCACATCTGGTAACGTGTACTTACCATGCCCAAAGCCCGTTGGGTTGGGTTTACGACTGTAGTCTCCACGCATAACATTCTCGATCATGCCGTCGAAATCTGTCGCGTAAGTAATCCCTTTGCGAATGTTTAAGTCATCAAGTAGAGGCATGGCCGTGTTTATCCACACGCCACCAGCACCAACTGGATATTGGTTGTAACCCCAGAACTTCTCAATATAACCCTTTTGATAAGGGGCAGTATTGGATTTGTCATGCCATAGACTTGGCAAAACTAATCCAAATGCGTCCAACTTACCTTTTTCGAAGTGCTTCATCGCAATATCACTATCGCGGATAACCGTGATACGAATTTTGTCGACGTTATAGCGATTCTCGTAGTACTTATTGGTATAACCCCACCAGTCCTCACCTACGTGCTTAAAGGTAACGCTTTTACCTTTTTTGACGTCGGCTAAGTAATAAGCGCTGGTGGTTGGTTCACTTTTAAAGTTGTAGTAGCGCACAAAATCATCATGAATGCCGTCACCGTTCTCGTCTTTCTTCGGATTCGCATAGAAATGAGCAGGACGAGGACGTAGCGCCCCCATTCTCAACAACAACTCTTCTGGATTGAGCTCTTTCGCGGCCTTCACGGCGAAGGTGTGATCGTCAAATTTGATAACATCAGCAACCGTTTTGTTGTAATAGTCGTTGTACCAAGGCTCTAAAATGTCTTTCGAGCGGTAAAACTTAAGCATAAAAACAAAATCGTCTGCCGTGACTGGCTTGCCATCCGACCATTTAGCTTGTGGGTTCAGTTTGAAATAAACCGTTTTATTGTCCCCCGCTAATGCCCACTCATTGGCTAGCTCAGGGATGAATTCAAGCGTATCTGGGTGGCGAACCACCACCCCTGGCGTTTCATCCAAGATGAAAGAACGTAAACCAGAGTTTGCATCAGGACCAACACTGCGTAGAGTCTGAGGAAAGCTCGACATGAAAGTGCGGTAAGTCCCACCACGCTTTGCTTCAGGAGAGCCATATTGTGGCTCATCCCAGTTCGTTTGCCAGTTTAAGTCAGTCG
>NZ_JAWOTP010000193.1:0-1190 GCF_033338935.1 Vibrio sp. Vb0598 | reverse complement strand
TATGAATTAGTCGAAGATCTTAGCAACAACACCAGCACCTACTGTACGGCCACCTTCACGGATCGCGAAACGTAGACCTTCGTCCATTGCGATTGGTGCGATTAGCTCTACAGTCATCTGTACGTTGTCGCCTGGCATTACCATTTCTACGCCGTCTGGTAGCTGGATGTCACCAGTTACGTCAGTTGTACGGAAGTAGAATTGTGGACGGTAGCCTTTGAAGAATGGAGTGTGACGACCACCTTCATCTTTAGACAGTACGTATACTTCTGATTCGAACTTAGTGTGTGGAGTGATTGAACCAGGCTTAGCTAGTACTTGACCACGTTCAACTTCGTCACGCTTAGTACCACGTAGAAGTGCACCAACGTTCTCACCTGCACGGCCTTCGTCTAGAAGCTTACGGAACATCTCAACACCAGTACATGTAGTTGTAGTAGTGTCTTTGATACCTACGATAGCAACTTCGTCACCTACAGTTAGGATACCACGCTCGATACGGCCAGTTACTACTGTACCACGACCTTGGATTGAGAATACGTCTTCGATAGGCATTAGGAATGGCTGATCTACCGCACGCTCTGGCTCAGGGATGTAAGTATCTAGAGCTTCTGCTAGTTCAACGATTTTCGCTTCCCACTGCTCTTCGCCGTTTAGTGCGCCTAGTGCAGAACCTTGGATAACTGGTAGGTCATCACCTGGGAAATCGTATTCAGATAGAAGTTCACGAACTTCCATTTCTACTAGTTCTAGTAGCTCTTCATCGTCAACCATGTCACATTTGTTCATGAATACGATGATGTATGGGATACCAACCTGACGGCCTAGTAGGATGTGCTCACGAGTTTGTGGCATTGGGCCATCTGTCGCAGCAACAACTAGGATACCACCGTCCATCTGTGCAGCACCAGTGATCATGTTTTTAACATAGTCAGCGTGTCCTGGACAGTCAACGTGTGCGTAGTGGCGTGATGGAGTGTCGTACTCAACGTGAGAAGTTGCGATTGTGATACCGCGCTCACGCTCTTCTGGAGCGTTATCGATAGATGCGAAGTCTTTAGCTACACCGCCGTAAACTTTAGCAAGAGTAGTACAGATAGCTGCAGTTAGAGTTGTTTTACCGTGGTCAACGTGGCCGATAGTACCAACGTTAACGTGCGGTTTCGTACGTTCAAATTTTTCTTTAGACA
>NZ_JAWOTP010000192.1:0-1192 GCF_033338935.1 Vibrio sp. Vb0598 | reverse complement strand
ATAAAAATTTACATTTTGATGGTGTGCGGAATATCTCACTATGCGACCGTTTTATTATTTATTTTGTGAACAAAATCGACTGTGACAGAAAATTTTTACTTGTAAAAAACTTAACAGCCTGCTCTCACATTTTGCTGATGATTCAGTGTATTAGCATCTAGTTGAACATTTCCTTTTCGGCATCTTGCCCCAAATAGGGCGTGTAGCGCTTCGAGCTTTAGAGCCACGAAATACCGCACGTCCGTTATATCAATTCAATAACAATGGATTTGTAAACGTGGACAATAAAACATTCAAATTATCAACGATTGCCAAAACCGTACTGCCTTTGATTTCCATCGCGGTCATCAGCGGTTGTGGCAGCGATAGCACAAGCGACGACACCACGAACCCAGGCTCTGGCCTATACCCTGCGGGAGAGAACGAGGTTGTCATTTACTACAAGCGCGATATTGCATCCGCATCAACGGCAAGCGACTACGAAGGTTGGGGCTTGCACTTGTGGAACGGCGAAGGCTGTACCAGCACCGACTTAGAAGCCATGGGTATTGCTGGCACAGGTACGGACTGGTCTGCACCGCGTCCATTCGACGGCATCAACGACACCTACGGCGCTTACTACGTACTGAAAGTGAACCCAGATGCGTCTGATCCGCACGAATGTATGAACTTCATTCTGCACAAAGGCGATGAGAAAGCCTTCGGTAGCTCGAACTCAAAAGTGGAGTTGACCAAAATTGGCGAATCTAAAGGTCTATTTGGCTTCCACGGCAGCAGCGAGCTTTACTACGAACCAATCGAAGAACGTCCAGTCGATATTGATGGTCAAAAAGCGCATTGGTTAGATGCCAACACTATCGCATGGGAAGCAGCAGCCAATGCTGATTCCATGAAACTGTTCTACAGCTTGACCAACGACATCAAAATGGATGAAGACGAGCAAATCTCTGGCGGTACAGCTGTTGAGCTGACCAAAGCGGGCGATTTGTCTGACGGTCTTAAATCTCGTTTCCGCCACCTTGCAAGCCTTCAAGCCGCTGGCATTGATGTGGACGATGCAACCCTACGTACGATTCTGAAATCACAAATCGTCATGGTGGCTTACAACGCAAATGGCGACGTTATTTCTGCAACTGAAGTGCAAAAGCCGGGCGTTTTGGATGCGGTGTTTGCCGACTCCAAGGCAGGTAAC
>NZ_JAWOTP010000191.1:0-1193 GCF_033338935.1 Vibrio sp. Vb0598 | reverse complement strand
ATAAGTGAAATATGTTCATCAAGTGAGAATCGCCGGATTCTAGCACAAATTTGTGAGCAATATCTAATGGAAATTGGCCGCGTGTCACGAGTTCCTAGTCCACACCAAAATAGGTGTGCATGGGACTAGGAAATTATCGTTCACTTCTTATTCGCAAACGTATTCAACCACGTTCAGGCCGAAACCGCCCAATGCATGGTATTTTTTGTTGGTCGAAGACAGAAGACGCATATCGTGGACACCAAGGTCTGCGAGAATTTGCGACCCCACTCCCACGCGGCGAGACGTGCCCTGCTTTTTCGCTAAAGTAGGTGCTTCGCCTTTATCTTGCGCTTCGAACATCTTCACGCGGTGGATGAGCAACTCGGTTGATTCTTCATTGCCAAGTACAACCAGAACACCGCCTTCTTCACCGATACGCTTCATCGCTCTATCCAGTGTCCAGCTGCGCTCTGCATTGCGGTCACTGCGTAATACATCGGTGAATACGTCTTGTAGATGCACACGAACCAGCGGCGCTTCGCCGGCCAAATCACCTTTACACATCGCGTAATGCACTTGATTATCGATGGTGTCTTTGTAAGTCACCAAAGTGAACTCACCGTGTTCAGTTGGCAGTTTGCATTCTGCTACACGCTCAATGGTCGTTTCTGTGTTGTTGCGGTATTCGATAAGGTCCGCAATAGTGCCTAACTTCAAGCCGTGTTTTTCAGCAAAGATTTCAAGATCAGGGCGGCGAGCCATGGTACCGTCGTCGTTTAGAATCTCAACAATCACCGAAGCAGGCTCAAGCCCCGCAAGGCGAGCTAAATCACAACCCGCTTCGGTGTGACCAGCGCGAGTCAATACACCACCATCTTGCGCAGCAAGAGGGAAAATATGACCCGGTTGAACCAAGTCCGCCGCTTTTGCGTTTGGCGCAACCGCAGCTTGAACGGTACGTGCGCGGTCAGCCGCTGAAATACCCGTGGTTACGCCTTCAGCAGCTTCGATAGAAACGGTAAAGTTAGTGGTGTACTGCGCGTTGTTGTCTTGCACCATTGGCGGCAAGCCGAGATTTTCACAACGCGCTTTAGTCATGGTCAGACAGATCAAGCCACGACCGTAAGTCGCCATAAAGTTGATCGCTTCCGGCGTAATATGCTCGGCAGCCATGATCAAGTCACCTTCATTCTCACGGTCTTCATCATCCA
>NZ_JAWOTP010000190.1:0-1197 GCF_033338935.1 Vibrio sp. Vb0598 | reverse complement strand
CGGCACTTTCTAGTTGCCATATGTTGGTTTTCCTTTCGATTGCAGCAAAGCGTCGTTATGTGATCGACTCTTATGTTGATGCAGCTGAAGGGGAGTTGGCCGTTGGTGAAAATGGAAAAGAGTGGGTTTCGAGAGTGGTGTTAAATCCGAAAGTTGTATTTTCTGGTGATAAGCAGCCAAGCTATGAGCAATTGGAAAAAATGCATCACATGGCGCATGAAAACTGTTTTATCGCGAATTCGGTGAAAACGGAGATCGTGACCAATATTCTTCATTCTGATTAATGCTCTACAACTAAGCTAAAACTCTAAATCGCAATGATAGTAATGAGATATGAGTGATCTGTTTCACACTATTGCTTCGTTGCCTGCCTTAAATGCGTGATTGTTGTGCAGTCGCGCAACTCGTTTGTTGTTAACTTAATGTTAACATTGTGCCATGTGTGATTAGCCAAGTCAGAATCATGGACGTAATTAAGCCTTTGGACTCATTTATTCAGCAAGATGGTATGCCGGTTTTTGGGCACTTGTCGGCGATTCCAAGATCACTCGATTTAGAGTCATTTCAATATCTCAATGAGATGGACAATCCTGTATCGAAGTGGCGAAAACATTTCGATTACAAGCAGTTCCAGTTCGTGTCTCTCGTGACGCCTGACTATGTCGTCGGGATTGCTATTGCCGATATTCGCTATTTGGCCTCCGGATTTTGTTATTTGTTCGATATTAAGCGCAATTCACTCACCGAGCAGCAATGGCTTAAACCTTGTCAGCTTGGCTATCAGACTCAACCATCGAGCTGGTTGAGCAAAGCACATCTCGCGAACAAGACGATTCAGTTCTCTATTGAGGAAGGGCAGTGGCATGTTCAGTTTGTGACGCCTTCCGTTAACGCCAACATTACACTGCATCCACAGCCACAAAGTTTGCCTCTTATGCTCTCTACGCCAACGGGTTACTCCGGATGGACGTATACACAAAAACACAACGCGCTGACGGTAACAGGGAATCTATTTATTCTGGGTGAAGAGCAAGATCTGTCACAGGTTGCTGCGGGTTATGATTTCTCGGCGGGTTACATGCGAAGGGAAACGAGCTGGCGCTGGGCGAGTGTCAACCATAAAGACGGCGACAAAAGCTTGGGTCTCAACCTCGCCGCTGGCGTAAACGAAACCGGGTTTTGTGAAAATGTACTGTG
>NZ_JAWOTP010000189.1:0-1204 GCF_033338935.1 Vibrio sp. Vb0598 | reverse complement strand
AGTACAAAGTCTAATCCTAGTACTGCTAAAGAAGAATGCACAACAGTGCGCGTAGTTGCTCGGCTGATCCCTTCCGAGGTAGGAATCGCATCGTAGCCATTAAATAGAGCAATCCAAGTTACCGTAATGGCAAACACAAAGCATTTGATCATGCTGTTGCCGATATCTTGTCCCAACTCAACAGAAGATTGCATGGCTGCCCAAAAGCTGCCGTGATCCACACCTTTCCAATCCACCCCGACGAGCTGTGCCCCCCAGATGCCAACAGCCATGAAGATCATCGCAAGTAGTGGCATTGAGATAGCCCCAGCCCAAAAACGTGGTGCAATCACTCGTTTCAGTGGGTCAACTGCCATCATTTCTAAGCTTGAAAGCTGCTCAGTAGCTTTCATCAAACCAATTTCTGCCGTCAGCGCAGAGCCTGCACGTCCAGCGAAAAGAAGCGCAGTAACCACCGGCCCAAGTTCACGCAGTAGTGACAACGCGACCATCTGACCAAGACTGCCTTCCGCGCCGTAATCCACCAGCACTACATAGCCTTGCAAGCTAAGAACCATGCCGATAAACAAACCAGATACGACGATAATAGCCAGTGATTGCACGCCAACGGAATACAACTGTTTGATGAGTAGAGGAAAACTTTTAGAGGGTTGAGGCTTAGAGAAGATAGCGCCAACAAGCATCAAGGTTGCACGGCCAAAAGCTTCACAGATGGCGAGCGTGCGTCTTCCTAATGAAGCGACAAATTGAATAAAGCTAGCGACCATCAAATAGATCCTTTTCGATACTTTGCGCAGGAAAACGAAACGGCACTGGGCCATCTGCATCACCTTGTAAGAACTGCTGCACTCGCGGGTCTGGGTTTTGACTCAACTCCTCTGGCGTGCCAAACGCGATGATCTTGCCATCTGCTAGTAGGTAAACCCAATCAGCAATACTCATGACCTCCGGTACATCGTGTGATACCACAATAGACGTAAGGCCTAGAGCTTGGTTTAAGTCTTTGATCAACTCAACCAAAACACCCATGGTAATTGGATCTTGTCCCACAAATGGTTCATCGAACATGATTAAATCAGGGTCAAGTGCGATGGCACGAGCCAATGCGGCACGCCTAGCCATACCGCCCGAAAGCTCACTTGGCATTAATTGCGCGGCTCCGCGCAGGCCAACCGCTTCGAGCTTAAGCAGCACCATAGTACGA
>NZ_JAWOTP010000188.1:0-1206 GCF_033338935.1 Vibrio sp. Vb0598 | reverse complement strand
CCAACGTTATCTCTAGATGGTGGTTACAACTACGGAGATTATTCAGGCACAGAAAGTAACTACAACAGTGGCCTTGGCCGTAATGCAAATAGTGACCGTACAAGCGACGGCTTCAATATTGGCGTTAACCTAGCAGTGCCACTTTACACTGGCGGCAACGTGACATCACAAACCAAACAAGCTGAGTTTGCGTACGTTGCAGCAAGCGAAGATCTTGAAGCTCAGTACCGTAGCGTAGTGAAAGATGTTCGTGCACAAAACAACAACATCAACGCTTCTATTGGTGCGTTAAAAGCGTATGAGCAATCGGTAGTTTCAGCGAGATCTGCGCTAGAAGCGACAGAAGCAGGTTTTGATGTAGGTACTCGTACTATCGTTGATGTTCTAGACGCAACTCGTCGCCTATACGATGCGAACAAAAACCTTTCAGATGCTCGTTACAACTACATCCTGAGCGTTCTTCAGCTTCGCCAAGCGGTTGGTACACTAAGCGAACAAGACATCTTGGATGTGGATGCAGGTTTGAAACCAGCGAAATAACGTTCAGTTATACAATGAAATTAAAACGCCAGTTGATTCAATTGGCGTTTTTTGTTGTCTATCATTCGATGCAAATTACCTAACATTGTGCGCCTAGCGATTATCTCGCAAATGCATTGCTATACCAGAACGTAGAACAGCAAGCATAAAAAAACAAAAAGGCCGCTTTGCAGCGACCTTCCAGATAGTATTGTTCAAAGCAGTAAGGCTTAGCCTTTGCCGCCTTTAATTGCATTGATGATTTCGCTGGTTGAGCAACCATCTTCAAAGTTCAAAACACGAACTTCACCACCTGCTGCAATCACTTCTTTACCACCGGCAATCTCTTCTGGTTTGTAGTCACCGCCTTTAACTAACATGCTTGGCAGCACTTCAGAGATCAGACGCTGTGGCGTATCTTCACTAAACGGTACAACCCAGTCAACTGCACCTAAACCTGCCAATACTGCCATACGGCGATCGGTTGGGTTTACCGGACGACCAGGGCCTTTTAAACGCTTTACAGACTCATCGGTATTTACTGCGACAATTAGGCGATCACCTAGCTCAGCAGCATGATTAAGGTAAGACACATGACCAGCGTGAAGAATATCAAAACAGCCATTGGTCATGACGACTTTCTCGCCACGAGCGCGTGCTTTTTTCACCGCTTCAATCAGTGCTTTT
>NZ_JAWOTP010000187.1:0-1206 GCF_033338935.1 Vibrio sp. Vb0598 | reverse complement strand
CGAAATTATGCGCGATTACTACATTGCTCATACCAAGCAAGGTCGCTGGTTATGGGTATTTCGCGATCAACATAAACATTGGTTTCTTCATGGCTATTTTTGTTAAGTTGTTATGAGTTACGCAGAATTATTTTGTCAGTCTAATTTCTCTTTCCTCACTGGCGCTTCTCATGCAGAAGAGCTTGTGTTGCAAGCGGCTTTTTATCGCTACCATGCCATCGCGATTACTGATGAGTGCTCGGTCGCTGGCGTGGTCAAAGCCCATGCAACGATTGAACAGCATAAACTTGATATCAAACAGATCGTCGGCAGCATGTTCTGGCTCAACGAAGAGTGCCAAATAGTCCTACTTTGCCCCTGCCGTAAAGCTTATGCTGAGATGTGCCGTATCATCACTAACGCGAGACGACGCAGCGAAAAAGGCAGTTATCAGCTTTCTGAGTGGGATCTGATGTCGATTCGTCACTGCTTAGTATTGTGGCTTCCTACCCATCAAGCGAGTGACCATTACTGGGGGCGCTGGCTCAATCAACACCATAACAATCGACTATGGGTTGCGATTCAACGTCATCTTGGTGGCGACGATGATGCCTACACAAATCACTGCGAGAAGCTAGCTCACGAATTGCAACTGCCTATTACAGCTTGTGGCGGCGTACTCATGCACACGGCTGAGCGCCTGCCTTTACAACATATACTCACCGCCATTAAGCATGGTTGCAGTGTTGATCAGCTGGGCTTTGAACGTCTTTCTAATGCTGAACGCGCATTACGACCACTGAATAAGTTGGTTCGTATCTACAAACCAGAGTGGCTAGAGGAAAGTAAGTACATCGCGGATTTGTGCGAATTCAAATTGTCTGATCTGAAATACGAATACCCTACAGAACTGATTCCTAATGGCTATACACCAAATTCTTACTTACGAATGTTGGTGGAACAAGGTAAAGAGCGTCGCTTTCCTGAAGGCGTGCCGGAGGACATCAACCAAACCATCGAAAACGAACTGAGGTTGATAGAAGACCTCAAGTACCATTATTACTTTTTAACCATTCATGACATCGTCATGTTTGCTAAACAGCAAGGCATTCTTTATCAAGGCCGGGGATCAGCGGCGAATTCCGTCGTGTGTTACTGCTTAGAAATCACCGCCGTCGATCCAAGACAAATCTCTGTCTTGTTCGAACGATTTATCAGTAAAGAACG
>NZ_JAWOTP010000186.1:0-1208 GCF_033338935.1 Vibrio sp. Vb0598 | reverse complement strand
TATTTTCTACGACGGCACTTGCCCACTGTGCGCCAAAGAGATGAAGGCATTACGCCAACACGATCATAAGCAAGAGATAAACACCGTTGATCTTTACAGCGACGCTTTTTCGGCCTACCCGCAAATCGACCCTGATCGTGCCAACACCATTCTGCATGCCTTGGACAACCACGGGAATTTACTCCTCGGGCTGGATGTGACCTACAGAGCTTGGCAGCTTGTTGGACGAGGTTGGTTGTATGCACCACTGCGCTGGCCACTCATCAGACCTGTTGCGGACTGGCTTTATCTGCGCTTCGCCCAAAATAGGTATCGCATCTCATATTGGTTAACGGGCACTTCTCGTTGTAATTCTGGCCGCTGCTCTCGGTAATTGTGATCACGCTTGAAAATGTTAATACGCTCGCGATAAATCGTACATTTCCAGTACTTCTCTCCTACTAAGTCGGTTAATCTGCAATCACTACAAAAATAAATAGCCATATATTTATCCGGCAAATCGATTGAATTTTGCCTTTTCGTAACGCTGCGCCGAGAAGTAAGGAAGTCTCTATGAATCTAACCATAAGAAAGCGACTGTATATTCTTTCCATCATTCCAGTACTCACCATTGCACTAGGTATGATGTGGTTCACCTACCTGCAAACTAACGCTTATAACCAACAGCAAATTGATCAGACCCACACCACCATGATGGCGATGAAAAAAGCCGAGCTGAAAAACTATGTTCAGATGGCTCGCTCAGCGATTGAACCGCTACTCAAGAGAAATGCGACATTAGAAGAAGCTCTTCCCGTTTTACGAGAGCTGGAATTTGGTGAGACGGGCTACATCTTCGGTTATAACTCCAAAGGCGTCCGTGTTGTGGTCGGCAAGAACGACAAAGGCATCGGTGAAAACTTCTATAACCTGCAAGACAAGAAAGGTAATTACCTGATTCAAGACTTGCTGAAAAACGCCAAAACGGGTGAATTCACTACCTATTACTTCCCGAAACTAGGACAAACAGAGGCGCTACCGAAATTGAGCTACTCAATGTTCATTCCTGAGTGGGATTTAATGATCGGTACCGGCTTCTACACCGATGACATTGATGCCGTCATTGCAGAAATGGAAGCCTCAGCCCATGACGCGCTCAACACAACTCTAGTGGCCATCGCGCTGTTCTGTGTTTCTATCGCTGCCGTAGTTGCTATCTTCGCCGTGTT
>NZ_JAWOTP010000185.1:0-1208 GCF_033338935.1 Vibrio sp. Vb0598 | reverse complement strand
ACTTCTCGTTGGGTATCGTCGGTATGTTGTTGTGTTTGTTCGCCTACGAGATTGTTGGCCCTTCGGTCACCGCAGCAAACTTGTTTGTGAAATCAGGCATCGAAGCGTTGGTTGCAACGGGTTTCCTGCCTTTGTTAGCGATCATTAACGAACCAGCAAAAGTGTTGTTCCTGAACAACGCCATTGATCAAGGCATTTACTACCCACTAGGCCTGCAAGCGGCCGCAGAAACGGGCAAGTCCATCTTCTTTATGGTGGCGTCTAACCCAGGTCCTGGTCTTGGTATGCTGCTGGCCTACGCGAAGTTTGGCCAGGGTTTGTCTAAACGTTCTGCACCAAGTGCCATCATCATTCACTTCTTTGGTGGTATTCATGAGTTGTACTTCCCATACGTACTCATGAAACCAATCATGATTGTGGCAATGATTGCTTGTGCGGCGACAGGCATCGCAATCTTCAACCTATTCGATGCCGGTTTGGTCGCGGGTCCAAGTCCAGGCTCTATCTTCTCTTACCTTGCTCTAACTCCGAAAGGTAGCTTCATCGCGACCATCGCAGGTGTGACAAGTGCAACGATTGTCTCTTTCTTGGTAGCAAGTGCGATTTTGAAAGTGAGCAAATCAGAAGAAAAAGAAAGCGAGTTTGAGAAATCAGTTTCTGACATGAAAGAGATGAAAGCGGAAGGCGCAGTTAAGCCAGTTGCAGCTGCGACGACGCAAGAACCGAGCAAGCCAATTTCATTTGTCGCATTCGCATGTGATGCGGGTATGGGCTCTAGTGCAATGGGCGCATCGACCTTCAAACGCAAGCTGGTACAAGCTGGGATAGAGATTGAAGTGAAGAACTTTGCCATCGAGAAAGTCCCGAGTGAAGCCGATATTGTCGTGACACACGAGAGCTTAGAAAGCCGCGCGGTCAACGCGACAGGTTTACCAGTCGTAACGATCAAGAACTTCCTCAACGACCCAGCGCTTGACGAGCTGATGGATAAGATTAAGCAACAAACGGTCGCGACTGAGCAACCAGCCTAACAATGCAGTTTGGGGCGGCAGGTATCGCCCCAATTAGGAGAGAAATCATGGTACAAACAACGGCAGCGGTTATCTGTGGTGAGAAAAACGTTCAATTAAGAACCTTTGATTTACCAAACATTTCAGCCGACGAACTTCTGGTTAAAAACATTTCAAACAGCATTTGTCTATCCACTT
>NZ_JAWOTP010000184.1:0-1212 GCF_033338935.1 Vibrio sp. Vb0598 | reverse complement strand
TTTGCTCAAGCAGGTAGCGCGTTTCTTGAATCCCGATAAAGTCTTGCGCGGACTCTTTCAATACGTGCGATAAATGGAACGTCAAAATGCGGTCTGACGTAAGAAAGCCAACGTGGCTCATGGTCAGCTTCTCTTGATAGCTTTGTGCGACCCAAAGACTCGAGACTCCCGGGAGGAAGTCGTCATCTTGCTCAAAAGGCACACCAAGCAATTCAATCTGGTCGCTTCCTTCTGTGACCAGCAATTTGTCTTTCTCAATACGACCACGTGCAACGGGCACTTCTTGCAACTGAATCAAGTATTCGCCGTTTTTCATCCCGTCGTTAAAACGTAGGTGAATTCCCGGAAACGGTACACCAAGATCGAGATACAACGCGCGTCTTACTCTAGCGAGTTCGTCGTTCAGTGCGACGGCTTCTAGGCTTTCTTGTAAGCTAGAATCCAGATCGATAAGCAGTGGCCCTGTCATCGCGAATTCTTCTTGCTCGCCCAATTTGCCTTTGCTACCCCGAGACGGCGTTGGTTTATTGGGTTTTGCGGCAGGAGAACCCGCTCCCTGCGCGACAAAGCTCGGCAGATCGCTGCTTTCTGATTCGGTTTGCTTTTTCTGTTTATAGAAGAGGTAAAAACCGCCGCCACCGACCACCAAAGCCAGCACTAGGAATGTAATTTTCGGAAAGCCAGGGATCAGAGCGAACAAGACCAGCAGCACACCACCAATCAACAGTGCTCGAGGCTGAGCCGTGACTTGCCCACCAATGTCGGAGCCCAAGTCGGCCGAGTCTTCGTGGGAAACACGCGTAACGATAATACCAGCGGTGATCGCGATAAATAGCGCAGGAATCTGCGATACCAAGCCATCACCTACGGTCAAAATCGCAAACAGCTCAAGCGCCTCTGACGCGCTCATGCCTTTTTGCGTGACGCCAATGGTGACGCCACCCAAGATGTTCACGATGATGATCACCAAGCCCGCAATGGAGTCGCCTTTTACGAACTTCATTGCACCGTCCATCGAGCCGTACATTTGGCTCTCTTTCTCGATCAGAGAACGGCGATGACGCGCCTCGTGAACATCGATAACTCCAGCGCGCATGTCACCGTCGATACTCATCTGTTTGCCCGGCATGGCGTCAAGAGAGAATCGAGCACTAACTTCAGCAACACGCTCCGAACCTTTGGTGATCACCATAAACTGTACAATAGTGATGA
>NZ_JAWOTP010000183.1:0-1214 GCF_033338935.1 Vibrio sp. Vb0598 | reverse complement strand
GATCGGTGTTTTCCAGTGTTTTTTCTGTGTGCTTAATGAACTCGACATCGCTCAATACGTCACGAACGAAGCTCTCGTCGCGCTCAGAAAGCAGCACTTTACCAATCGCAGTACTGTAGAGCGGATTGCGACGACCGATGCGCGATTGCATGCGTAGGTTGTAGCCAGAGTCGATTTTGTGGATGTAAATGATGGCATTTTCATCCAGCGCACCAAGGTGCAAGGCTTCGTTGGTTTGTTCTGAAATGTGGCGCATTTCTTTGTCGGCCAGTTCGATCAGATCGACGTACTCAAGCGATTTTGCGCCCAACTCGAACAGCTTAAGTGTTAGAGAGTACTTATCCGCTTCGCCTTCTTGAGACACGTAACCGAGCGATTTCATGGTTTGCAGAAAACGGTAAGTAGTCGCTTTCGACATCATTAGACGTTGTGAAAGCTCTGAAACGCCGATGGCTTTCTGTTCACCAAGTGCTTGAAGAATATGAAAAACCTTAAGTACTGACGAAACCGCTTCAGGCTGAGTCGACTTTTCCATTGTTGCCCCTTTCATTCTTAGTTTTCTGCATTATATCGCTGAAAAATTTAAGAACCAGTATTTTTAAAATGCCTTTTCAAAAATTTGAAACCGCGCAATTAAAGAATCCGGAAAAACAAGATCGCAATCAATATTTTTAAAACGCCTTTTCAAAAAAAATTGCAAACAGTTTCTTTTTGGGTCAGGATGAATGCATACAAAGTGACATGGCCAAGACGCCAAATCACGACATTACCTACTATTGAGGAAAACGACATGATTCTTGATTCATTTAACCTTGAGGGAAAAGTGGCCATTGTTACTGGTTGTGACACTGGTCTTGGTCAAGGTATGGCGCTTGGTCTAGCAAAAGCGGGCTGTGACATTGTTGGCGTAAACATCAGCGAACCAACAGAAACGATTGAGAAAGTAGAGGCTGAAGGCCGTAAGTTCGTCGATATCCGCGCTAACTTAATGAAACTAGACGACATCCCAACTATCGTTGACCGCGCAGTAACCGAACTTGGTCGCATTGATATCCTAGTGAACAACGCGGGCATCATTCGTCGTAACGATGCCATCGAGTTTTCTGAGCAAGATTGGGATGACGTAATGAACATCAACGTGAAGTCTGTGTTCTTTATGTCTCAAGCGGTTGCAAAACAGTTCATCGCGCAAGGTGAAGGCGGCAAGATCATCA
>NZ_JAWOTP010000182.1:0-1228 GCF_033338935.1 Vibrio sp. Vb0598 | reverse complement strand
CAAAATTGTTGGTATCGAGGGGACTGAACATAGCCTCGGTCACAGAAAATCGAATGATGTTTTCCAACAATCGCTTCTCGTGTGTATCCAACACAAGAAAGAAATAAATCATTCGCATTGAGAATGATGCCTCTCGTATCAAACTCAATCATTGCCATACTATCGGATAAGCCTTTGATGAAGCGGGTGTATTCACTTTCTGCTTCTTGGTTTCGAGTTCGCAAGCCAAACATTTTGAATTCCTTTTCTAAATGAGCTTTTCAAGAATTTAGTTTTCGCTATTTGTTCGATGTAAGTATTTGTAAATAAAGTTGTCAGTATGTAAATTTAGGCGTACATGTGCATAAAGCAAATGGCAGCAGAGTCAATTTTGTCGCGTTTTTGGCGAATGTTTGATGGCTTTGATTCGCGTTTGGGAAATAACTGTATGCAAAACAAAGGGGTGGAAGGTCACTTCTTCAGAAGATGTATAGAAAATTTCTTTTTAAGAAATTGTTCAATTGAGCTTATTAATGAAGTGCACATAAACAAATTAGTGACTTCGTATTCAAAGTAAGAATAACAAAAAAGTACCAAATTTGTATTAAAAAGTACTAATTTAGATTCATATCAATAAGCATCTCATTTCGTTATTGATAGGTCTGCTATATCTTTATTCGAATCAAACAGCAGACATTGTTTTCAAAAAAAGACTGGTGAGTAGTGGGTATGGCATCAACAAGTTTTAGTACTTATGGTTACAAGTGCACCAGGGCGTGTACTTCGTTGTTATTACTATGGCTTGCCATGTGTTCGTACAGTTTCGCTCACCAAACTAAAGTCGATACATTGATTGTCACCAATTCTAAGGCTTGGAAGCCGTTCTCATATGTCTCACAAGATGGTGAACCCAAAGGCATTCTGATTGACTTCTGGCGAGAGTATGCCGAAAGAAATCACGTTCGTGTTGAGTTCCTGCTGCTCGATTGGGAAGAGTCTTTGCGTGCAGTTAAGGAGGGGCGTGCGGATGTTCACGCTGGTCTGATTTACTCTGAGGCTCGCGATAAGTACCTTGATTTTGGTGCGGTTATCATGCCTATTCAAACCAAGTTGTACGTCAATAAAGATATGCTAGCCGTTGATATTAAGGGCGTGCTTACTGGAGAGGTAGAGCTTCCTATTGGCTTGGTAAAAGGCAGCTATGAAGCGGAATTTGTGCGTGCCAACTACCCTAGAGCGTCGCTAGTGG
>NZ_JAWOTP010000181.1:0-1232 GCF_033338935.1 Vibrio sp. Vb0598 | reverse complement strand
AAAGGTTTGGTCGATAGAAACTTCACCCTCGATTTAGCTTATGCCGATAAAGATGTCGAACAAGATGAAGTCACCGACCATTCACTCGCGCGTGATGCCAGTATTTATTACGTAAAAGGCGAATATCGTATTTCACTAGACCAAACATCGCTACTGCAACCCGCGTTCACCTACATCAACCAAGATGCGGATGGAAAAGCAGAATCGTATGACTCTTATGCCTTTGACGTAAGTTGGTTTAAGTTCATCAACCGTCATCGTTTAGCCTTAACCGCAGGCTATGCACTCAAAGATTATCAATCGGCGAGCCAAATTTTTGCGAAAACGCGCAGTGATGACACCTTGAGCTTGTTTGCCGCTTACGAATACCAAAACGTGTTTGATTGGCAGAACTGGTCGTTCATTTCCTTCGCGGGTTATAGCCAAACCGATTCAAACATCACCTTTTATGACGAAAATGAATACCTTTTGTCGTTAGGCTTTAACTACAGCTTCTAACATGGTTCTCTCCGCGAACTCCTCTCAAATGACCACTATACGGCTTGAGCCGTGAGTTGTTTCAGCAATCGGTCCATCGCGCGATACCCGAGCGCTTCCGCTAAATGAGAACGTTCAATCTGCTCAGCACCTTCTAAATCCGCTATCGTGCGGGCCACTTTAATGATGCGATGATAGGCACGAATCGATAACCCCAGCCGATGGAGTGCAGTTTCGAGAAATTCCGCATCGCTTTTTTGCAACGGGCAAAATGCCTCAATCTCACGGCTGCCGAGCAGTGCGTTTACTTTGCCGTTTCGATTGAGCATGCTCTCGCGAGCAAGACTGACGCGCTCTTTGACGAGTTCCGTGGGTTCACCTCGGTCACCACCTTCCGCCAACGTGCCTTTCGGTAAGGATGGAATTTCTAACGACATATCAAAACGGTCGAGAAGCGGTCCCGATAAACGACCTAAGTAACGCAAAATAGCTTGAGGGTTAGTGCGAGCTTGATTCCCTTCGTAATAGCCAGTTGGGCTTGGATTCAACGCGCCCACCAGCTGAAAACGAGCAGGAAAACGCGTTTTTCCTTGTGCGCGCGAAATGATGATCTCACCCGATTCCAGTGGTTCTCGTAACGAGTCCAACACTTTACGGTCAAACTCCGGCATTTCATCAAGGAACAATAACCCATTGTGAGCCAAAGAAATCTCTCCCGGTCTTGGCACCGAGCCACCACCAACTAATGCAGCCAT
>NZ_JAWOTP010000180.1:0-1235 GCF_033338935.1 Vibrio sp. Vb0598 | reverse complement strand
CGGTCCGGTTCGTCACCAACAAATGGTGAAGCCGCTTGATCCGATGGCGAATGTGTTACGTCGCCCAGAATGGTGCACGGAATTGCAGCAGCGCTGGGAAGCGCAGATCCCAATTGCGGACAAAATGGGCATCAAAATCAACCAATACACCGGTTATCAGTTCGAATGCAGTGCCCAGCTCAATCCGAATTTGAACCCGCACAATACGATGTTTGCTGGTTCGGCATTTACGTTGGCAACGCTGACGGGATGGGGAATGACGTGGTTACTGCTCAAAGAGCGCGGTTTGCATGGCGATATTGTTCTGGCAGACAGCTCGATTCGTTATCGTCATCCGGTGGAGCAAAATCCGGTGGCGAGTACCTCGCTTGATGGTATCAGTGGTGATTTGGATCGCTTGGCGTCAGGGCGCAAGGCGCGCATTGTCATCCATGTGGTGATTTACAGCGGCGATACGCCTGCGGTTGATTTCGTTGGCACGTACATGCTGTTGCCCAACTATTCGCAGCTACTCAGTTGCTAGTTCTTCTTCGGCTACGACCTCGTTCGTAGCCGGCTCTAACTCTTCTGTTATCTCCTCAACCAGCTCTTCTTCCGGTTGCTCTAGATTCGCCTCTGCAATGCCATGAAAGCTCGATTCCTCCGGCTGAGCATCGTTCGTTGGTACGTTCGGCGTTAAGTGGTCTGGCTGTTGTGGTGAGTCGCAGTCATTACGTGATATTTCACCATCGAGCAGATCGCCTATGATTATGCCGCAGTGATCCTTGAGCTGGAATGTCAAACCGCTGAGTGGGTTGTTGGCCATGTCAAACTCGCCGCGAATCTGACCGGATATGACATTGCCGGAGATGGTTACAGGCTTGAGCGATACTGCGCCCCGTTGCGCGTGCACTCGAATAGGGGAAAACGTGATGCTCTTAAGCGACTTATCGGCTTGTGAGCGTAGTGTCGTTTCTCGTAGGTTTGCTTCCACTTGCCCCGTTAAGCTGTACGCCAACATGTTGTTGTCACCAGATAGACCTTGCAGGTCGAGATTGAGGTCAGAAAATCCATCTACCGCGAATGCATCTGGCAGGTATGGGTGGAGCAGTTTGAGTGGAATGCCATCCGCACTCAGATTAAGCGCCCAAGGTTGGCTTGACGTACTTAGATCAAGTTGACCAAAGCCTTCAATGTAGCCTTGTTCTAGCGGGGCAAACAGACGAGAGAGTTGCCACAACCCTTGCTCACTTTGT
>NZ_JAWOTP010000179.1:0-1238 GCF_033338935.1 Vibrio sp. Vb0598 | reverse complement strand
AAGATGGTTGGTATTTGCTGATCAGCAACCACCTCAGTTGGACGGATATTGTTGTGCTGTGCTGCGTATTTAAAGATCGCATTCCAATGCCGAAGTTTTTCCTCAAGCAACAACTGCTGTATGTGCCGTTTATTGGTATGGCATGTTGGGCTTTAGACATGCCTTTCATGCGTCGTTACTCTCGTGAGTATTTAATTCGTAACCCTCACAAACGTGGCCAAGATTTGGCAACCACACGTCGTTCGTGTGCCAAGTTCAAGCATACTCCAACCACGGTTGTGAACTACGTGGAAGGTACACGCTTTACTGAAGAGAAGCAGCGTAAAAGCAAAGCGGGCTACCAATACCTGTTGCAACCCAAATCAGGCGGTATTGCTTACACATTGGCGGCAATGGGCGAGCAATTTGAGAACATCATCGATGTGACCCTCGCGTATCCAGAGAATACGGACAAACCTTTTAAAGACATGCTGATGGGGCGCATGACTAAGATCGTGGTCCATGTGAAAGTGTTGCCAGTTGATGAGCAGGTGTTAGGGGATTACTTCAACGACAAGCCGTACAAGCGCCAATTCCAGCAATGGTTAGGGGATGTGTGGCAAGAGAAAGACCAACTGCTACAAGAGATTCACAAATAAAAAGGGGAGCCATGTGCTCCCCTGTTTTCTGTGCGTTGCGCTTATTTTAGCGTTAGCAAGTAGTTCACCAGTGCAAAGTACTCATCCATTGATTTAATGCTTTGTGCTTGAACTAGGTATTTGTTATTTACGATAACCGCAGGAACGCCTGTCAAACCGCTGTTTTCGAACTGCTTGTCCATACGACGAACCATTGAATCAACCGCGCAGCCGTTGTAAGCCGCATCAAATTTCTTCGCATCTATGCCTGCATCTAGGAAGATTTGGCGAAGTTCAGCGTCGTCACGAGGTGGTTTGCGCATGTTGTGGATGCGGTTAAACATCACAGGCACCATTTGATCTTCAACCTTCATTGCGACCATCGTGGCGAATGCTTTGCTCATTGAAGGACCCATGTTGCCACCCATGAAAGACACGTGGTTCTTTTGCAGTTTGGTGCCTTCAGGTAGCTGCTTTTTAAGCTGCTGGATAACTGGTTCAAAGCTATTACAGTGTGGGCAGTAGAATGAGAAGAACTCAGTCACTAAAGGCTTCTTTGATACTTCAAGATCCAATACTTTGTAATGTTCACCTTCTTTGAATTGCGCTGCATGTGCCGAC
>NZ_JAWOTP010000178.1:0-1241 GCF_033338935.1 Vibrio sp. Vb0598 | reverse complement strand
ACGTGATTGTCACTGGCTACATGGTACCTTACGTTCGTTATGGACACTGGCGTTGGTTGAAATTGCCAGAGAAACCAATGAATCGAATGACAGAAGCGTTGTTCAGTGGCGGAATTATCGGTGATGGCACGTATTGGATCGACAAAGACGTGAAGAAAGAAACCCAGAAAGCGATGAAGTCGGGTAAAACCTTTGAACCGGTTGTTGTCGTTGATGACACGTATAAGCTGTAAGGATGTGTTATGGAAAACGATGTAATTTTGAGTGTAAAAGACCTCGAAGTGGAATTCATCACGGATGATGGCCCGGTAAAAGTACTCCATGGCGTGAACTTTGATGTTCGCGCAGGACGAACGCTCGGTCTCGTTGGTGAGTCTGGCAGTGGTAAGAGCGTGACCTCCATGTCCATCATGGGACTGTTGCCAAAGCCTTACGGCAATATTGTTAATGGTGAAGTTAACTACCGAGGTACCAATCTGGTGTCGCTACCAGCGGAAGAAATGTACGCCATGCGCGGCGACCGCATTTCGATCATTTTCCAAGACCCAATGACGGCGTTGAATCCAGTGCATACCATTGGCCGCCAACTGTGCGAAGTGTTGGAATTACACCGTCCTGAGTTAGGTAAAAAAGAGCGCGAATCCTACGCGGTAGAAATGCTGGCTAAAGTGAAAATTCCAATGCCAGAAAAGCGCCTCAACGAATACCCGCACAACCTATCTGGTGGTATGCGCCAGCGCGTGATGATCGCAATGGCACTCGCATGTAAACCAGACATTTTGATTTGTGATGAGCCAACGACAGCTCTGGATGTAACGGTACAGGCGTCTATCCTTGAACTTATGAATGAACTTCAAGAAGAAACGGGCATGGCAATGATCTTCATTACCCATGATTTAGGCGTAGTAGCTGAAGTGTGTGATGACGTTGCGGTAATGTATGGTGGTCGTATTGTCGAAAAAGCGGAGATTTTTGAGCTGTTTGACAATCCGCAGCACCCTTACACGGAACGTTTGATGGGCTTAATGCCAAGCTTGGACAACGAACCTAAGCAGATGATTGATATCAAACCAATCGATGCCAGCATGTTTGCTAGCTAACTGGTGCAAAGTGAACAAGTCATAAAAGAGGATGTTATGGCAAAAGAAGTATTAAGAATTGAAAATCTTAAGCAGCACTTTGTATCTGGTAAAGGACTGTTTAAGAAAGGCTACACGATCAAAGCTGTAGACGGCGTTTCC
>NZ_JAWOTP010000177.1:0-1242 GCF_033338935.1 Vibrio sp. Vb0598 | reverse complement strand
AGACCAAAGCAGTACGGTCACTAAAATTGCAGCGTATCCCAAAATCATCGTTGTCGCGTCCATGTGTAAAGTTCGCTGTAATTATTGAACGAAACTAACGCATCATGTTGGCAAAATGTGACGTACTTTGTTTCAGTATTGGTGTTAAACTGCGTTTAATTAATTAAATTTAGTGATTTTTGGCAAAGGGAGTTGGCATGGACAAAATTGATAGGCAGTTACTTCATCTCATACAGAAAGACGCCACATTAACGACAGCGGAGCTTGCTGACCAAGTAGGGCTCTCTGCTTCACCATGTGCGAGGCGCTTAAAACGTCTTGAACAAGAAGGGGTTATCAGCGGATATCGAGCAATGATCTCACGTGGCGCAGTAGGCATTGCGATGACGGTGTTCGTTGAAGTGAGTTTGAATAATCACCAAGCGTCGTCAATCGATGAGTTTGAAACCGCAATCGTCGATATGGATGAGGTGATTTCTTGTCACGTTGTATCTGGCGCTTACGATTATTTATTGGAAGTGGTAAGTAAAGATCTTCCCGGATACGAAAGCTTCACGAGAAAGCTGCAAAGGTTAGAAAACGTCAAAGACATCCACACACACCTTGCTATTCGGCAGGTAAAAGGAAATGGCTGTTTACCCATTTAATTTGATCATTGTGCCTGTAGTGAGCAAGAGGGGAGATAAATGAAGTGGCTCGATAGATTGAAGATTGCCAACTACCACCGCAAGCGTTACAAACAATTTGGTAATGATAAAGCGCGTACGCTGGGTTGGCAGGACGAATATAGCCAAATCAGCCGATTTGAAGCGCTGACTCGTAGCCTTTGTTTAGAGGCAGTTAGTATTCTCGATATTGGCTGTTGGTATGGTGATCTGCTTGAATATATTGAGAGCCAGAATCAATATCCAGCGCGCTATGTCGGCATTGATCAGCAGAAGCAGTTCATCACAAAGGCCAGAAAGAGAGCCTTTAAAACGCCTGTTAATTTCATTTGTGGCGACTTTTCTAAGCTTGTTCTTCCTCAAAGTGATTATGTGTTCGCGTCAGGTTCATTAAACTACAAATCGAGCAATGCCAATCATACGATTGAAATGATTGAGAAGATGTATCGAGCGGCTCGAATAGGCTGTATGTTTAACTTACTCGATGAAGAAAAGCTGCCGAGCATGAGAATGCTAGAATCGCATAACAAAGTGGGGGTGTTGCGCTCTTGTCGATGCCTATGCCCAGATGAACCAA
>NZ_JAWOTP010000176.1:0-1243 GCF_033338935.1 Vibrio sp. Vb0598 | reverse complement strand
CAACTAAAGTAACTCGTAGCGCTCTACAATTTGCAGCGTCTGTCGCTGGTCTAATGATCACAACAGAAGCGATGGTAACTGACCTACCACAAAAAGAAAGTGCAGGCATGCCTGACATGGGTGGTATGGGCGGTATGGGTGGCATGGGCATGATGTAATCATCCCGCGCTATTCCAAGCCGAGTAGAACAAAAAGCCGAGGTGTGAACCTCGGCTTTTTTGCGTCTGGTGTTTGCCCACTGTGCATTTTTCAGTGTAGGTAAAAGAAGATGTGAATTGTGAGGGATGCGTTCCGGCAGCGTCAGTGGAAAAACAGAAAAATAACTGAGATGAATTTTTTTCTAGGATAGTCAGATTGTTAAATATGACCTATTGTTAACACTTTTTGTGTCCGAATAGCGCAAAATCTGAACATTACACTATGTTGTAAATTACTGCTTACCATCATGGAGATAAAAATGAAAAAGCTTATGACGTCATTGGCTGTTGCAGCCACTATCGCATCACCTGTTGCTCTTGCGAACAGCACCCCTGTGATGTTTTCAACGATCGACCATACTAACGCTCCATCAAACTCTGCTGTTGGTGGTGTTCGTTTGGCGGTACTGCATGGCCAAGTAAACGAAGTAAAAGGCGTCGACTTCTCAGTTCTAGGTATGTCTGAAACTGACCGTACTACGGGTGTGAACTTCGGTCTGTTCTTTGGGGCAGCGAAAGTAAACCAAGAAATGAAAGGTGCGTCACTTGGTTTGGTTAACTGGAACCAAGGCCAAACAACTGGTGTGAACTTTGGTGCGGTAAACATCACGAACAACGTGAAAGGCCTAAACTGGAGTGCGGTGAACTACTCAGAAGGTTACACCATGGCAGATGTTGGTCTGGCGAGTATTTCTAAAAAGTCTAACTTCCAACTTGGCTTCTTCAACATGACTGACCAAATCGATGGCGTGCAAATTGGTCTGTTGAACTGTGCGGATAACGGCTTCTTCAAATGTTTCCCTATCATCAACTTCGCTAAATAATCTTAGCGAAAGCCAGATACCAAAAAGCCCGCGATGTTCGCGGGCTTTTTTATTGGAAAATTGAAACAGGCCAACCATTCTCTTATTTGATCAAGCGAGAGGAGGTTTTGCGCTGCTGAATTTTTTGATGAACACCGCGACGTAACGCCTTGATACGGTTTTCGGCTTTATCCACGCCAAGCAGAACGCTCAACGCAAGCAAGGTAATCACGACCGATTGCA
>NZ_JAWOTP010000175.1:0-1243 GCF_033338935.1 Vibrio sp. Vb0598 | reverse complement strand
CATATCGTCGAGTACCATATCGTTGACTTGAACACGCCAGTTCAAGGCTTAACGTCTGGTGGGCAATCACTGACTCTCGTTGAAGTTTCTAATTCAGGTGGCGTATCCGTTTATGAAGCCATTATTGATGGAACAACAACACCTGCATTCCGAGTGACGTTGGATGTTTCTGATGGCAGCTACAAGTTTGAACTACTTGAGCCACTCGATCATCCAACCGCGAATGGTCAAAACGACATCGTCATCAACCTTCCTATCGCAGCGACGGATTTTGATGGTGATGTTTCGAATACTCTCACGTTGCCGATCACTGTTGTGGATGACGTACCAACCATCGACGGTTTGGCTCAGGGTAGTGAACAGACCGTCGATGAGGACGACCTACCGCAGGGTACTGACCGTACTCAAGACACCATCATCGGTGGTACCTTCGATGTAACAGAAGGGGCAGACCAAGTCACCTCGATTCAACTGAGTGATTTGACGACGCCAGTTAGTACATTGATGTCTGGCGGAGAGGCAATCACCTTAGTCTTAACGTCCAGTACTGGCGGGGTGAATGTTTATCAAGGTATCACGGTTAATTCTCAAGAAGTGGTGTTTGAGTTAACTCTGAATGCGTCAAATAGCTCCTATGAGTTTGATCTTAGAAAACCACTTGATCATCCTGATGGCAATCAGCAAAACAACATTGTAATCGAACTGCCAATCACTGTGACTGACGGTGATGGCGATGTATCACCAGTGTTCACGTTACCAATTACGGTGGTAGACGATGTACCCGTGGTAACGAATATAGACCGCTTACAAGTGCATGAAGATGATTTGCCGCTGGGCTCAGACGAGACCAAGGAGCCTTTAACGGTTTCTGGTCAGTTTGAAGTGACCAGCGCGGATGGTATCGACTCATTTGTTCTGGATCTCAATTCCAATCTACTGCCTGCACTTACTTCTGGCGGCGAGAGCATCGCGATTACTCAAGACGCTACAGCGTCAACGAGTGATGCTTTGGTTTATGTCGGAAAAACCGCTGGTGGCGACACCATTTTCACGCTGACATTGCATCAAGACGGACGCTACGATTTTGAATTGTCTGGCGCGCTCGATCATGCGACGAATTCTGATGACCTGACCATCAATCTGCCGATTGTGATTACCGACGGGGACAACGACTCCGTTAACGCGACGTTGCCAGTCACTATTTTGGATGATAAGCCGACGATTGAAGCTATTCGTCCAGGAA
>NZ_JAWOTP010000174.1:0-1247 GCF_033338935.1 Vibrio sp. Vb0598 | reverse complement strand
CGTGAATTAGCGGAATACGGAATTGAGATTGTCGAAGTTGTCAATACTTCGGCGCACATTAAAGATGGTAATGAAAACTATCTTAGAGCGAAAGTTTCTCACGGCAAACATAACCTAAAGGTTTAATCCTAAAGAGAAAACTGTCAATTATGAATGTTAAAAGCCTCACAGTGATGAGGCTTTTTTTGTATCTGGAGTTGCAAATAAATTGTAAATTTGTATTATCTCGTGACTAAAAGTGCAAATAAGAATAATTAGCACTACGAATATAACAAATGAATTGCTCAACAAGGATGCTTCAGATGAATGCAAAAACAGTATTAGTCCAATCTATTGCTGCTTCACTCCTCATTGCCAGTGGTACTACCGTTGCTGCTCAAGTAACAAAACAACAAGTTGTTGAACATTATGCAGATGTGGCTCACGCCGTATTTGCTGACTCACTGACGACGGCAAAAACGTTGGAAGTGAAAATCGATGAATTTTTAAAAGCACCATCTGAGGCAAAGCTTGAAGACGTTAAGCAAGCTTGGCTAGAGTCCCGCGTGCCATACCAACAGTCTGAAGTTTTCCGTTTTGGCAACGCAGTAGTCGACGATTGGGAAGGTCAACTTAATGCCTGGCCACTTGACGAAGGTCTTATCGATTATGTAGCTGCTGACTACCAATATGAGCTTGGTAACGAAGGTGCTGCGGCAAATATCATTGCCAACACAAGCCTAACGATCGGCCCGTCTAAGCTTGACGTGGCAAAAATTACTCCAGAATTACTTGCTAGTTTGAACGAAGTAGGTGGCTCAGAAGCAAACGTAGCAACGGGCTATCATGCGATCGAATTCCTTCTATGGGGACAAGATCTGAACGGCACAAATGCAGGTGCAGGTAAGCGTGCTTACACGGACTTTGTTGTTGGTTCTGGTTGTACAAATGGTCACTGCGATCGTCGCGGTGAGTACTTAAAAGCCGCGGCCGATCTACTGGTTCAAGATCTTGAATGGATGGAAAAACAGTGGTCTGCTGATCAAAAAGGCAACTACCGTCAAGAGCTACTAACAGGTTCTGCAGAGAATGGTCTACGTAAAATGCTGTTTGGTATGGGCTCTTTGTCTTTGGGTGAGTTAGCTGGTGAGCGTATGAAAGTTGCGCTAGAAGCGAACTCTACGGAAGACGAGCACGATTGCTTCTCGGATAACACGCACAACTCGCATTACTACAACGAGCAAGGTATCTACAACGTTTACACAGGT
>NZ_JAWOTP010000173.1:0-1249 GCF_033338935.1 Vibrio sp. Vb0598 | reverse complement strand
CACAAAACACAAAACCTGCTTGGCGAATATCGTTGTGATCGATTTCTTCACCACAGGCAGTCAGTAAGCTAATACCAATAAGGCTCAGCGATAATCTTATAAAAGCATTCATAATATGAAATGTTCATTGGATTTTGCTTGTTTCATTTGATCTTACTCGTCCGGAGCTCACAAGCGAAAATGATCTCGCTAATTTATCACCTTTGTGAACTCGCTCCAAACACAAAATCTTTTGCTGGTAGGGTGTTAGATCAAAATACGATGTCTATTTAACACTGTAGCCCGAATTTTGCAGACATGAGTTGCGTTATCTATGGCTAGTGGTGTTTTTGGTTTTGTTAACTTTGTCCGACTAAACCGTACTTTCTGACCATGCCTCGTAGCTGGTGATAGCTTAATCCCAGCAATTCGGCTGCTTGTCGTTGGTTGAATTTTGCCTCTTCCAAGGCACGATTGAGAAGATTGATATCTTGCTCCTCTTGCCACTGTTTGTAATCGAGAGGAAAGTGGATCGAAGTCGTTTGAGACGAGGCTTCTTCCTGAGGGTCTTCGTTTGCCGCAGTATGACCAAGCGCATTGTTCCAACCAGTCGCAAAAGGGTTAAAAATCAGCTCATCAATCGGATCTGCATTTAGTCCGTGTTGATAGATAGCGCGCTCAATTACGTTTTTTAGCTCACGCACATTACCTGGCCACGAGTAATCGAGCAGGGCTTGTTGCGCTTGATGAGTGAAACCAACGAAGTATTCGAGTTGCAACTCTCGACACATTTTCATTGCGTAGTGTTCGGCAAGCGACAGGATATCTTCTTTGCGTTCTCGCAATGGTGGCAACATGATAACGTCAAAGGCTAGACGATCGAGTAAGTCGGCGCGGAAATCACCTTGCTCAGCCAGTCGTGGCAAATCTGCATTGGTAGCACACACTAAGCGCACATCCGCATTAAGAGCGGTGTGGCCACCAACGCGTTCGTATTCACCGTATTCAATCACTCGCAGCAGCTTCTCTTGCACAAGTAACGGCGCAGTTGCCAACTCATCCAAGAACAAAGTGCCACCTTCCGCACGTTCAAAACGGCCTTTATGCTTGCCTTTTGAACCAGTGAACGAGCCGGATTCATGGCCGAACAACTCGGAGTCAATCAAACCTTCGCTTAAGGTCGCACAGTTGAGAGAAAGAAGTGGCTTATCCCAACGTTTTGATAAGTAATGCAAACGTTGAGCGATCAGTTCTTTACCGGTACCTCGCT
>NZ_JAWOTP010000172.1:0-1250 GCF_033338935.1 Vibrio sp. Vb0598 | reverse complement strand
CGCAATCGATGCTACACGTTCTTGAGCGGCTTCATGCTCTAAACGCGCAACCGATGCTAAGCGGTTAGCCGTTGCCGATTTCAAACCCACTTCAGTATTAAGATTGTGGTAAACGTCAATCAAGGTGCTCGATTTACCATCCATCATTTTGTTGGTTTGTAACTGCTGCATCTTTCTCAAGTTGCCGTTACCACCTTCTGACGGCACCAAGTTGGCCGTAAATTTGTCGTTCAGCAGTGCGCCTTCTGTCAGTTCAAAGATGGTTGCATCGCCATTTTTGTATAGCGGATGACTTTTCGGCACTGAGATTTCAATCAGCGGATCATCTTTGTCTAACGGATAAGAGTATTTATCGGACAATAAGTTACCTTTGTTATCGGTAATCTTTAGCCACGCTTTGTCGTGCTTTTCATCGGGTGGCTGAACCGTTACTTCAAACTCTTTTACATCACCCGCTTCACGAATATTGAATTTCGCACTGCCTTGAGCAAACGTCGTAGACGCTTCATAACTTTGTGCGGCAATGGATTTAGCGTCATTGGTTTCCATCTTGATGATGGCAGCACCACTGCGAGTAGGACGCAGCAGCACTCGTTCGCCAGCGGCAAGGCCTTCGCCGATTTGCACTCTCATGCCATCCAATACGAAGGTAGAATCCGACTGGTCTATATCTATCTGAACTTGCTCGCCTTTCGGTGTTGTCACGCTGTAGCGATCACCATCGAAGCGCAGCGCATATTCGCCACCTTTCAACGCCGAAATATCATCGACATAAACGGCAACGTCCGCTTTCGAGT
The DNA here is from genome assembly GCF_033338935.1 of Vibrio sp. Vb0598. Classification (NCBI taxonomy): domain Bacteria; kingdom Pseudomonadati; phylum Pseudomonadota; class Gammaproteobacteria; order Vibrionales; family Vibrionaceae; genus Vibrio; species Vibrio sp. Vb0598. The sequence goes on along the minus strand of NZ_JAWOTP010000172.1, from coordinate 453 downwards.
TTGGTGCGGTAAACACTCGTGATTTAGCCACCAGCTCAGAATTCACATCGGTGAAAACGTCTTTACCGATTTTGCCGTTGAGATCCAAACCTTGCGATTGCAGTTGGTTGACCTTGTAAGAGAATCCGGTAGCTAAGCGCCCCATTTCATCCAGCAGCTGCGGAATGTGTTTATCACGCATGTCGAGTAGCGCGCCGATTTTGCCGTCCATGTCGTCGGCCTTAATCGCTTTGATGCCATCGCCTTCGACCATCGCTAGACGTCGTTGGTGCACGTCTGGGTAGCCATCAATCATTTTTAATTGGCTTGCCTCTGTGCCCGACACTAGGGTATGACCATTGCCGATGTGCACGTTGAAACCTTCAGCGTTTTTACGTGGGGTCACGGTGACCTTAGTGTATTCGGACAGCTCAGTAATCAGCTTTTCATGCTGATCCATCAAATCGTTATGTG
>NZ_JAWOTP010000171.1:0-1250 GCF_033338935.1 Vibrio sp. Vb0598 | reverse complement strand
TGATATTCCGAGGTTACAGTGAGTAAACGACTACTCAAGTCAGGCATGATCGTCAGTGCTATGACATTAATTTCCCGCGTTCTGGGTTTAGTTCGCGATGTTGTAGTGGCAAATTTAATGGGGGCAGGAGCAAGCGCAGACGTCTTTTTCTTCGCCAACAAAATTCCGAATTTCTTACGACGTTTGTTTGCTGAAGGGGCTTTTTCTCAAGCGTTTGTCCCTGTTTTAACGGAGAATCACGCTCAAGGTGATATGGACAAAACACGCGAGTTGATTGCTCGTGCTGCCGGTACGTTAGGGGTTATAGTCTCTATTGTTACCGTGCTGGGCGTGCTGGGCTCTGGTGTGGTAACCGCGCTGTTTGGTTTTGGCTGGTTTTTAGATTGGATGCATGGTGGGCCGGCCGCAGAGAAATTTGAGCTAGCCAGTCTGATGCTCAAAATTACCTTCCCTTATTTATGGTTCATCACCTTTGTTGCGCTTTCCGGAGCCATTCTTAATACACTCGGCAAGTTTGCCGTCTCCTCATTCACTCCGGTCTTTTTGAATGTCATGATCATTCTGGCGGCTTGGTTTATCTCGCCACAGATGTCTCAACCGGAAATCGGTCTGGCTATCGGTGTGTTTTTAGGTGGTTTGGTTCAGTTCTTATTCCAAATTCCTTTCCTTATTAAAGCGGGCGTGATGGTTAAGCCTAAGTGGGGGTGGCGCGATCCTGGGGTGGTAAAAATCCGCACGTTGATGATTCCCGCTTTGTTTGGCGTCTCTGTCAGTCAAATCAACCTGCTATTTGATACTTTTATTGCCAGCTTTCTACAAACTGGCTCAATCAGCTGGTTGTATTATTCCGATCGTTTGTTGGAGTTCCCGCTGGGGCTGTTTGGTATTGCGATTGCGACGGTGATTTTGCCTGCGCTGTCTCGTAAACATGTGGACTCGCAGAGCGAAGGTTTTGCACATACCATGGATTGGGGCGTTCGCATGGTAACGCTGCTCGGGATTCCGGCGATGTTGGGTTTGATGGCGTTGGCGAAGCCGATGTTGATGGTGCTATTTATGCGCGGTGAGTTCTCTCCACAAGATGTGCACCAAGCGTCTCTGTCGTTGCTCGCTTACGCATCTGGACTATTGAATTTCATGTTAATTAAAGTGTTGGCGCCAGGCTATTACTCACGTCAAGACACAAAAACGCCAGTGAAATACGGCATCATCGCGATGGTGACTAACATGGTGTTCAACGCAATTTTCGC
>NZ_JAWOTP010000170.1:0-1253 GCF_033338935.1 Vibrio sp. Vb0598 | reverse complement strand
GCTCTTTATCGATAGGCTGTGAGGTAAATTTACGAATGGAACGGTGGCCAAGAATGGTTTGGATCGTACTGTTCATGATGACTTAACATCCTTTGTTCTATTTTTAGGCTGAGCGTTCACCTTAGCGGTATTTAATGAATGGGTAAACTATCGTGAAAGAAAAACTGTGCCTTAGAGCATAAGTTTGAGTTCAGACTGGGGAAACGGCGCGCATTCTGTTTGTGAAGGTATATACTGTTTTTAGAATCAATAGTTTATCTGCGTTGGAAAGATGAAAGAGCTGATACTTCATACCGTCACAGTGTTCATGGGGTTCTTTGCGATCATGAATCCCATTGCCAATATTCCTATCTTTTTGAGCCTCACGGCGGATGAAGATAAAGAGACCGTTCGATCAATAGAACTTCGTTCGGTGTTTATTGCTTTTGTCATCGTGGCTATTTTTGCTATCGCAGGAAAAGTGATTTTCGACCTCTTTGGTATCACCCTTTATGCGCTGCGCATTACTGGGGGAATCTTAGTCTTCATGATTGGTTTTAATATGTTGCAAGGAGATTCCACGCATCAAAAAACCAAGGAAAAAGCGTATTCGCCTGCGCAGCAACAGGCAGCCTTGAGTATTGCCGTATCACCGTTGGCGATGCCAATACTCGCGGGGCCGGGTACGATTGCGACAGCGATGAACTTTGCGACCACAGGTGGTTTTGACCAAACCATTATTACCATCGTTTCTTTTGCGGTTCTTTGTATCATCACCTACATATTGTTCCTGTTTGGGGACAAACTGGTCAAAGCGGTAGGGCCTAGTGCTTTGAATGTGGTGACAAAAATGATGGGCCTGATTTTGGCGGTGATCGGCACCCAAATGTTCATCGATGGTGCTGGCGAAGCCTACAAAACCGTATTTGCCTAACTCTTCCCATATTTCCCAAATCCACACTTGTGTTGCGTCATAAGTGTGGATTTTTTGATCTTTAGTTTTCACTTTCTAAGGCAGAAATACATAGACTTCACCTATTTCAATAATAAGAATAACCAATTGTTGCTAATGCACGAATTTCATTACTCTTTTCCGAGAAATTAATGGGGGAAACATGGCAACGAAAGCAATTGTAGTGGAAGGTGGAGCGATGCGCGGCGTCTTTGCCAGTGGCGTGTTAGACGCATTTCTAGAGCGAGATTATAAGCCATTTGATTTTGCGATTGGTGTGTCGGCAGGCGCATCTAATTTGATTGGTTATCTGACCGATTAC
>NZ_JAWOTP010000169.1:0-1253 GCF_033338935.1 Vibrio sp. Vb0598 | reverse complement strand
GCTTCATGAGCGCGAATAATCGTTACGAGAGTTATCAGATAAACAAAAGGGTTGAGATGTAAGTCTCAACCCTTTTTAGTTTTAACGATAAAAATACACGCTACACTGGATTATCAATATCCACAAACTCGACATCTAAACCGTATTCATCGGCTAACCACTTACCAAGTGCTTTGATGCCATAACGCTCTGTTGCATGGTGACCCGCAGCAAAATAGTGGATGTCCATCTCACGAGCGGTGTAAGTTGTTCGCTCCGAAATTTCGCCAGAAATGAATGCATCTAATCCATGCTGAACCGCAAGTTCAATGAAATCTTGTCCGCCGCCAGTACACCAACCAACGGTTTCGATCATTTTCTCCGCATTATCTGGAGCGATATGCAGAGGCTCTCGATTAAGTGCTTGGTTGATATTGCTCGCAAATTGAGAACCAGTCATCGGTTTTTTCAAGCGTCCAAATAGGGCGACAGACTGCGGATGACCTTCTAACCCACCGTCGATTTCAATATCAAGAAGACGAGCAAGCTCTGCGTTGTTACCAAGTTCAGGATGAATGTCGAGCGGTAGATGGTAGCCGTACAGATTAATGTCACTTTTAATTAGGCTACGAATTCGCTTACCTTTCATACCGCGAATGGGTTCTGGCTCCCCTTTCCAAAAATAACCATGGTGGACCAATAACGCATCGGCTCTGAGTTCAATCGCTTTATCAATTAATGCTTGAGAAGCAGTTACTCCAGTAACTACGCGCTTGATCTGTGGACAGCCTTCAACCTGTAAGCCATTTGGCGCGTAATCTTTAATTAACTCGGGCGAGAGTTTGCTGTTGAGAATCTTTTCTAACTGTAAATTATTCATTATCACTTCCAATTTCCAGCGAGTACCTCAAAGTGTATATCGAACTATGACACTGATGCTAGCTACCCTATTCTACTAACCAAATTTAGTTACAATAACGAGGCTCGCTGCTTTATCAACATCACTAAGGAATCAGGATGAATCAACTGCAACGTCTTTATCAATGGATCACCTCTTCTCCTCCTCTTTTTCAGTTGCTCCCTCCTTTTGCTACATTGGAAGACTTATCGATTAAACCTCTGGGTGAATCTGAAGAGTACCAAGGGAACCCGAGACTGGGTTTTTTGTATCAGCATTTATGTACCGCTGCACTTGCTAATTCAGAACAATATGAAATTCTTGCAGAAGAAATTCAACTCAACGATAGCGACGGAAAAACCATTGGTGCGATAGA
>NZ_JAWOTP010000168.1:0-1254 GCF_033338935.1 Vibrio sp. Vb0598 | reverse complement strand
CTGAAAGGCAAACGCAAAGAGTTAGCTCAAGCATGGCTAACTGAACTCAAACAGATCGAGCTCAATGCGGATGCAGATGAAAAGCAGCTAGAGAAAGTGGCTCACGCTTACACGGATTATCTCCATGCTTGTAAAGATGCTGGGCTGCACTGGGTTCAGCCAGGACGATTTGTGTTACCAGGAGAGCTTGCTGGTGCACCGGTGTTGCAGTTCTTTCCTTGTCGATTTGAACCGGAAAGCAAAGCGCCTAAAGGCAGCAATTTAGCCATGTTAGAAGCGCGTTTTCATGAATATCAGCAGAAAGTAGTGAAAGCGTTTTATAAGCACCATTTTGCAACATTTGACCGCCAAATTGTGCTGGTGGATTGTTTACAGCCACTTAATGCTGGCGACGAGGCGTTTTATGATATGCGTCAGGCTCTTGAGCAGATCATGCACAGCTTTCGTTATGGTCGCAGTAGCTTTTTGCGTCGTTTGTTCTCGCCAAAAATAGACAAAGAGCTCTTGGCCGCCACCAAGGCCGTTCACGTGACACCAGATCAGCATCCGCACCTTGCCTCTCTACTGCAACAAATGGTGCACCCAGCATGGCAAACCGCTGCTTATGAGAACATTGAAATGAGTTGTATGAGCATTGCTTCCATCCAAGCGACCACTTCTGGGTTTATTACCTCAGGCGACAAAACCATTTCTGCGTTACAGGGGACGACCTTAAACGGTGAGGCAATGACGATGTTCCCAGGAGAGGTGCCGAAGAAGCTACCCAATGCCGCCTATTGGCAAAACAGTGGTTTCGACTTTACTTCCTTCCGTCCTATGCCGTCAGCAAGTGATGAACCGATGAAACACATACGTCTAGATAAAGCACTGGATTATCTGCTAGGAGACAAATTGAAATGAGCGAATTGAAGCAGAAACAAATTTTCTCTGACAAAGCACTAGAGAAAGAGCAGCAATCGGATTCACCAGAGTTAACGGCGCAAAAGACATTCAGTGAAAAAGAAACTTTTGTACCAGTGAAGATAGAAGAAGATCGAATTGAAACCGAACAAGAACTGCAACTTGAACACGTGATTCGCCCTAGGCCGGGCAGAAAATGGCTCGCAACCGGTGTGTTTGCTACTTTTGCCGGATTGGTCGGGTGGCAGGCTGTGGACTCAGTTGTCACTGCGGTGCAAACGGCTGACTGGCTAGCATTAGGTTGGGCGGGTTTCATTACTGCTGTGGCATCATTGGGCCTAGGTGCCATCGGTA
>NZ_JAWOTP010000167.1:0-1255 GCF_033338935.1 Vibrio sp. Vb0598 | reverse complement strand
GCAAACAGATTCGCGCTGTAGGAACTTATTAGATTTACCACAATTTTCCGTAAGGTAAGTACAACATATTCAAAACCACAAGAGACACAATCACGAGAAACGTCAGCTGCATGCCCTTCACTCTTCCTTTAAAACTCTCTTGTAGGATACCTCTGGCATGAATGATGCGGCCAATTACAAAGATAATACCGGTAAGATGAATCCAAATGGGTGCTGCGCCGTTAAACTCTAACAACGCCATAAGAATTAGCGTAATGGGTATGTATTCGCTTGCGTTACTTTGTGCGCTGCGGGCAATTTGCAGTGCTTCTACGCCGCCATCTGCGTACGCAACCTTGTTAAGGCGCCTTTGTTTGATGACTTGAAACGCTAACCAAACTAAAAGTAGAGCCAGAATACTGGCATAAAGTGCAGTGATCATGTTGAGTCCTTTCTATTCAGATACCTATCCACTATACCTAAGTAACTTCAAGATGCCGAATAATGAAAAACATCGCTATTCATAACTTGAATTTCAGTGATAAAAAAGCGCTCGACTGAGCGCTTTTATGTTTGGTTTTACTTGGATGCACGATGAACTAAAACGAACGTGGTTTGGCCCAAACTTGGTTTAAACCGGATTCAACCTACACCGAATGATTAGCCAACCTTTTGCGCTTTATTCCTTTCGCAACGCCTTCGAAGATCGTGAGCAACAAACCCACCCAGATAAAGGCAAACGTAACCGCTTTAACGTCATCGAACAGCTCCCCAAAGAACACGACAGCAAGAATAAACTGCAAGCTCGGCTCTATGTATTGCATCAAACCAACCGTCGATAAGTTTGTAATACGAATCGCGATTGAGTAGAAGATCAAAGGCAGAATCGTGATTGGCGCGCTGCCGAAGTAAAGCAATAAAGTTGTCGTATCAACGGAAGAAGCAAGCTCTCCTGTCGTCCATTGTTTGAACAGCAAATATCCCAACGCAAACGGCGCGAGAACAAGTGCTTCAATAAACAATGTTGTGCTCCAATCGTAGTTGATTTTCTTTTTGTAGAGTCCATAAAGCGCAAAGAAAAGCCCCATTGTTAAGGCAACAAACGGTAGCTGCCCGTATTGAAACACTTGGTATAACACGCCACAAGTTGCGAGCAATATTGCAATTAATTGCCCCTTAGAAAGCTTGTCTCCCAAAACAAATACACCTAAAGCGACAGACACAAGTGGCCCGATGAAAAAGCCCAAGCTTGCATCAATCACTCGATGGTGAGTCA
>NZ_JAWOTP010000166.1:0-1256 GCF_033338935.1 Vibrio sp. Vb0598 | reverse complement strand
AACAATGCCAGAACTGTACAATGTGCACTTTGACAACGGCTCTGAACTACTCGGCACCGTGAGCAACGAAACTCCGACAGTCATGATGCAATTCAGCTTGCCTGCGGGCACGCGTTTTGTGGAAAAAGGCAAAGAAGGCCTAGCGCAACTGACGGCTGCTATGTTGCAAGAAGGAACGACCAAACGTAGCGTGGAACAAATTCAAGCTGAGCTCGATAAACTCGGCAGCATGATCTCTGTCGATGCAACAGGCTACACGACGAACATCAGCGTTTCTTCTTTAGAAAAGAATTTAGAGCCAACACTGAAAATCGTTGAAGAGATGCTGCTATCGCCAGCGTTCAAACAAGAAGATTTTGATCGTGTGAAAATGCAGGCACTCGAAGGGCTTGTGTACGAACATCAAAATCCAAGTTGGATGGCATCTCAAGCAAGTCGACAAGTGCTGTATGGCGATTCTGTTTTTGCACGCCCAAAAGACGGCACGCAAGCTGGTGTCAGTGCGCTAACGCTTGATGATGTGCGTGAGTTCTACGCTAAGCACTACACACCGCAGAGTGCACAAGTCGTGGTGGTGGGTGACATTGCTAAACAAGACATTGAGCAGAAGCTTGCGTTTTGGGCTGAATGGAAAGATGAAGCGGCACCACTTTATGCTCCTCAAACAATACCAGCATTAGGTGAGCAGAAAATTCATCTTGTCGATAAACCAGGTGCACCACAAAGTGTGGTTATGATGGTTCGTCAAGGCATGCCTTATGATGCCACGGGTGACTTTTATCTAAGCCAGCTCGCGAACTTTAACCTAGCGGGTAACTTTAACAGTCGCATCAACCAAAACCTGCGTGAAGACAAAGGCTACACCTACGGTGCTTACGGTTACTTCTCGGGGAATCCTGAAACCGGTTCGGTTGTATTTACCGCGCAAGTTCGTGCCGATTCGACGGTCGCATCGATTATCGAGATGGAAAATGAGCTGAATGAATACGCTCAATCTGGAATGACTGATGAAGAAATGAAATTTATGCGCCAAGCGGTCGGTCAAAAAGATGCACTGAAGTATGAAACGCCGACACAAAAAGCGGAACTCATTAGTGATATTCTCAAGTACAACCTCGATCATGATTACTTGCAGCAAAGAAACGCTATCGTTGAGAAAGTGGATAAGCAAACTTTGAATGCATTAGCTCAAAAATGGTTTGATTCGAATGACTATCAAATCATTGTCGTTGGTGATGCTAAATCACTTCGTCCTC
>NZ_JAWOTP010000165.1:0-1256 GCF_033338935.1 Vibrio sp. Vb0598 | reverse complement strand
TGCTTCATCAAGCCGCCGATAACCACAACATCGCCATCTTTCGCTCGAATGACCGAATCAGATTCTCGAATCGAGCTTTTTGCCAAAGGCAATTGAATGTTTTGAAAATCACCACCAAGATTTAACTGCTTCACTTCTTCTGTGACTTCAATTACCGCTGGATGCACATGCAAGAACACGTTGCCCTTGTTGTCGATTTGTGGCGTCACATCAAGTGAAATGCCCGAGAAGAATGGCGTCAGTTCTACTTCAGGAACCGCATTAGAGTTTTCACCATTACCCGCATTACTGGAAAGCTCAGTTACGAAGTACTGATCGGTACCAACTTTGATCACTGATTTTTGGTTGTTCGCCGCCGTAATACGTGGGCTTGAGAGTACATTGAGGTCGCCTTGCGTCGACATAAAGTTTAATACCGCCTCGAAGTTACCATCAGATATCGTAACGTTGGTTTGACCGCCAAGAAGCGTACCAATCGCATCTAATGGAGGCAGAGCAGAAGCGGGGCGATTAACAATGATACTGCCTGAGTTACCAATTGACGCCGATAAGTTCGACCAGTTAATACCTTGCTGGTAACCATCGCTGAGCGTGACTTCTAAGATTTTCGCTTCAAGAATCACTTGGCGTTGCATTCGTTCTTGAGACACACCCAAAAACTCGCGCACTTCACGAATATCATCAGGGAAAGCTCGCACGGTGATCACGCCAGCTTGTGGCGTAACTACCACACTTTGGCCTTTACCCGAACCAATTAAGTTCGCCACCGCTTGTTGCAACATTGGCCAAAAATCACTTTCGGTGATGGTTTCAATGCGCGTTCCGCCTGTTGATGTCGTCGAGCTATCGTTGCCGTTATTGCTGTTGTTGGAATCTGAAGAGTCTGAGCTGTCAGAGCTACCACCAGAATTGGACGTACCAGCCGAAGTAACGGAGCCCGTGACAATGCTCGTCAGTGAGCGACCTGAGCGTTTAAACTGTAGGTAGTCGACTGGAATCGTCACCGTACGCATACCTGCCGGATAAACTTGGATTACTTTGCCCGATTTCATGACATCGTAACCGTACATATTTTGTACAACGCTAAGCACTTCATCTAATGTCACGTCAGAAAGGTTGACCGTGATATTGCCTTGAACCGCTGGATGAATCGCAACGCTGTATTCTGTCCCTTTTACCAATGAAGCAAAGAAACTTCTCGCCTCTACTGCATTGGCTTGGATACGAAAACGCTTTGACGTTCCGTTATCAGAAGA
>NZ_JAWOTP010000164.1:0-1257 GCF_033338935.1 Vibrio sp. Vb0598 | reverse complement strand
GGGTCAACGTCATCGCAGATTCCGAAATACGGTCGTCCAACCACACCCAGCATATAGGCACTTTGCTCACAATACTCTTGCTTACCTTCTTGATAACCGTTTTGGTAGGCCATGATCAGTTCTGGCGTTGCATGGTTAGTGCCATCCAACTTAGCTATCCGCTCTTTTGACAACTCTCGTAATCCATCTAAGGCAGACTGTTTCCCGAACGCTTGCCAATCTGTCACACTGGTTGAAGCTGGTAAGGTGGTTTGCGCACAAGCAGACAGAAATATCATCATCGCGCCAATTATTAACACTCTCATCATCACTCCTTACTTTTCTGACTTGTCGTTTTCTAACGTGTTTAGAAACGTTTTTAATTCTCGACAACGTTCTTACGATGGTTACTTAAGTATTGTTCACACCCTTTGACACCAATCACCAGACGCTATCTCTTCCGTAAGCTGCTCCGTGTCTTGATACAAGTAAATCCACGCTTGACCAAATGGCGTTGCAATGCTCTCTCTACGATATTCGACAGGTACGTCTTCAAGCTTATCGAGCGCCACCAAAGTATCATCATCAATCAGATAAACTTCGCCTTGGATTGAGCGCTGCCCTTCTGACAGCGCTGGGTACGAACCTACATCGTAGAGCGAAAATTGAGCGTCCGTTTCATGTAAACCAAGAAATTGAGCCGAGCTCAAATAATGATGGTTGTACTCTCCCTTACGTAACGTCCCGTAGACAAAAATCAAATGCTGCATAACCACTCCTTAGCTATGAGTTCTGTGTGGTTAGGACGTGCGCCCTAATCAAATTCAAATTGATAGAGTAGGTCAACTGCGCTATCTACACCAGATACCGCCTCTAAATACAGGTCTTGCATCAATCGGTAACGCACCGTGAACTCACCCAGCGAGTTGAAGATACCGACACCATACTTAACCTGTAGACCTGGCAAAATGTAACCACTCACCGTCACTTGAGAGTCATCACCCGAGCCTGCCGTATCAAGCTGTAAATCTTGTACGCCAAAGGCTTCACCGATTTCTCCAACAACACGACCGCTTTTCGCCAAACTCAGACCAATTAATGTGGTCGTCATCGCGTTACCACCCGACTCACCATCAATATCTTGACCACGAAGCAGGTAAGACAACGCGTTGGCTTGTGGCATCGCAGGCTCCGAGAAAATTTCCACACTCGGATCGGAAGCAGGGCCAGTCACACGCACACCTGCGATCACATCGTCTTGAGTATTGTCAGGGTTAC
>NZ_JAWOTP010000163.1:0-1258 GCF_033338935.1 Vibrio sp. Vb0598 | reverse complement strand
GAAAAAGAACAAAAAAGAAAAGGGTGCTCCATGAGCAACCTTTTTTGTATTTGGAGTACCAAACTAAATCTTTGGTGTTTCTGTCGTTACGCCGTGGTTTTGCCCACGATGACGCAGTAAGTGATCCATCACAACAATCGCCAGCATGGCTTCAGCAATAGGTACAGCACGAATGCCGACACATGGGTCGTGACGACCTTTCGTAATGAGCTGAGTAGGTTCACCTTCTTTAGTGATCGTGTCACCCGGAACCGTGATGCTTGATGTTGGCTTAAGTGCAATATTCGCAACGATGTCTTGACCTGTTGAGATACCACCAAGGATGCCACCAGCATGGTTGCTACCAAAACCTTGCGGAGAAAGTGGGTCACGGTGCTGACTGCCTTTTTGGTTTACGACATCGAAACCATCACCGATTTCGACACCCTTCACCGCGTTGATGCTCATTAGCGCGTGCGCAATGTCTGCATCCAAGCGGTCAAACACTGGTTCACCAAGGCCAACAGGTACGTTGGTTGCAACAACCTGAATTTTCGCACCAATTGAATCGCCTTCTTTTTTTAGGTCGCGGATCAGTTGATCAAACGCTTCCACTTTGTCTGCATCTGGGCAGAAGAATGCGTTGTTTTCAATTTCGTCCCAGTCGACTTTATCAATAGAAACATCGCCCATTTGTGACAAGTAAGCGCGGATTTCTACGCCAAATTCATCTTTCAGATATTTCTTCGCGATTGCACCTGCAGCCACACGCATCGCAGTTTCACGGGCTGACGAACGGCCGCCACCACGATAGTCACGAATGCCATATTTTTGGTGGTAAGTGTAATCAGCATGTCCCGGGCGGAACTTATCTTTGATGTCTGAGTAATCTTTTGAACGTTGATCGGTGTTTTCGATCAACAGACCGATTGAAGTGCCTGTGGTTTTGCCTTCAAACACGCCAGAAAGAATTTTAACTTCGTCCGGTTCACGACGTTGTGTGGTGTAACGTGATGTGCCAGGACGACGACGGTCGAGATCCGTTTGCAGATCTGCTTCTGTAATTTCCAACCCCGGAGGACATCCGTCTACGATACATCCCAGTGCGATACCGTGACTTTCTCCGAATGTTGTCACTCGAAAATGTTGTCCGATACTGTTTCCTGCCATTACTTCCTCAAGTTATTGTCGCCACGCTCTCTGATTGAGCGCAACTGCTTTCCAATTCTTCGTGGATTCATAGTGGCTTTATTACGTTTTGATGTAAAGAGTTAATATC
>NZ_JAWOTP010000162.1:0-1258 GCF_033338935.1 Vibrio sp. Vb0598 | reverse complement strand
CGGCCACTTCGATGTGGCCGGCTCGGAACAAAGGTTTTGCATCGAGCAAGTGATCAGCGCGCGTATTCAGTAGCACGCCACCTTTAGCCATGTTGTGGCCGAAAACGAAAAACGGCTGCTCTTCATCTTTATCTAGCACGTCGATAGCAAACTCCATCGACTTTTCTTTGTTACCGAACAAGAAGTCACCTTCCACCACAGGACGCACCATATCGCCGACTTTGAGTTTCTTCAGCACGGGTTTGGTGATTTTTTCTTCTTTGCCTTTTTCGTTGCTCAAATAGAACGTCGCGACTTCGTCTTTGCCCTTTTCACTCAGTTCAAATCCATTCACGCGTAATAATGGCGTTTTCACGGTAAAGGTTGGATAAGCGGGAACCACGTAGCCATCAATGTTCACTTCCTCTTCCGGTGAAATCACCAATGGCTTGGACTTCAATGCACTCTTAAAGGTTTTTTCCACGCCGCCGAGCAAATTCTCTTTGTCGGTATCTATTACGAAATGTTGGCTCACTACGTCTCGGCCCAGACGGATTTGCGAACTGAACTTGCTGCGGTCTCGTAAGTACACCAACCATTGCTGAGTTTCGTTTTCGTCAATCTTGACAGGCAGATACACCAAAGGTCGCTCGCTCTTGGTGGTTTTCAACATGCGCACCAATGGCAGTGTCATAGGATGGCGCTTGCCGTTCGCACCCTCTAAGGTAAACGACACTTGCTTGGCTTTTTTATCCACTTTGATGTCGAGAGCGTGAACGTTGGTGTAACGGCTGCTTGTCGAAACGCTGGTTTTGTAGGGAATGCCTTCGATTTCTACCGTCTCTTTCTTACCAATCATTTTCGCGTTGGGTTGGTCTTGCAGGTAGTCATACCCAGCAAACACCCACGCGTTATCATCTAGGGCAGTTTTGCCAATCAGGATTGGCGCAGAGAACAGTTTGCGCGAGGTAAGGTTCACCACGGTATCTACCGTATGCCCAGCAATCGTCATCGGCATTTTTACGGTTGGACGCAAAATCGGTTTTTTGCTGGTGCGACTGCGGATAGCACTGATGCGCTCAAGATCGTCGGTTACCGTGATCTCTTTGCCAGTATAAGGATGCTGAATCGTGAAACTGACGGTGACTTGATAAGGTTCAAAACTGTTGGCTTCCCATTTGGCTTGCGTGCCACCTAAATCGTCGACAATTGCCCACAGCAGTTTGTCATCTTTAAGATTTTTGTATTGGGGATTGCTGCTGCTTACGTGAATATTTTC
>NZ_JAWOTP010000161.1:0-1259 GCF_033338935.1 Vibrio sp. Vb0598 | reverse complement strand
ACATGAGGTCACAAATGGAAACACGCTTTAATCGCCTATTTGCCGCAATGTTGGCTGTGGGCCTTGCACCTGCCGTCTCGGCGTTTGATCCGCTCTATTCAGAACAATGGCATCTCGACAACACTGGCCAAACTGCATTCGCAGCAAACCCTGCTGTTGCGGGTAATGACTTAAACACCAAACTTACGCAAGCCATGGGCATTGCCGGTATTGGCGTTAAAGTTGCGGTCATTGATTCTGGTGTGCAAATCGATCACCCAGACCTTGCAGGTAACGTAGTCACAGGTAGCAGAAACTTCGTTGAAGACTCTTTATTCCCATCCAGTTATCCCGTAGACACCAACGGCCACGGTACTGCCGTTGCTGGTTTGATTAGTGCGGTAGGTAACAATGGTGAAGGTGGTCGCGGCGTTGCTTCTCGCTCTTCGCTTGTTGGTTTTAACTGGCTTGCAAACCAAACATTAGAAGGTTGGTTAATTTCTCACGGTATGGACCCAGCGACGCGAGATGTACGCGTATTTAACCAAAGTTATGGCTTTAGTCCGATCAACCCAATCGCGTTTGATGAGAATGACCCACAGTTCAAGCTTGAAATGGATGTCATGCAAAACGTCAGCGAAACGAACGCTTGGGGCCGCGGTGCACTGTTTGTCAAGTCTGCGGGTAATGGTTACCGCTATTTCAACACTGGACGATTCTTCGTTCTTCCTAGCGATTTCTTCGCGGGAGGCGGAAACCAAGGTTTACCGATGCACAACTCGGCGCAATCTTACGACAACTCTAGCTACTTCAACCTTGTCACCAGCGCGCTACGCGCAGATGGCACCCGAGCAAGTTACTCTTCTGTTGGCGCTAACGTGTGGGTTGCCGCGCCAGCAGGGGAATACGGGCAAGACTTCCCTGCGATGGTCACAACTGACCTGATGGGATGTGAAGAAGGACAAAACACCAGTGACGGCCTTGGTATTAATGGTCTACACGGTGGTACAGAGCTTGACCCGAACTGTAATTATACCAGCACCATGAACGGCACATCATCGGCTGCGCCGAACACTTCTGGTGCAATCGCCGCTATCATGTCAACCAACCACGCTCTATCTGCCCGTGATGTTCGTGCGTTGCTGGCAGAAACCGCACGCGTTACCGATGCCGAGCATCCGGGTGTTCAACTTGAATTTACCAATACTAAAGGCGAGTTGGTGAGCTACGAAGCAATCTCACCTTGGCAGAAAAACGCGGCTGGCGTGAACTTCCATACC
>NZ_JAWOTP010000160.1:0-1259 GCF_033338935.1 Vibrio sp. Vb0598 | reverse complement strand
GCTGGTTCTAGCGCATTACCCATTTCTAGTAATTTATTCATAAACTTAGCAGCTGGCTTATTCATTCTTCCATTCTTCCTTTTTTCTGCCTCTGCTGGAGTTTTGGCGGATAAATACGAGAAATCGTGGTTTATTCGCAAAGTAAAACTGTTTGAAATCGCCATCATGCTGCTAGGCGCCGTTGGCTTTATAACAGAAAGCTATGGTGTCTTACTTCTGCTGCTTTTCTTAATGGGTACGCAATCCGCGTTCTTCGGCCCCGTCAAGTACGCGCTTCTTCCTCAGGAATTAAACGCTAAGGAACTGGTACCAGGCAATGCCTTGGTTGAAGCCGGGACATTTATCGCCATTCTTATCGGCACGCTCGGTGCAGGCATTATTGCTTCTGCTGACAACGCGAAGTATCTGGCCGCTTTCTGCGTGGTTCTATTTGCCCTGCTCGGTTACTTATCCAGTCGCTCGATTCCATTTGCTGCGGCAAGTGCCCCTGAACTTAAATTCCGTTGGCGACCTTATCAGCAAACTAAGCACACGCTGGCGATCGCGAAATCCGATCGCATCGTATTTCAATGCATCATGGCCATCAGTTGGTTTTGGTTTCTCGGTGCTGCATATCTTACTCAGTTCCCAAACTTCACCAAGGTCTATCTGAACGGTACAGAAAGCGCCGTATCCTTCTTACTTGCACTCTTCTCAGTAGGGATTGCTCTAGGCTCACTGGCTTGCAACTGGATCTCAAATCATCGAATCGAAGTGGGCATCGTGCCAATCGGTGCCTTAGGCATCACCATCTTCGGTTACTTAATGGCGACATCAGTACCAACTGAGCTACCTGAGTTCGCAAACTTCATTGAATTTGTTCGTTTCGAGCCTTTCTGGCCACTGTTTTTCTATCTGCTCATGATAGGAGCATCGGGCGGATTATTTATCGTCCCACTGTATGCCTTAATGCAGCACCGAGCGAAGGAGACTGAACGAGCGCAAGTGATAGCAGGTCTGAATATCTTTAACTCGCTATTTATGGTGGGCAGCGCGATCCTTGGCATTATATGCCTAAGCGTAGTAGAGATAAGTATTCCACAACTGTTTGCGCTTCTTGCAGTGCTTAACTTCTTAGTCGCGGCATATATCTTTCTACAAATCCCGATTTTTGTGGTTCGCTTTGCAATGTGGATGCTCACGCACACCATCTATCGTGTTAAACACAAAAATCTGCACAACTTACGTGAGCATGGTGGTGCATTGATTGTGTGCAATAA
>NZ_JAWOTP010000159.1:0-1259 GCF_033338935.1 Vibrio sp. Vb0598 | reverse complement strand
CCCCCAAAATTGGAGAGTGTTATGAAATCAACAACTAAAAGAACTCAGCGCGATTACTCCCTCGCTTTTAAACTCACTGTAGTTGATGAGGTTGAAAAAGGAAGCCTCACTTACAAACAAGCCCAAGAGAAGTATGGCATCCAAGGTTGCTCTACGGTTTTGGTTTGGCTTCGTAAGCATGGTCGCCTAGATTGGTCTAAAGGGACACCTAACTTTATGTCCAAAGGAGACTCTATGACCGAGTTCAATTCACCTCCTACACCAGAGCAACGTATTAAAGAGCTTGAAAAGCAGCTCGAAGATGCTCAACTCAAAGCCGACTTCTTTGAAGCTGTCGTGAACGTTATGGAACGTGACTATGGTGTTAGAGTGACAAAAAAGCACAAAGAAGCGTTGTCCAAGAGAAAACCATAGTAGGTTTGAGCGTTACGAAGTTTTGTCAGTTAGTACAAATCTCTCGCCAAGCTTATTATAAGCAATGCCAAACTCAATCTCGTTGTGAACATCATGAGCATACTGTCATTGGCTTTGTCCGTGAAGTCAGGCTGAAGCAGCCACGCATTGGCACGCGTAAACTGAAGTTCTTAGCAGCAACAAAGGGCATTCAAATAGGTCGCGATAAGCTCTTTGAACTTCTCAGAAAGCATCGGCTGTTAGTGAGAGCAAGACGAGCCTATCACCGAACGACTGACAGCCGTCATCGATTTTTCTGTCACCCAAACAAAGTGAAAGATGGGCTGACACCAACGAAGCCAGAACAACTGTGGGTTGCTGATATTACTTACTTGCCAACTCAAAATGGAGAGAGTTATCTCAGCTTGGTTACAGACGCTTATTCAAGGAAGATTGTTGGTTTTTATGTGGATGACAACATGAAAACTCAATCAGTTAAGCGGGCATTTATCTCAGCTCTCAGGCAACGGCAGAGTGAAGAAAAGCTAATACACCACTCAGATAGAGGCTCACAATACTGTTCGAAGGAATATCAAGATATCCATAAGAAACATAGAGTGACTTGCTCAATGACTGACGGGTATGACTGTTATCAGAATGCTTTAGCTGAGCGTGTAAATGGGATACTCAAAATGGAGCTCTTGCTGAAGAAACCGAAAGATCTGAAAGAAGCAAGGACGATGGTAGCAGAGTCCGTAGATATCTATAATCAAATGAGGCCTCATACGGCTTTAAAATACAAAACGCCCGATGAAGTACATCGAGCGTTTTAGTTAAAAAGTGTCAACCCATATCAGGACGGGTCA
>NZ_JAWOTP010000158.1:0-1267 GCF_033338935.1 Vibrio sp. Vb0598 | reverse complement strand
CTCAGCTTGTTGTTTGTTTTCACTCAAATCTTGCAACAGCAGCATCAAGGCGGTGTGCCCGTTGTGCTGAATCAGTGTTGCTTCTATTAAACAATCGATGGTTTCGCCATGGCTGTCTAGCATCTGTGCTTCAAACTGATTGCGGCCATGTTGAAGCTCTCGATACATTGCATCAACACGACACTCATCAGCAGTCGTAGGGCAGAGCGTGTCTAATGGCTGCTCAAGAAGGTCGGACTTTTTATAACTCAGTAGTTCAAGCGCTCGATGGTTGGCGTCGACGATTTCACGTTCAATAACGATCAGCATGCCTAACGATGAGCTGTGGTAAAGTGCGCCGAATTTCTCCATGGAGTCTTTCAGCTGTAACTGAGTCATAGACGTGTTTTCAGAGAGCTTTTGCACAAGCTTTGTCGCGAGTTCTAACTCATCGAACTTTACGGACTGCAAACCTTCAAGCTGATATTGGGAGGCGATTTCGTTAATGCCTTCGGCAAAGTGGCTAAAGCGTGTTGCCACCTTTCTTTTGAAGATGAAAAACGTGCTGGTAGCAATGACTGACGCTACCACCCCAACCGTCGCAAAGAGGTAAATAAAGAGCGTATTACCTTTTGAATAGTGTTCACGTTTGGTTTGTGTTTTCAACCACGCAATCGGCTCACCCGCGAGATCGCTGATTGGGGTCCATTTGATGATGGACTCTGAGGTTTTATCGATGCTTTTAGTTTTGGCATGATCGACAGGATTAAACGACTTGGTCACGAGCGTATTGCTGGCAGACATCATCGCTTTAAAGTCGCCAGGGAAACGCTCAGACAGATTGCGTCCCCAAAGCATCCAGCCGTTCGAAGGACGATCTCCTTCGCTGTTGCGAACTGGAGCTAAGCTCAACCCCCAAATGTTGTCATTGATCTTAAATATGCCCGCCAAACTTTCGCGGTGAACATCAAGCTTACTGTTCATCGCCAAAATATGCTGTTGGAGGAGTGGCACGGACACGACTTTATTGTTTAGTGAGGATGAAGACTCTGGTGTGTTTTCACGACTCAATGACACTAAGGATTGACCATCCAGTGTGATAAACGACATCAAATCGAGGTTCAGCGCATCAAGGGTTTCGACATATAAGTTGCGTTCGCTGTAACCTGCGATGTCACGGTGTGCGAAAAGGTCATAGGTCTCATCCCAGTAAGCCCAATCATAGGAACTTCCTTCTTGCTGAGTCACCATCATGTCAATTACGGCTATAGCTTGCTGACTTGAGTGG
>NZ_JAWOTP010000157.1:0-1268 GCF_033338935.1 Vibrio sp. Vb0598 | reverse complement strand
GCGCTTGAAGGTCGTATCATGCTAGTGGATGACGTAATCACAGCAGGTACTGCGATTCGTGAATCGATGGAAATCATCAAGGCGAATGGTGCAGATCTGGCTGGCGTATTAGTGGCTATCGACCGCCAAGAGAAAGGCAAAGGCGAACTTTCTGCGATTCAGGAAGTTGAGCGCGACTTCGGTTGTGCGGTGATTTCTATCGTGAGTTTGGGTGACCTAATCACTTACCTTGAAGAAAAAGGTAACGCGACCGAGCATCTTGAAGCGGTGAAAGCATACCGCGCGGAATACGGCATCTAATTTCCCACTTTTTCAATTCAATAAAAAAGGTATCCAATCGGATACCTTTTCTTTTGCGATTTATTTGTAGCGAATGCCTTTGGGCTCGTTTTCATCTTGCATGGTTTTGTAGCGTTTGTGCAGCCACATCCATTGCTCAGGTGCTCGCAAAATCACTTCTTCCACGTACTTGTTCATGTAAGCCGCCGCAGCCACTTCATCTTTTTGTGGGTAATCGGCTTCAATGCACTTATCAGCGATGATTTCGTATTTGCCTTCGTCATTGCGGAAACCAGAACCTGGAATGATCGCGCATTTTGATGTGTAGGCTAAAATGCTGGTGCCGGTTGTTGTACAAGCGTCATCAATGGCAAAAAACGGCACGAAGACCGATTTATTGCGGCCGTAATCGTGGTCAGGTAAGTAGAACAAACGCTCGCCGCTGCGCAGTACACGAATCATCTTTTTCACATCTTTGCGATCAATCAGTTTGTTGCCGTTGTGCGTGCGCCCCCAATATTGGATGAAGTTGTACGCTGGGTTGTTGTGAGGTCGAAATGCGCCGTAACCCGCAACCCCTAAAACAGCAAAAGCTCGCGCGGTAATTTCTAAGTTAAGAGCATGCACACAACACAACAATACGCCTTTCCCTTCCGCGCCTTTTTCTTTTAGAGCGTGGATGTCTTTCTCGACAATGAGCGTTTTGAAGCGCCATGTAGGCCAAAACCATGTAATACCGGTTTCGATCAGTGCCATCCCGGTATTCTTGAAGTTTTCTTCCACGATATGTTGCACTTCTTCTGGCGTTTTCGCGGGGAATGCAAGCTCAAGGTTGCGCTTCGCGATATGCACGCGCTTTTTGCCATAGCGCATGCCTAGCTTGCCAAGTGAACGCCCCAAAGACAGTAATAGGCGATAAGGAAGAATATTGACGATGATAGCCAGTAGACCAAACCCAAGCCAAACTCCCCAGTTACGAGGATGGAGAA
>NZ_JAWOTP010000156.1:0-1270 GCF_033338935.1 Vibrio sp. Vb0598 | reverse complement strand
TTCTCTTGCAGAAGCAAGTCACCACATTTGTCCTCGCTGTAGCGGCACAGGTGTTGTTCGTGACAACGAATCTCTAGCACTTTCTGTTCTTCGTTTGATTGAAGAAGAAGCACTAAAAGACAACACAGCTCAAGTATTGGCTGTAGTGCCAGTGCCAATCGCATCTTACCTATTGAACGAAAAACGTCGCTCGGTTAATCATATCGAACGAATTCAAGAAGTGAAAATTACGGTTGTTCCTAACTCAGACATGGAAACACCGCACTTTGAAGTAATTCGCGTACGCGAAGGTGAAGAGTTTGATTTAATTTCTTACCTACTTCCTAAGAAGTTGGAAGCAATGAAAGAAGCAGAAGGTAAAGAACCTTCTGAAACAGACATCAAACCTAAGCGAATCGAAGAGCCAGTTCTTAAGGGCTTTGCAGCGCCAGCTCAAACCGCTCCAGCTCCTGTTTCTAAACCTGCGCCGGTAGCGAAGAAGAAAGAAGTAGAGCAAGAAGCAAAACCTGGCCTATTCAGCCGTTTGTTTAAAGCACTAGGTAGCTTCCTATTTGGTGGTTCTGAAGAAGTAAAAGAAGAACCAAAACAAGAAGAGAAGAAATCAAACCGCGACAACAAGCGCAACAAACGCGATCGCAACGACCGTCGTCGTAGCAACCAACGCGATAACCGCGAAGGTCGTGAAAACCGTGATAACCGTCGTCGCCGTAAGCCTCGTGAAGAGCAAGCAAATGAGCAAAACGAAGCTCAACAGCCTGCAAACAAACAGCAACCAAACCGTAGCCAGAAGCGTAAGCCAAAACCTCAACAAGCTGAAAAAGCTCAAGAGCCGAAAGCAAACGCGAAAGTAGCGGAAAAAGGCTTGCAACTTGCGGCTGAAGCTCGCTCAGAAGTGAAGCCTGAAGAGAATAAAGCGAAAGCAAACGCGAAAACAGAGAAAGTCAAAGAGCGCCGTCAACGTCGCAAACTGAACAAATCTGTTCGTGTTAAAGATCAACTTGCCGATGAGCAAGTAGAAGAAACAGCAGTGAAAGCAATTGAACCTGTTGAGTCTCAAGTAGATCAAGCCGTTGATACAGCAGCAGACGCACAGCAAGACAACAAGCAAGGTGAATCGAAACAACGTCGTAACCGTCGTTCTCCTCGTCACCTACGAGCAAGTGGTCAACGTCGTCGTCGTGGTCGTGATCGTCGTCCTAACCCATTCCGCCTGCGCAAAGGCGGTGTAGCATCTCCTGAGATGGCAATGGGTAAAGTGATGCCACGTTAC
>NZ_JAWOTP010000155.1:0-1271 GCF_033338935.1 Vibrio sp. Vb0598 | reverse complement strand
TGTCCATCATACGCGATACGGTGAGGGCTTGAATCTACGTCAATCCATTGCTCAAAAGCGAGCAGAGCGTTGTGTCTAAATTGCGTTTCAATGGGGCCGGGCTCTATCAACGCCACTTTGATGTCGGTATCAGCAAGTTCGAGCCGTAATGTATCTGTCCATCCTTCTAGGGCAAACTTTGAGGCGTTGTACGCCCCACGATACTTCATTGCGGCAAAACCCAAGACGGAACTGTTTTGAATAATGCGTCCTTCACCCTGAGCACGCATAGTGGGTAGTACCTCTTGAACCAGTTGGTGCCAACCAAAAAAGTTGGTTTGAAATTGCGCTTTCAATGCTTCGGTAGGCAGATCTTCTAATGCACCGGGCTGACCATATGCGCCGTTATTGAACAGGGCATAAAGCTGGCCTTGAGCCAATTCAATCGCTTGTTTTGCGCCACTAGTGATGCTTATTGGGTCGTCGAGGTCGAGCTGGATACAGGTTAACCCTTCTGATTGGAGTCGTTGAACGTCATCGAGCTTTCTACAAGAGGCGATGACGTGAAAGCCTTGTTTATGGAGTGCATGAGCACAAACGTACCCGATGCCCGTTGAGCACCCCGTAATGAGGATGGATTTATTCATGTGTTAGCTTAATGCGAGAGACAGATAAGCTTTATCATTCAACAGCTTCTATCTTGAAGCAAGTGCTTCAGTGCTGGTTCTATTCTTGAGTAACTAAATTTAAAGCCAAGCTCGGTGAGTTTCTTAGGTTTGGCTCGCATACTGTCAAACAGCAAACATGCCGATTCTCCCATTGCCAATGCCATGACCCATTTAGGTGTGAATAGAATATGAGGACGTTTGAGTGTTTTCGCTAACGTGCGGCTAAATATCCGGTTAGTCACAGGGTGAGGGGCGCACATGTTGAAGGCACCATGCGCGTGAGGGGTTTCAAGCAGGTACATAATGGCACGAACCATATCGAGGATATGAATCCAAGGCATATATTGATTGCCATTGCCAAGCGGTCCGCCTAACCCCAATTTGTAAGGCAAGAGCATTTTCGCGAGTGCTCCGCCATTAAGCCCGAGTACGACGCCTGTCCGGAGAAAGCAAACGCGGGTTTGTTCGGACTCGGCCCGTTTGGCGATTTGTTCCCACTTGGCGCAAACCATATGCGGGAAATCGTCGTTATTCACATGAAGACACTCATCGAACGGATGATCCTGCTGGTCGCCGTAATAACCGACAGCAGATCCGCTAAGAAACACAGAAGGCGGTTCGGTA
>NZ_JAWOTP010000154.1:0-1272 GCF_033338935.1 Vibrio sp. Vb0598 | reverse complement strand
AAGAATCAACTGCAAACCGAAAAGCGTATAGCGGCGGTGTGTGGTAATGCATTTGTGCGTAATATGCTTCGTATTGAGCTTGAGCATCAAGGTCTCAAGTTGCATGGTTGGATCACCACCCCGGATGGGGCTCGTCAGCAAAGCGATTTGCAGTATTGTTACGTGAATGGCCGCATGATGCGGGACAAACTGATCAATCATGCGATTCGTCAAAGTTACGAAATGAGCTTAAAGCCGGATCAATTTGCTGCGTATGTATTGTTCATCGAGCTAGACCCGCATCAGGTGGACGTGAACGTTCATCCAGCGAAGCATGAAGTGCGTTTCCACCAAGCAAGATTGGTACATGACTTTATCTATCAAGCTTTGGCTGATGCACTGGCACAAAGCTCTGTGATTGATAAGCCGCAAGTCAATGAGTCCGCGTTCCATCGAGCAGAGCCTGAAGAGCGAGAAAGCCAACCGGAAACGACGCCTCAATACTCGCCACAATCAGTGAGTACTACTGTCCCAGAGCGTGTGTATCAAGCGATTTATAAACCGCCTACGTACCCTGGCCGTACTGATGATGAGATAGAGCCACGCTATCGTGCGCCGAGTGATTCATCTGTGCGTGAAGCGCGCATTGCAGATTCCTTTAAGCGAACGGATTGGATTGAATCCAAACCTGCGCCTAAACCAAATGTAGGTAAAGAGCGTCATGCTGAACCTGCGCCAAGTAAGCGAGAAGTCCACGCTTACCATGAACTGCTAAAAACACCCGACTTCGAATCTCAACAAGCTGAGCAACCGACATCGACAGAGTCCGTTCGAGAAGTGAGTTTGCCTCAAGTTACAGCGTTGGGGAAAGCGTTGGCCGTTGTGGATGAACAATTTGTTCTGATGAGCAGCGACAGTGGCGTAGCATTAGTTTCATTACCTCGAGCTGAGTTCTATCGCACCAAAGGTCAGTTGACGCCAAGTGAAGGAGCGTTAAAAGCGCAGCCTTTATTAGTACCGTTGTCGATGAAGTTGGACACTGACTTAGTGACGTTGGCACAAGATTATCAACAAGACTTTGCTCAGTTGGGTATCCAATTAAAAGCCAGAAATGATAAAGCGCTAATGGTCATGGGCGTGCCAGCACCATTACGCCAACAAAACTTACAAAATTTAGTACCAGATCTGTTATCTTACGCGCAAACGTGGATGAAGGGAGAAAAGGCGTCAACTCAGATGCTTCCTGCGCTGATCGATTGGCTTGCTGTGCAGGTCACAACGGTCAAGAGTCAC
>NZ_JAWOTP010000153.1:0-1279 GCF_033338935.1 Vibrio sp. Vb0598 | reverse complement strand
TGATTAGTATTGCTCAAAAGCAGCCAGTTAAAGCATGCGCGTACACATCAAAAGAACCGTGGTTGCGTTTGCCAAAATCGGCGTTGTACAGCCAGTATCGTTTAAGTAATGGTGAGAGCTTGGCCGTTATCAATGTGCATGCGATCAACTTTACCGTTGGAACGGAAGAATATACTTCGCAACTTTCTGCGCTTGAGACGCTACTTAAACAACACAGCGGGCCAATCGTATTTGCTGGTGATTTTAATAGTTGGAGCGAATATCGGATTACGGCCATGAAGCAGGCCCTGAGGGAAGCAAATTTGAGAGAAGTACAATTCTCGCCAGATCATCGTACGCAGTTTATTACGGGCTTGCCGCTAGACCATGTGTTCTACCGCGGATTAACGCTGAAAAATGCGAAAGCGCCGCAGAGCGACGCTTCCGATCATAATCCATTACTGGTGTCGTTTACGCTTAACGATTAGCGTTAGTCAGCTTAAGCGATAACGATGTACAACGCCCAAATCACGTAAAACGTAATCCAAGGCAGGCTCGAAATCACCAGAGCCTGTCCGCGTTCAAATTCAGTCCACGTTAATACCACGCCGTAACCTAGAACAATATACCAAGGCAACAGAAGTGGCAGTGAGCTAGCAAAATGAGACCATTCGTTGGTGAGTGGCAACTTCAGTAAGCCATTGAGACTGTTGAGATCCGCCGCATAGGTCATTACCTGACCATGTTTCAATAGTAAGCTTGCGTAGCTTGCAATGTCGCCCAATACCGCTGGAAACAAAATGGCGCACGATGCCGCAAACCATTTCCAGTAACCGTATTGTTGTTTACTTGCCTTAGTCGCAAGGAAGAACCAAAACGCAAGCAACAAAAGCGTCGCAAAGCGATTGAACACGTCATTAATGATCGCACTTGCCATCAACGTGTTTGGTTCCAATAGCTCAATCTGCTGTGGGTCGATTTGTTGGAACTGTACAGTGAGTTGGTCACTTAACCACGTAAAATCAACGTTCGAAAAGTACGCGCCCCAAAATAGGAATGGGCTTAGCATCAAAAAGATGAAAGGTTGCCATCCCCAACCACCACGCTGATAAAGCGCAAGAAAACAAGAGGTTGGAGAACGGAATATATCCAACAACATTACGAGTGGGTTACTTGACGGGTTCATACACTTACCTTAGTTACATCTACGTACAGCTTAAGTTTTTGACCCGGTTTTAGGTACTTCTGCTTATGCAGCGAGTTCCATTTTACGATGTCGTTGCTCTTCACCTTGAATTTG
>NZ_JAWOTP010000152.1:0-1283 GCF_033338935.1 Vibrio sp. Vb0598 | reverse complement strand
CAGGTAAAAGAAGAGGGTTTGGTTTTGTCGTTATGGCCGCTGCTGACGCAGAACCGGCTATCGCGAAGTTAAATGAAAGGGAATATATGGAGCGAACACTTAAAGTTCGTATTGCTAACGATCCGAAACATCCAGATGGCGATAAATCTGAACTGGATTAAATCCTAATTTCGCCAAACAAATGTTCAGTGCATCTTCTTGCCAAGGAGGTGCACTGGCAAAGATTCGTTTTATCCCTTCTTCTTTCTCTTCAAGCTCGCCACAAGACAGTAATGCTTTAACCCGGCGCGCTATCGCCTCCCCAGAATCAATCAAAACGACGTTGCTACCCAGCACTTGCTGAATTTCGTTTTTGATTAGTGGGAAGTGTGTACAACCAAGTACAGCGACGTCTACTTTATTGCATAGCGGCGATAAGATACTTTTCAGTTCATCCAAAGGAACACTTTCACCACGTAGCTTTTCTTCTGCCATATCAACCAAACGCGTCGAACCTAGCAATTCAACTGGCTTACCTTGTGCAAAATCGCGGATCAGTTCATGAGTGTATTGACGAGTGACGGTCGCAGGCGTTGCGATTAACCCTACTCCCTGAGTCGCTAGTAGGGAGGCCGGTTTGATGGCAGGCACGACGCCAACAACTGGCACTGATAAGTTGCCACGCAATGACGGCAGCACGATTGTACTGGCAGTATTGCACGCAATGACGACGATATCGATGTGATGCTCTGCTACCAATGCGGAAACCAGCTGATTGACGCGCGAGATAAGCACATTCTGATCGAGTTCGCCGTAAGGATAAGCTTCGTTATCGAACAGATAGAAGTAGTCTAAGTGTGGAAGGAGTTGGTGAATTTCTTGGAAAACTGACAGTCCGCCGACACCGGAATCAAACACTAGAACTTTTTTCTTACTTGATGCTCGCACGAGTCTTACCTGATGAATAGAGACTCGGCGATAATACTGGTTAGATTTGTTTTGGCAATGCTTTGGCGCGGTATCTTTGATGGCTAAATCTCTCCCCTATTTCTACTTCAAGCTTAGTCAGTTCTATATGTCCTTGAAATGATGGGGTTGATGTCACCAATGTGTGGAACTCACCATTTTCTCGACATGGATCAATATGACGTGGTAATGACTCGATTAATACTTGGTCATACCAACGACCACACCATTCTGGAGCAAGTGCCTTTCCATCAGTGGTAATCAACATAGTTTTAATTCCACGTTCTATGACTTCCATCGCTAAGCTCAAACTATTCTCCCCTAAGAGAGGAAAGACA
>NZ_JAWOTP010000151.1:0-1284 GCF_033338935.1 Vibrio sp. Vb0598 | reverse complement strand
ATGATGAACATCCCAAAGCGAGCAAGGCTGAGCGCACATTGCTAGATAAAGCCATGCTGGATTCAGAAAAAAGCAATGACAAGCCGCCGCATCAACCAGTCACGACACCGATTACTCAAGGCGATGTGATTTTGAAAGGCATCTCGACCCCACAACCTACTCAACCAACTCGTGAAGTCAGCCAACTGATTCAGCAATTGGTGGATAAAGTGTACGTGGCGCTACCAACAGCATCGAATGAGAAAGAAGTACGATTGTTTCTAAGCGAGGGCCAACTCAAAGGTGGCGAAATCCACATCAAGTTAGATTCGCAAGGTTATAGCGTGACGATTCGACAAGAGCATGCGCTTTCCATCATCAATCAACAAGCAAGGCAAGATCTGGCAGAGCGTTTAAACCGCATGGGCTTTGAACAGCCGTTGCGCGTCTCGATCAGCGAGCAGACGTCGCAGCACGGTCACACACAGCAAGATCAACAACAATCACGCCAACAACGTAGCGTTTATGAAGAATGGCAACCCGAGGCGGATCAATGAAATTAACCATCCCAACAGTCGATGCCGAGAGCATTGCGCGGACCAATCAGCGCTGCGCTAAACAATGCCACTTTCAAGGACGTGACGAGCACAGCATCTCAATAACCGCATCGCAAAAACCGGAATTTTCTGGCTACCGCTTGACCACTCTGGTTGGTGGACAAACCATTCAAGTCGATTTTTGTTCCGCGCAACTGCAGCAATGGCTTCACTCAACTTTGAATGCGACAGCGTTTGAATCTCTCCCAAACTCGTTGCAGTTAGCTCTGCTCAGTACGCAGATTGAGCCTCATGCTGACGCGTTCAAACGCCTATTTGGTCAGTTACCGATCCTCAGCAAATTACAACCGCTGGAACAAAGCGAAACGCAGCGCAATACCTTAATGCTGACGCTAAACAAACCGAGCGCATCACTTTGTTTGTGGGTAAGTGAAGGTCAAAGCGTTTTAGTTGATGCGCTGCCGCCATGCTCGTCGCAACTGACTCAGCATATTGCCCTTCCTGTCTGGCTAAGCCTTGGCAAAACGCATCTGGACTTAAATCACTTCCATTCGTTAGAGCTTGGAGACGTGATCTTTTTTGACCAATGCTACATCGCCCAGCAACAAGCGATTTTTCAGGTATCCAATAAGAATCTGTGGCGTTGCCAGCTTGAAGACAACACCCTATACATCATTGAGAAAGAAACCAACATGAATGACGTAAACACATCCGAAACACTCACAGACCACCAGCAACTGCCTGTGGA
>NZ_JAWOTP010000150.1:0-1288 GCF_033338935.1 Vibrio sp. Vb0598 | reverse complement strand
ACTTAATTCAAGGTAGCCCGATGGGTGACTACATGGCAGCAAAAGGCATACAGGCTGGAGAAGTTCATCCTGTGGACAAAGCCATGAACCAATTGCACTATGATGTGGGGAACATTGGTAACCATGAATTCAACTATGGTTTGGACTTCTTACAAAATACGCTGGCCGGCGCGAACTTCCCCTACATCAACGCCAATGTGTTTGATAAGAAAACTGGCGAGCATTACTTCCAACCTTACCTGATCAAAACACACAGTTTTAAAGATACCGATGGCGAAGTTCATCAAGTAAAAGTGGGTTACATCGGGTTTGTTCCACCGCAAATCATGGTTTGGGATAAGAAAAATCTTGAAGGCAACGTGGTTGCCAAAGACATCAAAGAAACTGCAGAGAAGCTGATTCCGCAGATGAAGAAGGAAGGTGCGGACATTATTGTCGCGATTCCGCATTCAGGGGTTTCAACCGATCCATATAAACTAGGTGCGGAGAACTCGGTGTACTATTTAACGCAAGTGAAAGGCATTGATGCCATTGCGTTTGGTCACTCTCACGCGGTCTTCCCAGGCAAAGGATTTGAGAATCTACAAGGCGTAGACAACAACAAAGGCACCATCAACGGTGTCACTGCCGTCATGCCTGGCCGTTGGGGTAGCCACGTGGGAGTCATGGATCTAGTCATCGAGCAAAAAGACGGCCAATGGAAAGTAGTGGAGGGACAATCTGAAGCTCGACCAATTTTCGACAAAGCGACTAAGAAATCGCTTGCAGAAGCAGACCAAGGCATCATTAAAGCACTCGAAGACGATCACAAAGGCACTCGCGAATTCGTTAACCAACCAATTGGTAAAGCGAATGACGTGATGTACAGCTTCTTGGCTTTGGTGCAAGACGACCCAACAATCCAAATCGTTAACCTTGCACAAAAAGACTACGTTGAACGTTTCATTCAAGGCGATCCAGACCTTGCTGACATTCCAGTTTTGAGCGCGGCAGCGCCTTTTAAAGTGGGCGGACGTAAAGATGATCCGAACGGCTTCACTGAAGTTGAATCTGGCCAACTGACTTTCCGCAACGCCGCCGACTTGTACCTATACCCAAATACGCTCGTCGCAATGAAGGTGAAAGGCAAAGAAGTACATGAATGGCTAGAGTGCAGCGCGGGCCAATTCAAGCATATTGATGTCAATACGACTCAGCCACAATCGTTAATTGATTGGGATAACTTCCGTACGTACAACTTTGACGTGATTGATGGTGTGGAATACCAAATCGACATCACTCAACCACC
>NZ_JAWOTP010000149.1:0-1289 GCF_033338935.1 Vibrio sp. Vb0598 | reverse complement strand
ATTCGCAACGGTGTCACGCAGGATGCACCGATAGGCTGGTGTTCTTGGTATGCGTACTATGCCGATGTGACCGAGCAAAATGTTTTAGAAAATGTTGATTGCATGCAAGACAAGCTCGAAGACTTAGAATGGGTACTTCTGGATGATGGCTATCAAGCGTTCATGGGGGATTGGCTTACGCCGTCGGATAAATTCTCTGGCGGTGTGAAGGAGCTGATTCAAAACATTCGCGCAAAAGGCAAAAAGCCGGCGATTTGGATGGCTCCTTTCATAGCGCAGCCAGAATCTGAGGTCTTTAAGCAACATCCTGAATGGTTTGTTCGTCATCCTGACGGTCAGCTCCTTAAAGCCGAAGATGTTACCTATGGCGGCTGGCGTTGCACGCCTTGGTATATTCTCGATACGTCTAACCCTGAAGTGCAAGATCATCTAACGCACGTTGTGTCAGTGATGAGGCTAGAGTGGGGCGTAGAGCTGTTTAAGCTCGATGCAAACTACTGGGGAACACTAAAAGGAAAACGTAGTCAGTCTGGTATTACGGGTGTCGAAGCGTATCGATTAGGGATGGAGGCGATCGCCAGAGGCGCAGGAGACGCGTGGTTGCTTGGCTGCAACGCGCCAATGTGGCCATCTTTGGGGCTGGTGGATGCGATGCGTGTGTCTGATGACGTCGAGCGCCATAGCCACCGTTTTGAACAGATCGCTAAAGAGACGTTTTTCCGTAGCTGGCAGCACCGTAAGTTGTGGCAAATTGACCCAGACTGCGCGACGTTTACTTCTCTTGCTAATCAAGCTGCATCACGTGAAGACTACGAGTTTCACCGTACCGTATTATTGGCGTCTGGCGGCTTGCTTTTGTCTGGCGACCCTCTCCCGGAAATCACGTCATTTGCGAGTAAAACCTTGGCGAAGCTGATGTTGCGACAACGACGCAGCCAAGAATCTGCTAAGTTCACGGCGTTAAGTTTGAGCCATGCTTTTTTGAAACTGACGGACAAGAATGATCTACATTGTTTGTTCAATTACGCGAATCATAATGCGACTGAATTTACTCTCACAGCGGATCAGCCCGTTGATTGGTATGACTATTGGACCGGAGAAAAGCTCAACCAAGATCCTTGTCAGTTGCTTCTAGTGAGTGTTGATAGAGGTCTGAATGCCAAAGCAATAGTGACCGCGTAAAGATCATTGAAAACAACGTATTAAACGAAAAGAGCCACTTGGGCTCTTTTCTTGTTTTTACGCGCTCTTTTTTGAGAGCGGAATTACTAAAACTCAAACAGAAAGTA
>NZ_JAWOTP010000148.1:0-1291 GCF_033338935.1 Vibrio sp. Vb0598 | reverse complement strand
TTCTCAATACCCTGCCCGTCATTGTCAGCGATACCATTGCCGATATGTGACACCTGACGGTTGTATTGCGCAAGTTCACCGCTATCAGAGGAAATCGTGATAGAGGCTCCATTTGCTAAATGCTCAATACGGGAATGTGATGGTCCACCATCCTCACTTAATCCCCAGTTATTGAAATCTGATGTAGATTCTGAGCCATTAGGCGTATTTGGACGATCTTTGATACCTAATAAGAAGCCAACATTATCAGCTTCATAGTAAAGACTGTCTTTGTCATAAAGCGTATCGCTTACTTCTTTAATTTCGTGCAACTCACCGTCACTATCTTTAAAGAACAACGTACCTGATGTTGGCAGTTCAGTAATCCGGACATGTAGATCGTTGCCTTTTAAGTCGTCTTCAACATCCGCGATATGATCCTTAGAGTCACCGCTCCCCAGAGGTTTAGTATCGGTATCAAACACAACGTGCGTAAGCTGATCATCGACGACATGCGTAAAGTCTTCACTTTCAGGCTTGTCGTTTACTGGTGTCACATTGACAGTGACGGTGGTAGATTCGGATACACCACCTGATGTCACGACATAAGTGAACGTATCTTCTCCGACGTAGTTATCATCTGGTGTGTAGGTCACCGTACCATCGTTGTTTACGATGACGGTACCATTTTTAGGACCATTCTCAGCGTCCAGAGACACCACTTTATCTTTGCCTTCAAACGTGTCGTTACCTAAGACGTTAATGATGGTTGGTGTGTCTTCGACTACATCCGCGCTATCAGCCTCGATGTCGACTACTGGTGCAACCGTAAAGTCCACCGTTTGGTTAACGCTTTCACCGCTTGGGTCTTTAGCTGTAAGCGTAATTGTCTCTTTGCCATTCCAATCCGCAGTCGGAGTGATGGTAGCAACGCCACTCACAATAGAGATTTGGATGCTGTTATTGCCAGAAACTGAGAATTCTAGCGAGGAATCAGAATCTTTGAATACTTCATTCAAGTCGATCGTGTATGCATCGAAATCTTCCGATAACACTTGGTCTGCAATGGCATTTTCAACAGTCGGTGCATCGTTAACACGATTCACAACCAAACTATCACTGTCGTTAGCTGTTGGATTAACACCATCCGATACTGACGCACTGATAGTCAGATCTTTAAGGTTGAGTTCGTCGTTGTTAACCGCGTCAACACCCGCTTGAGTCAGTTTGACTTCATCGCCAACTAACACAAAGTAACCGTTTGAGTTGTTTTCTAAAGAAACGGTTAATTGCTCTTCTGGCGTATCGGTAT
>NZ_JAWOTP010000147.1:0-1294 GCF_033338935.1 Vibrio sp. Vb0598 | reverse complement strand
CACGTGCAGAGTCTGTTTCTCACCCAAAATTGCAGAGTAAGGAAAGCAATGGCTTGAGTGACTGGTGTTGAGCGCGGTATTTACTGTGACTGCTTTACCGTTGAATAGCGCACTGGAAATCGAATCGATGTCTAGCGTGACGGTATAGGTTTGTTTGAGCAGGTGCTTCTTCGGCGCGATTTCTGCCACGGTTGCTCGGTAGGATTGCTCCGAATCATACCAAGTCAACGATGCCGGCTGACCTAGTGCGAATTGCGCAATCATATTTTCCGGTACGTCGATGTCCACTTCCCAGCTGCCTTCTTGCTGAATTGACACAACACTGCCGCCCGGCAAGGTTTGTTCATGTGGATCAACAGAAACGTCGGCAACAATGCCAGTGAATGGTGCACGTAGAGTGGTGTAACGCAGGGCATCTTTTGCACGTTGGATGTTTTTCTCAACCACTTTGACAGCAGAGAGGCTACGTTCGTAGCTGCTGATGGCCCGGTCTAAGTTTACGCTGGCAATGGCATCATCAGAAGTCGCTTGTTTTACGCGCTTTAACTCGGCTTTCGCGAGTTTGTGGGCTGATTGCGCTTCTAACATACGCGCTTGTAATTCTTCTAGTGAGACTTGGTAGTCGTGCTTGTCCAGCGTGGCAATGACTTGGCCTTTTTCTACCACGCTGCCTTTATTTACGAACACGCTTTCCACGGTGCCGGGTACACGAAAAGAGAGTGAGGCGGTTTCTTTTGCTTTTACGATCCCGCTGAATGATTTGTTGAGTTCTTCATTCCTTTCATTGACTTCAATCACTTGAACGGGTCTGGATGCGCTTGGCTCCTCAACCTGAGGTTGAGCTTGATTACAGCCGAGTAGAGAGAGCGCGATAGTGCTCAGCGCAGCGGTTTTGATTTGATGATTCATAAGATGGCTCCATAATTTCGGCGCCATCTTATAATTCACAGATGTTCAGATAATCATGCGTGCGCATGATTCAATGTCACAAATTTTATGACAATAAATGCAAACTACAAAAGTTTTGGGATTTTATTGCACAAATGTTCAATAAGCAACCGGCTAGCTTGGTTCAGCGTTTTCGGTTGAGGATAGAGTAACCACCCCGTTTCTTCCGTGACAGCATATTGAGACAATACTTGCACCAATGCATCGGATTCGAGCTCATTTTTTACCAACAGTTTTGGGATATAACTGATGCCGCGGTCAAGCACTGTGGAGCTTTTAATAAAGCCGATGTTGTTGGAAATGAGTTTTGGTTTGAGTGCTACATTTTGTTCCTGAAAATGCCAAA
>NZ_JAWOTP010000146.1:0-1294 GCF_033338935.1 Vibrio sp. Vb0598 | reverse complement strand
CCCAAATTTTGGTTCCGGTATTATTTACCGCTATTGTTTTGTTTATTGCTCTTTGGATTACTAAAAACAATCTTCAAGCGGAGCAAGACGTTATTGCTTCTAACCAAGAGTCTTTGGTTTTCCATAAAGACACTTTGGCGCGTATCGACGATCAAATTTACCCATTGCGCATCAGCGCGGTTTACGCAATTTACGATGCTTCTCGTCGTGAAACTTTCCTAAATGAGCTAAAAGCAGGCTTGAAACAAGTTGAAGCGGATCTAAGTGCGATCGAAGCGCGCAACCTGTTTCGTGAAGATGCGATTGAAGTGCGTAAAGCGATTGAAGCGTATGTGCAGTACTCACAGCGCTCTGTAGCGTTTTTCAACCAATACGATCAAGGTCTGAAATCAGACAACGAATACCGTGCATTTATTTCTGAGTACCGCCGTGTTGGTAATGAAATGGTGCAAGGCATCAACACTTTGTCTAAACACGTGAACGATCAAGCGGTTGAATCAACAGCAAAAAGTAACGCACAAAACGAGCGTGTTCAAACCAATGCGATGCTGACGGTTCTTGCGGTATTTGTGTTCTCGCTAATTGGTGCTTGGTTCCTATCTGGCATGATTGTTACACCAATCCAAAAGCTGCAACGTGTGATGCGTGAACTGGCGGCTGGTAACCTTTCTGTTCGTGCGGATGTCGAAGGCGACAACGAGATTGCTCAGCTAAGCAAAGACGTTAACCAAACCGCGTCTCAACTTTACAGCATCGTTGATCAGTTAACTCGAATCAGTGAAGAAGTGGCGTCTGCATCAACAGAACTTGCTGCAGTAATGACGCAAGCAGAAGCGAACGCTCAACAAGAATTGGCAGAAATCGAACAAGTTGCTTCTGCGGTAAATGAGCTAGCAAGCACTGCAAACAACGTAAGTGACAATGCGACCTCTGCTGATGCGACAGCACGCGAAGCGGACGGTCTAGCGCAATCTGGTTTGGCTATCTTCCAAGAAAGTGCAGACGCAAGCGCGCAAATGTCTCAAGCATTGAACGATGCCGCGCAAGTTGTACTGCGTCTAAAAGAGCAATCAGTACAGATCAACGATGTTATCGAAGTGATTCGCGGTGTATCTGAACAAACGAACTTGTTGGCGTTGAACGCAGCGATTGAAGCAGCACGTGCTGGTGAAGCTGGTCGTGGTTTTGCGGTAGTAGCGGATGAAGTTCGTATGCTAGCGGCACGTACTCAAGATTCAACGCAAGAAATCTCAACAATCATTGAAGAGCTACAAGCGCAATCAGGCCTTGCTAA
>NZ_JAWOTP010000145.1:0-1295 GCF_033338935.1 Vibrio sp. Vb0598 | reverse complement strand
GTGAGCGTAACAAGCAACCAGTTACCAGTGGACATGCTTGGGTCCATCGTTAGTACCGCAAACATGACCGGAATGTTATCGACAATGGCAGAAAGCACACCGACCATCACGTTCGCCCAAACCGGATTCCATTGGGTGTACATGACGTTTGAAACCAATTCGAGATAACCGAGTAAGCTCAAGCCGCCTACACACATCACGACGCCATAGAAGAACAGCAAGGTATCCCATTCGGCGCGAGAAACACGATGGAATACGTCAAACGGCACGACAGAGCCTAAACGTTTCAGCGCATGATCGTCCCCATTCGCAATCGCCATGGCCGCTTTTTTCGCGAGCGAATGTTTGAGGGTTTTTCTTAAGAAGTACCCGAAGAATTGTAAGTACGCCAAGCCCATCATCATGCCAACCACGGGTGGGAAGTGAAGAACAGCATGGAAAGAGACAGCCGTAGCGATCGTGAGGACAAACAGCAGCACAATGCGCCTTGCACCACGTTTTAATTCGACATGCTCGTGGATGGTATTGGGTTTGGTGTTCGGTACAAAAAGGGACATTAAAAACGCTGGCACGACATAGTTGATTAGAGAAGGGACAAACAATGGCATGAATTCAGAGAACCGCACGTGCCCAGCTTGCCAAACCATCAAGGTTGTAATGTCACCAAATGGGCTGAATGCCCCGCCCGCGTTGGCTGCGATAACGATGTTGATGCAAGCAAGATTGACGAACCTTGGCTTGTCGCCAGACACTTTCATTACCACCGCGCACATCAAAAGGGCCGTGGTTAAGTTATCTGCGATTGGAGAGATAACAAACGCCAGAAAGCCTGTCAGCCAAAACAGTTTTTTGAACCCGAACCCTTTCCCGACCATCCACGCTTGTAGAGCATCAAAGAGTTTGCGCTCTTCCATCGCGTTTATGTAGGTCATTGCGACGAGCAAAAACAGCAGCAGCTCGGCGTACTCAAGTAGGTTATGTTCCAACGCCGCTTTTGCCACATCTTGCTGGTGGTGCTGGGCGAAGGTGCAACCAATCAAAATCCAAAACAGACCTGCCGCGAGAAGTACAGGTTTGGATTTTCTCATCTTCAAATACTCTTCGAGCATGACCAGAATATAAGCGATCGAGAAAAGAATGAGAGCGATATAGCCTACGGCGGAGTTCACCAGATTAAGATCACCGGATGCCGCTGCAAAGCTGGAACTAGAGAACAACAAACAGCAGAAAGCCACAATTGGATAGATTGGCATAGACATTTCTCCCTTGTCTTGTTGGAGAAATATTAGCCATAA
>NZ_JAWOTP010000144.1:0-1299 GCF_033338935.1 Vibrio sp. Vb0598 | reverse complement strand
GGGAACTGCTGCCGGGCTTTCAACATGTGCAAGGCAGCGTTGCGGGTGACTTGAAGCAAGCGAAAGCGAAAGTCACGGTCATTGATGATGTTTTCCCGTACGGGGATGTATTCCAAGCCCCATTGAACATCAAGCAAGGCGAAGTCGACATTATTTGGCAGCAAGATGAGACAGGTTGGCGTTTGTGGTCGGATAAAGTCACGGCTGCGACTCCGGACCTTCAAGTGTTGGGCGCATTTCGACTCGATTTCCCTAAAGAGCAAAGCCCATTCCTATCGTTTTATGCTGAGGCGGATCTCTACAACGCTGGTGAAACTTGGCGTTACTTGCCAACCTTGGCATTAGGCCAAGATCTAACGGATTACCTATCGACCGCCATTCAAGGCGGTAAAGTAAACACGGCCAAATTGCTATGGTATGGCGAGTTAGGAGATTTTCCTTACAAAGAGCACAACGGCATGTTCCAGGCGTGGGTTGGCTTAAAAGACGCGAAATTCAGTTTTGATACTGCGTGGCCAACCATTACCGACTTGCAGCTTGATCTATTGTTTGAAAACGACGCCATGTATCTGGATTCCAAATCGGCGACGTTAAATGGCGTTCACGCTAAACGCATCACGGGGCGCATTCCGGAGTTGGCTGAAGATGGCCATATCGAAATTGAAGCTAAAGCCACAGCTCCAGGTAATGAAGTTCGCGACTACATGATGGCTACGCCGCTGGTTGACTCGGTTGGTGCCGCTTTGACGGCCTTGCAAGTCAGTGGCCCGGTGTATTCCGAGTTCCAGCTCAACATTCCTTTTGATATGGAAAAAGACGCGCGAGCTTGGGGTTATGCGGATTTGAAAGACAACCGTGTTGATATTGATGCGCCGCCAATGACGCTAGAAAAAGCCACAGGCCGCATTCAGTTCGACAACGATGTGGTGACGACATCTGGCTTGTCAGCAGAGTTACTCTCGCAGCCTATTTCACTCGATTTCCACGGCGAAAGTGCGGACCAAGGCTACAACGTGACCATCAATACTTTAGGTGATTGGGATGTAGAGCCGCTCAAGCCTTATTTGGGTGAACGTTGGTTGAGCTTGGTTTCCGGTCATGCACCTTGGCAAATGGACATTGACTTGCAGCTCAACGATGTGGGTTTTACTTACCAAGTGGATGTGTTGGCGCAGCTCGGTCGATTAGCCAGTGAATACCCATACCCATTGACGAAAAAGGTCGGAGAAGCTGGTCAGGCAAAACTCCAAGCATCGGGGAATCAGGAGAGCATTTCGGCTCGTTTGCAAATCCCAAATG
>NZ_JAWOTP010000143.1:0-1304 GCF_033338935.1 Vibrio sp. Vb0598 | reverse complement strand
ATTTGAATTCCACAAAGAAGACTGGATTATGATGGCTATTTCAGTCCCTCTTGTACTAGCAGCTCGCTATCTAAGTGTATTTCTTTCTTACATAGGCTTTAAACGTTACAGAAAATACAACCCATGGTCAGTAAAAATTTTGACTTGGGGTGGCCTACGTGGCGGCCTAGCGCTAGCAATGGCACTTTCAATTCCATCAGGGATTTGGGTGGTTCAAGACAAGCTGATCGATGTAAAAGAGATCATCCTTGTAATGACCTATTCGGTTGTGGTGTTCTCTATCCTGATTCAAGGTTCAACCATTACACCAATGATTGAAAAGGCGAAAGCTGAAGAAAAAAAGATGGAAGATGAAAAGCTAGCTCAAAGCTCTTTAGCAGAACAAAGAGAACAAACTGAAGCCTAATTCCATTCTCCCCATATTTAAAAAGCAGCTTTAGGGCTGCTTTTTTATGCTCTAAAATTCGAAGACTTCACCAACAATATTATCTAGAAACCTCGCCGTTCTACTCTCCTCAGAGCGAAGCCCGAGCCTAATACCAATCTAAGTAAAAATATGAACTAATTGAGGCCATTCAGATGAAAATGAGACTGCTGGCCCTTGCTCATTTCAAATGATGGGTACTCACGCACACAAATCGCCAAGTTTCTCAAGGTAAGCCGAACCAGTGTCAATAAGTAGGTTTAAACCTTTCTTGAAGAAGGGCTGGAAGGACGGCAAGAAAAGCCAAGAATAGGAAGACCACCATTCTTAACTTCTGAGCAAAGAGAGCTGTTGAGCCAATACATAAAAGATAAAGCCAATGACTTTAAAATGTCAGTGTCATCAAACTTTCGCCCTATTCTCCAGAGCTAAACCCTATCGAACAAGTATGGCGTTGGTTGAGGTAACACTATTTATTTAGCCAATCAATATTTTACTGATTACGACGACATCATCTCCAAAGTCTGTGATGCATGGAATCGGTTTTTGGATAGCTCCAAAAGAGTCACCAAAATATCTTCGAGAAGATGGATAGACCTGACCAGTTAGTTTTCCAGATTGGAACAACCCCCTCTCATTTCCAGCTTGCGCTGAAATAAAAAAAGCCTCGCTATTTCTAGCGAGGCTTCTTAATTGTACAGAGAGTCTGGGTCGCGACCGACTTGGGATTTAATACAAATTCCATCTAATTTTCAAACGTCGAAAATGACGAAAGCCTGCAAATTACTTTGCAGGCTTTCTGTATAGTGGCGGAGAGATAGGGATTTGAACCCTAGATACGCTATTAACGTATGCCGGTTTTCAAGACCGGTGCTTTCAA
>NZ_JAWOTP010000142.1:0-1309 GCF_033338935.1 Vibrio sp. Vb0598 | reverse complement strand
GGCATCGTTGCACTTAATGAATCATCCGTGAAGTTGGTGTACTCGATTTGTAGGTGCTCCATCATGGTATTTCTTGATGTAGCGTTAAGGATGTCCAAACTGATCGGCTTTTTCCAAATACTCATTTTTCGCTCTTACTGTTTGCAGGTTGAGACTGCTTATTCATATTTATGCCAAGCGCTTAGCATAGTCTCTATTGCTGCGACACTTCAAGACAAAACGCGCTAGCCCTCAACTCTACAATCACACTTACCTCGCCTATGCATCTTGTCATCATTTGGGTATATACTACTGGTTCAAAACAAGAATTAGTGAATATGGAGCCACTTATGAAGGTATGGATTAAAGCCTCTGCTCTCTTGACCTTAGCAGGCTTAACTGCGTGCAGCGCCTCACCAACTGGTCGAAATCAAATACTGATGTTTTCAGATCAAGAAATGTCATCACTTGGTGCAAAATCCTTTGATCAAATGAAGAAGGATATTCCAATCAGTAAAGATAAAAAGACCAACGCTTACGTACAATGCGTAGCTAAGCAGATCACCAATGCCATTCCACCTCAAGCTGGTTTCAAAGATTGGGAGGTCGTGGTGTTTGATAGTGACCAAGTCAATGCGTTTGCGTTGCCAGGAGGAAAAATTGGTGTTTACACTGGCCTTCTCAAGGTAGCGAAAAACCAAGATCAGTTAGCAACGGTTATCGGGCACGAAGTGGCGCACGTTTTAGCAGAACACAGTAACGAGCGGCTGTCTCAAAGCCAATTGGCCAATGCTGGGCTGTCGTTAGCCAATGTGGCAATTGGCGCATCTGAATACAAGCAATATCAACAGCTCACTATGGCCGCGTTAGGTGTTGGTGTGCAGTACGGCGTGATTCTCCCTTATGGAAGAACGCAAGAGTCTGAAGCGGATATCGTTGGCTTAGAGTACATGGCGAAAGCTGGATTCAATCCTAATCAAAGCGTCGATCTGTGGAAAAACATGAGTGCAGCATCAGGTGGAGCTCAGCCGCCGGAGTTTTTCTCTACTCACCCTTCTCACAGTACGCGAATCAAAGACTTGCAGGCAACCATCAACAAGTTACCGAAGTACAATGTGAAAGCACCGAAATGTGGTTAGAAAGCGTATAACCCTACAAAGTCTGATACAAAAAAGCTCCTACTTAAGGAGCTTTTTCGTTATTTGTGTGTTGAGAACTTTCGTTAAGTTCCAAGAATTTGCAAAGGTAAGCTGAGTAAGCTGTCACCCAGTCCTGCGAAATACCAAATAATCCCAACAAAACCACCAACGGATGCTAAATACCAAATCAA
>NZ_JAWOTP010000141.1:0-1309 GCF_033338935.1 Vibrio sp. Vb0598 | reverse complement strand
CGAAATGGGCGACAGCCACATGGGTCTCCAAGCTCGTATGCTTTCTCAAGCAATGCGTAAGCTTACAGGTAACCTGAAACAGTCTAACTGTATGTGTATCTTCATCAACCAAATCCGTATGAAGATTGGTGTGATGTTCGGTAACCCTGAAACGACTACTGGCGGTAACGCGCTTAAGTTTTACGCTTCTGTTCGTTTAGATATCCGTCGTACTGGCGCAATCAAAGAAGGCGATGAAGTTGTAGGTAACGAAACGCGTATCAAAGTGGTTAAGAACAAGATTGCAGCACCATTTAAAGAAGCAAACACGCAAATCATGTATGGCCAAGGCTTTAACCGTGAAGGTGAGTTGATTGACTTAGGCGTGAAGCACAAGCTAGTAGAAAAAGCGGGTGCTTGGTACAGCTACAATGGCGATAAGATTGGTCAAGGTAAAGCAAACGCTTGTAACTACCTGCGTGAGCATCCAGAAATCGCGAAAACAATCGATACCAAACTGCGTGAAATGCTACTTTCTCCAGCTCAACCAGAAGCACCTGCTGCCGGTGAGAAGCCTGAGCAAGAAGAAGAGTTTTAATCTTCTGATAGACTAAAAATAAAGCCCTGCGTTGCAGGGCTTTGTTGTATTTGTCGAAATCAAAATCGAAGAAATTTAAGGCAAACGAAAAGCCTGTACAGCTAAATTACCTTTAGGATCACTATGTACCAAAAGCGACAAGCACCGACGCTATCTAGCAAAGAAGCCGCGATTCAGTTACTTAGTCGTCGAGATCATGGCTTATATGAGCTCCATCAAAAGCTTGCGATGAAAGGCTATGAAGAGGCTGATATTGAAGCTGCGATTAACTTTTGTTTAGAACACAATTATTTGGATGACTTGCGTTATGCCAAAAGCCAAGTGCGTCAACACGTTTACAAAGGTCATGGTGAGCGTCGTATTCGCCAAGAGCTTAACCAGAAGCGCGTTGCAGAATCTGTCATTGAACAAGCAATGGCAGAAGAGCCCCAAGATTGGTTTGAATTGGCAAAGTTGGCAGCAGAGAAGAAATTTAAAGGAATAAAGGCCAAAGACCAGAAAGAGTACGCTAAACAGGTTCGTTTCTTACAATATCGCGGCTACAGTTTTGACCAAATTAGCTATGCGTTAAGCTTTGAAGACGAAGATTAGGCGTGAATTATTCACGCTGATTTTTGTTTTGCTTCAAATTTTTTCTTCTACCCCCTCTTTTCCGCAAGAAAACTAGTCTCAGCTGTTTGCATGATCTACAATACGGCAAAATTCTAACTCGACTATTTTCAGGAAGAGCTG
>NZ_JAWOTP010000140.1:0-1311 GCF_033338935.1 Vibrio sp. Vb0598 | reverse complement strand
TTGCAGTTAGCGTTGATTCAAAGCCAAGATCAAGCACAAGCCGTAGAAGAGATTGTTATTCGCAAGCCAACGATGTTGGTGTTTGCTGGCGACCATGGTGTTGCGAAAGAAGGCATTAGCATCGCACCGAGTGAAGTTACCCAGCAAATGGTTGCAAACTTCCTTGCTGGAGGTGCGGCAATTAACTGCTTTTGCGATGTAAACCAAATCGAATTCAAAGTGATTGACTGCGGTATGCTTGCGCCAATCGAAGTCATGGTTCCTGAGTTTAAATCTCATCCGAATTTAATTGAGCAGCGTTTAGGAAATGGCACTGCCAATTTTTCAAAGCAAGCGGCGATGTCTTCTGAACAAGTAGCGCTTGGTTTGGAATATGGTGCAAGAGTGGCGCAAAGCACCATCTATTCAGGATCTAACTTACTGATGTTTGGCGAGATGGGCATTGGAAATACCAGCTCGGCTTCCGCATTATTGGCGGCACTCAGCCCGCTTGAGGTAAACCACTGTGTTGGTCTTGGTACGGGCATCAACTCAGAGCAGTTGAGCCGAAAGTTAAAGTTGGTTGCTCAAGGGGTAAGTCGTTGTCGAGGTCTAGACGCCAAAGCCGTATTATCGCAAGTTGGTGGATTTGAAATCGTACAGATGGTCGGGGCGTTCCTTGAGGCGAAGCGTTTAAAAACGCCAGTGCTTGTCGATGGTTTTATTGTCTCTGTCGCGGCGTATGTTGCCACGTTACTAGACGAAGAAACACGTGACTACATGCTGTTTGCACATCGTTCAGAAGAAAACGGACACAAGTTTGTGTTGGAGTCATTAAAAGCCGAACCTTTGCTGGATTTAGGGCTCCGCCTCGGTGAAGGAACAGGTGCTGCGTTGGCATTGCCGCTATTGAAGGCCGCTGCACAGTTCTATAATAAAATGGCCAGTTTTGAGAGTGCGGGAGTAACGGTTTAGTGTCTGAGTCAAAAAGTTCACGACAAGCAACGCTACGCTATCAAATGGAGCTATTCCTCTTGGCTGTGAGCTTTTTTAGCCGCTTGCCTGTACCGAGTGACTTACCTTACAGCGAAGAGCGTATGAACCAAGCCGGGCGATATTTTGCCTTGGTTGGTGTGATTCTTGGTGTGCTTTGCGCGCTTGTGTTCTACTTCACTCAACTTATTTTCCCTGATTCCGTTGCTATTGTATTAACCATGGCGTTCAGCCTGTTGCTCACCGGTGCTTTTCACGAAGATGGTTTGACTGATATGGCGGATGGCATTGGCGGCGGTATGACGGTTGAGCGTCGTCTTTCTATCATGAAGGACAGCC
>NZ_JAWOTP010000139.1:0-1316 GCF_033338935.1 Vibrio sp. Vb0598 | reverse complement strand
CTGCGGTCTTTTTGTGTTTTATGGATAAGGAATCCCTTATCCATAGTACATAGGGCGGAATCGATATGGAAAAACCATTACGTATTGGCATCATTGCTGGCGAGTTATCTGGTGATACGCTAGGGGAAGGCTTTATCAAGGCAGTGAAAGAACGATACCCGAATGCAGAGTTCGTTGGCATCGGTGGGCCAAAGATGATCGCGCAAGGCTGTGAATCTCTTTTTGATATGGAAGAGTTAGCTGTAATGGGTTTAGTTGAAGTGCTTGGACGATTACCTCGTTTGTTAAAAGTAAAAGCTGAGCTTGTTAAGTACTTCACTCAGAACCCGCCAGATGTTTTTGTCGGTATTGATGCGCCAGATTTTAACTTGCGTCTAGAGTTAGATTTAAAGCAAGTAGGCATTAAAACCGTGCACTACGTGAGCCCTTCAGTATGGGCGTGGCGTCAAAAGCGTATCTTCAAAATTGAGGCTGCGACCAACCTGGTACTGGCTTTTCTACCGTTTGAAAAGGCGTTTTACGATAAATTTAACGTGCCTTGTGAGTTTATCGGCCACACCTTAGCGGATGCTATTCCTTTGCAATCTGAGCAAGCGCCTGCGCGAGATCTGCTAGGACTTGAACAAGACAAAAAATGGTTAGCAGTTTTACCGGGTAGCCGTGGTAGTGAGCTCAAGATGCTCTCTCAACCATTCATTGAGACGTGCAAGCTTCTGCACCAAAAATACCCCGGTTTGGGCTTTGTAGTGGCGCTAGTTAATCAAAAACGTCGAGAGCAATTTGAGCAAGCGTGGAAAGAGCATGCGCCCGAGCTTGATTTCAAATTGGTGGATGATACGGCTCGCAATGTTATTACAGCCTCTGATGCGGTAATGCTAGCATCTGGAACGGTAGCGTTAGAGTGCATGTTGCTTAAGCGTCCTATGGTTGTTGGCTATCGCGTCAATGCCTTTACCGCCTTTCTGGCCAAGCGCCTATTGAAAACTAAGTACGTGTCACTACCCAATATTCTCGCAGATGACGAACTGGTTAAAGAGTATCTTCAAGACGATTGCACACCAGACAACTTGTTCAATGAAGTTTCTCGTTTGCTAGAGAGTGATAATAAGCCAATGCTTGATAAGTTCACCGAAATGCATCATTGGATTCGTAAAGACGCGGATCAACAAGCTGCGAATGCAGTATTGAAATTGATTGAAAAATAGAGAAGTACCATGGTCGCGAAAGCAAAAACGACAAAAGCAAAAGTAGAGCTCCCTCCGTTTGAATACCCTCAAGGCTACCAATTGATCGCCGGAGTCGATGAAGTTGGACGC
>NZ_JAWOTP010000138.1:0-1318 GCF_033338935.1 Vibrio sp. Vb0598 | reverse complement strand
CTTGCTAATAAGCTCTAAATTGTTACAAGTACTATAAAGCTGTAACATTGCCAAAAGGAATTGTAGATGAGAGATCTGACTCCCGAATATTTGCTAGCCGCTCTACGACAAGCGATTAAAACAAAGGGGCTAACATATCGAGAGCTATCTGAAAAAATGGGCATGCCATTGTCCACTT
This sequence comes from Vibrio sp. Vb0598, assembly GCF_033338935.1. Classification (NCBI taxonomy): domain Bacteria; kingdom Pseudomonadati; phylum Pseudomonadota; class Gammaproteobacteria; order Vibrionales; family Vibrionaceae; genus Vibrio; species Vibrio sp. Vb0598. Next base: position 1,140 of record NZ_JAWOTP010000138.1, on the reverse strand, counting down.
TTAAGAGACATTTAACCAGTACCAACCTCGCGTTAGATAAACTGCTTGAATACTGTCGTGCGATTGACTGTACATTGGATGAATTGCAAAAGTTAGCCAATCAGTTGCAAGGTGAAGATGAAGATTATTTTAGTCGAACACAAGATGAAGTGTTTTTTCAGTTCCCACATCTTTACGATTTTTATCGTGAACTGAGGATGTTGCGCGGGAAAGATGGATACACAATTTTAAAGAAGAAATACGACTTATCAGAGCAAAGCATGTCTGATTATCTGGGTGCACTAGAGTTGCTAGACCTTGTTTACGTAGATGAAAACAAAAGTATTACGTTGCACGGCCCGCTGTACTACAGCTACGCAGAAAACTCGAAGTTAAACGATAAGTACACCGAGATAATCAAAGAGCAAACAACGACACATGATAAATGCGTTCGTGTTGCTTTGGCGCGAATGAAAATTACGGAAGAACAGTTGCTGGAGCTTGAAGATCAAGTAGCGAAAACGGTGATTGATTTTCACTCGAAGAATGTTGTCGCTGAAAACTTTAATGTTTCCGACTTCACAAACGTAGTTCTACTTGCTGGGCCACATCAACCAGTGACATTCTCTGATGGAATTGTAGAAACAGAATCTCGTTTTATTGACGATATTCGCTACGCAATTGCAGCAGCAGGGGATAAACCAAGCCTTTCAATTTAATCCATTCACTTATCTCTCAGAGCCAATGGCTTGCATCTTAGGTATTGGGAAATATCGAGTTTGTAAGCTCTTGGCTTAACGTCTATCTCTCGCCTAAATCTTCAGCACATCAGTTTGTCTAGCCTTTTTTTTAGCATTTTAATGATAAAACTATAGATTTTTGTAATTTTTCGTTATGGATAAATTCATACTTGTAATGTTTGTTTTTTGATCTATTATGACGAAGTGTCAATTGTGACGGTTCGTCAAAAATGGTGACGTTCCTGTTTTACATAATCGTGTTACAATTATCAGGAGTGTGTGGGTATACGGATCAAAGGATTATGTTTAACTTTCGCTGTAAAAAGGATGGTAAGCGAGACGGGTGTCGTGTCTCGTCCGGGCTAACCAAAAAGCAACAAGCGATTGCGGATAGAGAAGTTGAGCTTATTCAACTGGCTAA
>NZ_JAWOTP010000137.1:0-1320 GCF_033338935.1 Vibrio sp. Vb0598 | reverse complement strand
GGCTGTGCTGCGGTGATGCCATTGGGTGCGCCGATTGGTTCGAACAAAGGTATCGCTTCGCACGATTTTCTAGAAATCATTATTGACCAAGCGAACGTACCTGTTGTCGTGGATGCGGGAATTGGTGCGCCTTCACATGCGGCAAGAGCGATGGAAATGGGCGCGGATGCCGTGTTGGTCAATACGGCCATCGCTGCCGCAAGTAATCCCGTTGCGATGGCGAAAGCGTTCAAGATGGCAGTCGAGTCAGGTCGTATGGCTTATGAAGCTGGGCTTGCAGGGAAAGTTTCTCATGCCGTTGCTTCCAGTCCGCTAACGGCTTTTCTCGATGAACTGTAGAAGTGAGGGTTCAAGATGAGCTTTTATGATCGCTTTCAGCAGCTCGATTGGGATGACATATCCATGTCGATTTATGCCAAAACGGAGCAGGATGTGGAAAGGGCGCTAGCAAAACCCAAACGAGACTTGGAAGATTTTAAAGCGTTGATTTCTCCTGCAGCTGAACCGTACTTAGAGCAGATGGCAAAGATTTCTTATTCGCTGACGCGTAAGCGTTTTGGCAACACTATGTCGCTGTATATCCCGCTGTACCTCTCTAATCTTTGCGCCAACGCTTGTACCTATTGTGGCTTCTCTATGGAGAACCGCATAAAGCGAAGAACGCTGAATAGGGACGAAGTTGAGGCGGAGATTGATGCGATTAAGCGAATGAAGTTCGACAGCGTGTTACTGGTAACGGGTGAGCATGAGACCAAAGTTGGGATGAAATACTTTCGCGAAATGGTGCCAATCATCAAGCAGCGATTTAACTATTTAGCGATGGAAGTCCAACCGCTGGATCAGGACGAATACGCCGAGCTCAAAACGTTGGGCCTTGATGCGGTGATGGTGTATCAAGAAACCTATCATCCCAAAACATATGCTCAGCATCATTTGCGTGGCAATAAAATGGATTTCCGATACCGGCTTGAAACGCCTGATAGGTTGGCAAAGGCGGGGATCGACAAAATCGGTATTGGCGCTTTGATTGGTTTGGAAGAGTGGCGCACCGACTGCTTTTTTGCTGCTGCGCATCTGGATTACCTTGAGCGTACTTATTGGCAATCGCGTTATTCGATTTCTTTTCCTCGTTTACGCCCTTGTGCCGGTAATGCACCTGCGTCGGGATTACAACCGAAATCCGTCATGACGGATAAGCAGTTGGTGCAATTGATTTGCGCCTATCGGCTGTTTAATCCGGAAGTGGAGTTGTCATTGTCGACGCGCGAATCACCGCAGTTTCGCGACAATGTATTACCGTTAGGCATTACGAGTATGTCT
>NZ_JAWOTP010000136.1:0-1322 GCF_033338935.1 Vibrio sp. Vb0598 | reverse complement strand
GCCATCACCCAGCCAAGCATCAAGACCCGGCTCTTCAAGCAGAGCACCCAGTTCAACTTTCGTTAGGATATCCGCCAGTTGCTCATCAGTCGCATTTGGTGACGCCATTAACAAGTTGTCACGTAGTGTGCCGTTTAACACATCTACTCGTTGGCTCACTACGGTAATTGCTGAGCGCAGATCGGATTCGCACCAATCTTTTAGTGAAGCGCCACCAATGCGAACCTCACCTTGGTTTACATCCCAGTAGCGACAAAGTAGTTGAATCAGGGTCGACTTTCCTGAACCCGTTTGACCAACAATTGCGGTTTTCGAGCCTAAAGGAAGTGAAAGCGAAAGGTCTTTCAGCACTTTCTGTTGTCCATCAGGGTATGCAAAATCAATATTGTCGAACTCGATATCCAGTGGTTTTTCTTCGCGTTTAGATAGCTCAGGGAAGACAACATCAGGCTCAGCAAGAATCACTTCGTTCAAGCGACGGGCAGAAGTCAGCGTTTGACCTAGGTATTGGAACGCACCCGCAATAGGCATCAAAATTTCAAAACTTGCCATTGTTGCAAAAGCGAATAGGGCGATCCAAGGATCAGGTGCCCGACCACCAACACCATCAGCAGCAAACCAAAGCATGACAACTAAAGTCAGGCCGTTCACCAACATCAGAAGTCCTGACGCCATACCAGTCAGATTAGCGTTTACAAACTGGTTTGAAAGCAGTTGTTTTTGCTTTTCAAGAATCAGGTTACGGTAGCGTTCTTCTGCACCAAAAATACTCAGCTCGCTATAGCCTTGTAGCCAATCGAGTGTCGCGACACGAAGCTGAGCTTTGTTATGCGTTAAGTGCTCACCATTGTTTTTGCCCAGTTTGTAAAAAAGCACTGGCCACACCAAAAGCATGATCGTAAGAATTGAGCCTAAAAGTAGCGCAAGATGCCAGTCAAAGAACGCTAAGACTGCGGTTAAACTCAGAATGCCAAAGATGCCAATAATGACTGGGCTGACAAGTCGCAGATAAACGTGATCCATTGCGTCCACATCGGCTACCAGACGGTTCAGCAGGTCAGCATCGCGCATTGTTGACACTCGGCCTGGGATCAGCGGAGCAAGTTTCTTGAAGAAGAAGATACGCAGGTCTGTCAGTAATTTAAATGTCGCATTGTGGCTTACAACGCGCTCACCCCAACGGCCAGCTGTTCGTGCCATTGCGGCACCGCGCACGCCAGCACCTGGCAGCATGTAGTTGAAGGTTTCACGCGCAACGGTTAAACCAGCCACTGCTGCTGCGGAGATAAACCAACCAGACAGAGTGAGCAAGCCGATAGATG
>NZ_JAWOTP010000135.1:0-1322 GCF_033338935.1 Vibrio sp. Vb0598 | reverse complement strand
CGAAACTAATGATCGTCGGCGGCTTTCAGCTCGGTTTGATGTACTGCTTCTACTACCAGTCTTTCTTACTCCTTTCTGTTCCAGAAGTGTTGCTGTTCACTGTATTCACACCGATTTATGTAACGCTGATTTATGACTTCCTGAAAGGTCGTTTTTCGCCTTGGTATTTAGTCACTGCGCTGATCGCAGTCGCGGGTGCCGCATGGATCAAATTCGCTGGCATTAACGAAAACTTCCTAATGGGCTTTTTGGTCGTACAAGGGGCAAACCTCTGTTTTGCCATCGGTCAGGTGGGCTACAAATACATCATGGAAAGTGAGCCCGTCGATTTACCACAGCACACCGTGTTTGGTTACTTCTACTTGGGTGCGCTTTGTGTAGCAACCGTGGCTTTCGCGCTCATGGGCAACCTCGACAAACTGCCAACCACCGCAACCCAATGGGGCATTTTGACCTACCTTGGTTTGATTGCATCAGGCTTTGGTTACTTTGCGTGGAACAAAGGGGCAACCTTAGTGAATGCCGGCGCGTTAGCGGTAATGAACAACGCGTTAGTGCCAGCAGGCCTGATTGTGAACATCGTAATTTGGAACCGAGACGTCGACATCGTACGCCTCGCGATTGGCGGCGCGATCATCATGCTATCGCTGTGGATTAATGAAACGTGGGTGAAAAAACGCGTTGAAATGAGCTACGCCAATAAGTAACGTGCCTTTCTCGACACATATTCCAGCAATAAAAAACGCTCTCCAACTGGAGAGCGTTTTTTTAATTCAATTAATGCACTTTGGCTTGCGAGCTTGCGCCCATCAACGCATTAGGCGGCGTTGGTAACAACACTTCCAACTTCGCATTGCGGGCTTCCAGTTTGCGTTGACGCTTGAGCAACTTCTGCTGCTTTTTTGCCACTTTTAGCAGCTTTTTCTGCTGTTTGTAGTGTTTTTTCAGTGCCTTTTTCGCTTTCTTAAGCGCTTTTTTATCGGCCAAATCAAACAGTGCAGGAGCCGCCATCGACACTGGTGTCACCACTTTCGCGGCTTGTTTCTTCTCTTTCACTCGCTCGACCACACGTTTCACGATCGCCGCCTTTTCTGCGCTGTGTTTTGGCGTGACGGAAATGGATTGCGCAGGCAGCGCTTCAGCTAACAGACCGCATGCTTGTTGCTCGTTTAACGGCTTGTCTTGGCATTTTTGTGGAGGAATTGCGGCAGGCTTACACAATGAGTCTTTAGAAGCGGAAGAGCGTGCACAAGAGCGACAAACGAACTTAGGTGCGACGACCAAACGGTGAATGTCACCCAAGTTGGCCGCAATTTGTTTGC
>NZ_JAWOTP010000134.1:0-1323 GCF_033338935.1 Vibrio sp. Vb0598 | reverse complement strand
TCATTGGTTGACTAAATTTGTTGAATGTTCAGATTCAATACTTGCGGCACGAATTTGGTTGGAAGGCACGCAATCTAAAGATTTTGCGAGTTTTCGCCATAGCATTGTGAGCACGATTAATACCATTGACACACTATTACAGAAGCAGCTCAATGAGATCATTCATCATCCAGATTTTCAGAAATTAGAGTGCAGTTGGGTAGGCGTTCGATATTTATGTGAACAAGTTGATAAACCATCGTCTGACTCCGTAAAAATTAAAGTTCTATCTGCAACATGGAATGAAGTAAGTAAAGATGCGCTCAAGGCTATCGAGTTCGATCAGTCTGCCTTGTTTAAATTGCTCTATCAAAATGAATATGGAATGGCCGGAGGAGAACCCTTTGGGGTGGTTGTTGGTGATTATCAATTACGTTATGACCCGAGAACAAATTATTTTGATAGAGATATCTCTGTGCTAAGCAAGATATCTCAGTCTGCTGCTGCGGCATTTAGTCCATTTGTAATGTCTGCGTCTCCTGAAATATTCGGTGTGAACACATTTGCCGAACTTTCGTCGACTCGAGACGTTGCGGCACAATTTGAACAAATTGATTATGTCAAATGGAGACATTTGCGAGATAACGATGATACCAAGTTTATTGGCTTAACCGCTCCTAACGTACTTTTTCGACAACCCTACAAAAGTGATGGTTCTCGAAACGATCAATTTGAATTTCAAGAGAATATTGACGATTCAAATAACGATTTATTGTGGGGAAGTGGAGCCTTCTGTTTCGCTGCTGTTTCGATAAGAGCATTCCAAGAGCACGGTTGGTTTACTCATATGCGAGGAATAAAACAGGGGGATTATAGTCAAGGCATTATTGTTGCTCCTACAAGAAACAAAACGCGCATTAATGGCAAAAATGACAGAGATAGATGCCCTTTAAATCTAAAAGTCTCTGAGCGTAAAGAGCAAGAACTGTCTGATTGTGGGTTCATTCCGATTTCACCAGTTCCTGAAACAGACATGGTTGGCATGACTTCCAATGTTTCGTTGTATAAGCCAAAACTGTACGAAGAGAAGCATGTTGCGACTAATGCAAAACTCACCTCAATGCTCCAATACACGATGTGTGTATCGCGTATAGCACACTACGTCAAAGTTATGGGGCGAGACAAGATAGGTGGTTATCAGGACGCGGCATCGCTCGAGAGGGAGTTTCAGACTTGGTTACATCAATATCCAACGGCTTCAGACGAAGCTTCTGATGAACTCAGAGCTAAGTACCCATTGAACGAAGCGAAGATCAAAGTTAGAGAGAAACGCGATACGCCAGG
>NZ_JAWOTP010000133.1:0-1330 GCF_033338935.1 Vibrio sp. Vb0598 | reverse complement strand
GCGTGTAAAGCACTGGGTTGATCTCATCGCCTGTACCTAAGTACGCTTTCAAAGTTTCTGGCGACGCAGCACTTTTTAAGTATCCGTCAAACAGATCGATCGCAAACTGCTCTTTTGGTGACAGCTGCTCACCAACAAACATATCAGACATGGTCATTTGATTGGCAGAGCCAAACGCGTTCACATATTCGTAGTGTTTGAAAGGTTCTGTTTGGAAAGTAACTACGAGCGAATCGGCTGGGATTTGCGCCAATAGTGAGCTTGAACCGCTCTGAGGAAGGTTATTTTGGTACAGGTACCCAGCGGCCCCCGCTGCTGCGACCACTGCTGTAGCCAATAGTAGTTTTTTCACGACCAACTCCGTTGTTAGTTATATCGGTTCGTAAATGCGTTTTGCATTCGAGTTTTAAGCCTTAATAAATCGAGTTCTGTAGAGACGAATTACAGTTCTCCTACACCGCCAAACACTGGCTAATGAGTGCTCTATCGGCATATCAACCGTCATCATAAAGATCCGTCGCTAGTTATCAATTTAATGAATATTAATTTCTTAAAATATCCGCAATTTATAGGATAAACCGTGAAGTATGTTGAATTGCACATTCATACTATTGGTAATTTCGTCACTCTAAAGTGCCAAACATGCAACACCGACCAAAATTAACCCAACATTAAATCCACACTGAGTCTTTTATCAAATATCGGAAAACGGCTCACGACCTGACACTTCTTTCCAATTTGCCTCTGGCAGTCCCCTGTGGTTTTCCTTACAGTCGAGCTCACTCAGTGACGAGGCTTATACCAGAATACGATCATTACGACATGATGAAAGACCAACTGACGATCTCGATATCAACCATCAATGGCTCCAAGCATTGGTATTTCAGTAAACGGATGCAACGCAACCTAAAAACCTTTTTAGGGCTATTTGTACTGACTTTGGCAGCTACCGCCATTCTCATAAACCATCTTTACGCGCGGGTCGATAGCGCAGCGATGAAACAAGCGCAGCTCACCGAGCACTCACGCAGCATGGGCGAAGAGCTCAGTACATTAAAGGCGTTGAAGTCTGAACTAGAAAACGACCTTTCAGAGCGAGAGGAGCGGGTTCAGTTGGTTTCCGAGCGCTTAGGCGAACTAGAAAAAGTGCTTGGCGTGGATAATCACGCCACCAATGAAGATTTGGATACTCGACTGGATTCAGCAGCGATCACTTCGAATGTACGAACGCTGATGCTCAATCAAATACCAAACGGTTCGCCTGTGGGTAAAGTTCGACTTTCATCCGGTTTTGGCAAACGTATTCATCCTGTCACCAAGGTAGCGAAAA
>NZ_JAWOTP010000132.1:0-1331 GCF_033338935.1 Vibrio sp. Vb0598 | reverse complement strand
TGCGTACATTAGCGGGATAAGGCCGGCAATCATCGCCGCAGTGGTCATCAGAATTGGACGAAGACGCACTTTCGCCGCCTCCATTACTGCATCGATTCGAGACAGTTTGTTGTGCAGCTGCTCTTCTTTTGCTACTTCACAGATCAAGATACCGTGTTTGGTGATCAGACCGACCAACGTGATCAGACCGACCTGCGAGTAGATGTTCATCGAGGCTGTGCCCCAAGCCAAGGCGATCAACGCACCACACACCGCTAGCGGTACCGATACCATGATAACGATAGGGTCACGAAGTGATTCAAATTGAATCGCAAGAACCAAGAAGATGATGGCTAACGCAAGACCAAATGTTGCGTATAGCGCGCTACCTTCCGTCACCAACTGACGTGCTTCACCCATGTAGTCGTGGTTGTAACCGGCAGGCAGTTTGTTCTGCGCTACGTCCTCGAACCAGTTAATTGCATCACCCATTGCGACGCCAGGCGATGGTACAGCACCAACGGTTGCTGAGTTCAGCTGGTTGAAGTGAGGCAATGAGCGAGGCTCGGCGACAACATCAATAGTGATCAGGCTACCAAGTGGTACTGCTTTTCCATCCACAGAACGAACGTAGTAGTTCTTCATTGATTCTGGATTTAAACGCCATTTACGTTCAACTTGAGGAATTACCTCGTATGAACGGCCATTTAGGTCGATACGGTTTACGTAGCCATCAGCCATCATGGTGCTTAGCGTGATACCGATGTCTTGCATCGTCACACCGTATGCGCCCGCCTTGTCTTTATCGATCTTGATCTTCATGGTTGCAGAGTCGTAGTTCAGATCTAAGTCCGAGTAGACGAACATTGGACTGCTGGCTACGTCTGTCAGAACGTCACTTGCGATCGTAAACAAGCTTTCGAAGCTGTTTGGTGTCGTGATAACGAACTGAATTGGTAGACCTGAACCCGCACCAGGCAGTTCTGGCATCTGGAATGCCGTGATTGACATGCCTGGTACGCTTGCAACTAATCCACCAACACGTTTGGTGATCTCAGATTGGCTGGCTTCACGCTCACTCCAAGGTTTAAGTGTTGCTAGACCAAACGCTTGGTTCGAGTTAGGAACACCGTTAAATACCTGCGCGTATTCTACCTCTGGTTGATCCGACAGAATCTTGTTTACATCGTTCATGGTGTTTTGGATGTAATCCAAGTTCGCGTTCGAAGGTGCGGTACCCATAAGTACAACTACACCTTTGTCTTCCGAAGGTGCAAGTTCACTAGGAATGAACTTGAACAAGATAGGTAAGCTCGCAAATACAATAATGGCAAATACAATCACAACCGGAC
>NZ_JAWOTP010000131.1:0-1336 GCF_033338935.1 Vibrio sp. Vb0598 | reverse complement strand
CTTTGATCACAAGCCAACGCACGCCTTCTGAACATGGTGGCGTGGTCAATGAGCCGTTAAATCGGTAGTAGTCTTTGTCGCTAGGAATCAAAGCGTTTGCATCGAAAGGAGCGCGAATCGCTACGTTTTGATCTCTTTCCGGCACATTTTCTAGCAGATTAGCCAACGCCGGATTGGCTTTGCCTTGTTCAAAAAATACCGCCACTACTGCGAGATTGCCTTGCTCATCGGCATGAACGTAATGCGCTTCCAATGGGTAAGATTTGCCGTCGACATAGTTTTCAGATGGTGTATGGAAATGAAACTGCTTTAAAGCAAACGCTTTGCCATCAATGGTCAGAACATTCTCTCCCTCAATGCTGGGTTGCAATGTGTGACCATTGTTTGTTAGTGCAACCACTTTGCCTTGGTAATCCAATTGCAGTTTTGCTAATTCAGCTTGCGTCGCCGAATGAATATCAATCGGGCTTTGGTTTTTACCTTGCGCACATTCAGAAGCAAACTCGCCCCAATGCTCTGGTCCGTGACTTCCTTCGTATCCCCAGTTTGCTGCGTTGGCCGAACCAACGAATACCAAAGACAATCCAATCGCTGTAAGTGACTTTTTCATGATTTTCCTTATCCCTTCAAGTGAAGTGTTGTAAAAGCAAAGCCATACTAATCTCACAGGATTCGGTCGTTACAGAGTGGAAACTATGATTGCAAACAAACTTTGGAATCAACTCCTCTAGTCATGCAATTGATATGATGCTCAAAATTGAACGTCAACGATTATTGAGTCGGTATAAGTGCCCGCTGGAGGGGTAGTTTGGCTTGCCATTATCTGCGCGCGATAATTGTAGTTCTGTGGAGTGATACCATCTGGAATGGCGTCGCCAGTATCGACATCGCTCTGTTCGCGGCGCTCAGCACCAGCCGAGCCCCAGCGCTCCGTCGATGAAGACTTATAGATTTCATATTCCAAATAGTTACCATCAGATGCCATCCTTCGTTGGCCTCCTGAAGCATTTACGCCATCGTTTAAACCAATGGTGAAGGAACTGTTCTTGGTACAAGTTAACGATATAACCTGACTAACGGGATCGAAGCCCGCCACCAATGGGGATGAACCAAAATCAATATCCGGCGCGGTTATCATACAGTCGGGAGTCACTTCCAACTCGACCGTAATAGTACTTTGAGCACTCCCCTCATTCCGAATAATACATACTCCTGGTAGACCTACGCCCTTGCAGTAATTCCAATCCCAAGACGCCATAATTTGGTCTGTATAAGTTCCGGCCGAAAGGTTACTTCCAGCTCCCGTCCGAGCATAAAGAGGGAACTCAACTTGGTC
>NZ_JAWOTP010000130.1:0-1342 GCF_033338935.1 Vibrio sp. Vb0598 | reverse complement strand
AATGATAAAAGCGATGCATTTCGTCATTGTTATTGGTCTGCGAGGCTTTGTTGCGTAATTCGAGGGAACTAAATCAGAAGGTTACGATCTGATTGGCTAAGTAAGTTAATTCCCCTAGTCTCATGCCGAAACCTCGCTACAAAATAACGAACTGGAAACAGTACAACAAAGCCTTAATCAACCGTGGTTCACTCACTTTCTGGATTGATGAAGAAGCCATTCGCCAGTGGAAGCAGAGTAAACAAGATAAACGTGGTAGACCTCGTCGATTCAGCGACTTAGCCATTACTACAGCACTGATGGTAAAACGCGTTTTCTCTATGCCGTTGAGAGCGCTACAAGGTTTTCTAGACTCTGTATTTAAGCTGGCTAACATCCCGCTTGTTTGCCCGCACTACACCTGTATAAGCCGCCGAGCTAAGGAAGTTGAGGTTTCATTTAAAACCAAAACCAGAGGAGCAATACAACACCTAGCAATTGATGCCACTGGCCTCAAGGTTTATGGCGAGGGTGAATGGAAGGTCAAGAAGCATGGTACTGATGGGAAGCGCAGAGTCTGGCGTAAACTGCATATTGCAGTAGATACAAGCACTCACGAAATAGTCGCAGCAGAGCTGAGTTTATCTAACGTAACCGATGCCGAAGTGCTCCCCAACTTACTCAAGCAAACGCGTCGTAAAATAATTGAAATATCAGGCGATGCCGCTTATGACACAAGGAATTGCCATGATGCCATACGGATCAAGCGCGCCGTTCCGCTCATCCCGCCAAGAGAAGGAGCAGCCTTCTGGGAACAAGGGCACCCTCGTAATTTAGCAGTAGGTTGTCAAAAGCTCTACGGCTCCAACAAGAAATGGAAAAAGCGGTATGGCTATCATAAGCGCTCACTATCAGAGACAGCAATGTACCGAGTAAAACAGCTGCTAGGTGGGAAATTAAGCCTAAGAAATTACAATGCTCAGGTTGGCGAGACTTACGCTATGATCAAAGCGCTGAACAAGCTTACAGGGCTAGGTATGCCTGAAACTCAGTATATTGTTTAATAATTAAGCACAATGGCGTAAGTATGTCTTATCTCTGAATTAAGCAACAAAGCCAAATCTGCCCGCGTGGGTGTGGTTGAGAACACCCCATGGTTTCAAAAGCTTGAACCCAGATGAAATCTTTACCTAACTCTTCAATTTGCTCATTCCATGTATCAATCACGCCGCGAATTTTATCCACTGGTAGTTCCGGTAAGGTCTTGCTGTGATCTGGCGAGAAGCAAATCACTCGGCTTAAACCGCGCACACCTTGGGTTTTGAATAGCGGGTTGTTTGACTCTGGTGCATCTGGTGAATCC
>NZ_JAWOTP010000129.1:0-1348 GCF_033338935.1 Vibrio sp. Vb0598 | reverse complement strand
AACCCTACAATCACCAACGTTAATGATGGCTTAGCTCTTCTAAAAGAGAACGAATGTGACTTCGTAATTTCACTTGGTGGTGGCTCACCACACGATTGTGCAAAAGGCATCGCACTGGTTGCATCTAACGGCGGAAAAATCGGCGATTACGAAGGCGTGGATCAATCAGCAAAACCAATGCTGCCACTAATCGCAATCAACACCACAGCAGGTACTGCATCTGAAATGACGCGTTTCTGCATCATCACTGACGAAGAGCGTCACATTAAGATGGCAATCGTTGCTCAACACACAACGCCTCTTATCTCTGTAAACGATCCAGAATTAATGCTTGCTAAGCCAGCGTCTTTGACGGCGGCAACAGGCATGGACGCGCTAACTCACGCGATTGAAGCGTACGTATCTATCGCGGCAACACCAATTACTGACGCTGTTGCAATCAAAGCGATCGAGTTAATTCAAGCGCACCTACGCACCGCAGTGAAAAACGGCGAAAACCTAGAAGCTCGTGAGCAAATGGCATACGCACAGTTCATGGCTGGCATGGCGTTTAACAACGCATCTCTAGGTTACGTTCACGCTATGGCGCACCAGCTAGGTGGTTTCTACGACCTACCACACGGTGTATGTAACGCAATCTTGCTTCCTCACGTACAACGCTACAACGCGCAAGTATGTCCAGAGCGTCTGCGTGATGTCGCGAAAGCGATGGGTGTGGATGTAGAAGGTATGTCGGCAGAGCAAGGTGCTGCGGCAGCGATCGACGCTATCGTTGCGCTAGCAAAAGACGTTGGTATTCCAGCTGGTATTAAAGAGCTTGGTGCGAAGCTAGAAGATATCCCAACACTAGCAGACAACGCATTAAAAGACGCGTGTGGTTTCACTAACCCTAAACAAGCAACTCACGAAGAGATTTCTGCAATCTTCGAAGCGGCAATGTAATCGCAGAAAGACAGATTCATCTCTAACACCTTAACTCAATCCCCGATCTGGTATCGGGGATTTTTTATATTCATACACCGCTCGCTGCAGCTTGTCATCATTTGGGGATCTCGCCATTTAGTGTTAGCTTTTAAGCATCCACGCACTTCAACATGGAAGGACCCATGAGAAATGTAACCATCGCCCTGCTCGCTTGTTTATCTTTTTCACTTCATGCTACGCAATACCAAGCTGATGAGGTTGCCAATGGGTTTCAAGTCCCTTGGGGCATTGAATTTATCGATTCGCAACGCGTAGTAGTGAACGAGAAAAATGGCACCATTTCATTGCTCAATGTGATGACAGGTCAACGCCATAAAATTCATAGTGCTCAGAACGTTAACACCAGTGGACAAGCCGGCTTACT
>NZ_JAWOTP010000128.1:0-1353 GCF_033338935.1 Vibrio sp. Vb0598 | reverse complement strand
TGAAGCTTCACCAAAAACTTCTGCAATCAATGCATTATCTCAGTCGTTTATGCACTGGGGATTTTTGGCTTGGGCGATTCTCGGTTGCCTTTCTTCCATCGTATTGATGCACCTGCACTACGACAAAGGCTTGCCACTTAAACCGCGCACATTGCTTTACCCAATCTTTGGCGACAAAGCGATTCATGGCTGGATTGGTAACCTGGCGGATGCGTGCAGCATCATCGCCGTTGCCGCTGGCACTATCGGCCCTATTGGCTTTCTTGGTTTGCAAATCAGCTACGCGCTGAACTCATTATTTGGTTTCCCAGATAACTTCATTACCCAAAGCATGGTGATTGTCGCTGCCATCGTGATGTACACGCTTTCGGCGCTAAGTGGCGTAAGCAAAGGCATCCAACTTGTGAGCCGTTACAACATCATCCTGTCGGTACTGCTGATCGGTTACATCCTGTTCTTTGGCCCAACGAGCTTTATTATTGATGGCTATGTGCAAGGCGTAGGCCGCATGGTGGATAACTTTTTCCCGATGGCGCTTTATCGCGGTGACACTGGCTGGTTAAGCTGGTGGACGGTGTTCTTCTGGGGTTGGTTTATTGGTTACGGGCCAATGATGGCAATCTTCATCGCGCGTATTTCGCGTGGCCGTACAATTCGCCAATTGATTTTGTCCATCAGTATTGCTGCACCGCTGATCACCTGTTTTTGGTTCAGCATCGTGGGCGGTAGCGGTTTAGCATTCGAGCTCGCTAATCCGGGATTAATCTCTTCGGCGTTTGAAGGATTCAACCTCCCAGCCGTATTGCTTGCAATCACTGGTGAACTGCCATTTCCGATGATCATTTCGGTGCTGTTCTTGATTTTGACCACCACCTTCATCGTTACGACTGGTGACTCGATGACCTACACTATCAGTGTGGTAATGACAGGTTCTGCCGAGCCAAACGCAGTGATTCGCTCGTTTTGGGGATTGATGATGGGCGTTGTGGCTATCGCGCTGATTTCTATGGGTTCTGGCGGCATCACTGCGCTGCAATCCTTCATTGTGATCACCGCAGTTCCTGTATCTTTCATTTTGCTACCTAGTATTTTGAAAGCACCGAGCATTGCCAATCAAATGGCGAAGGAGCAAGGTTTGGTTTAAGTCTGTTTTAGATATCCAACTCCATAAAATGCAAAGAGCCCTTAATTGGGCTCTTTTTAATTCTGCTGTTTATCCCACGCTGTCTATGCGAATCATCACCGCGTCAGGCCGCCAGTATTCCAACTCGCAATCCATTAGCTCGCCATCTTGCTTGTAGTTCACGCGACAAATTTTCAGTACAGGTTGTCCTTCAGCCAAATTCAATGCTT
>NZ_JAWOTP010000127.1:0-1354 GCF_033338935.1 Vibrio sp. Vb0598 | reverse complement strand
TTTATCAAGCAGCGGCGATCCTTGGCTGATCTTTGGTTTCTCAGATACCTTGAAGAGTACGTTTATGAAGTTACGAACAGTGGCTGCTTCACTGTTACTGATGCTGTCTGCCACAACAGTGCGAGCGAGTGCTGCTGATGTTGGCGCGCCAGTCCCCATCTACACCGAAGCAGAACTGATAAAGCTTATTGAGCAGAATAAGCATTTACAACGCGTGCGCGCTGATAACTGCCAGCTGGTGGAAGATATCGTAGCTCGTGCGACTCGAATTAACTTGCCTGCTTACGAGTTCCTATATGGCGACATGTTGGCGTGGGGCGTATGTGTCGAGCAAGATGTCGAGCTGGGGCTCTACTACATGGAAAATGCCGCGCAGCAAGGCTTACCTGCGGCATTAGAGCAGATTGGACGTTACTATTCGCGCGGTACTTTGGTGCAACAAGACAAAGAGCGTGCGATTCCGTATTTGCGTGAAGCCGCTTCTATGGGTAATTTAAACGCGCGTATTCATCTGGCTGAATTGCTGCTACGCGATTACGGTAGTCCGTTGGACTATGAAGATGCTTACCGCTGGTTGTACAACTCGGTGACCGCCGATCAGCGTCAACACAAACGCATTGCCGTGTTAAGGCGTGGGCTAGAACAGCGTATGCCACAAAACATCATTGCACGCGCAAAAAGGCGTGACATGTTCTGGTAGATCTCCAGAAAATTCTCGGTAACTTCATACAACAAAGCCCACACTTCGTGGGCTTTGTTGTTTTCCCGATAGGTGAACGCGCTTAAACCACCTTATGTGGGCCAAAGCATTCGTAATGGAATTGTTCCTGAGGGACGCCAAGTTCTTGTAGCTGTTTCGCGACGTGCTGCATAAAGCCCACCGGACCACAGAAGTACACTTGTACGTTGTCTTGTTTGAGTGCGGCTTCGATTTCATGCAGGTTTACAAAGCCGGTAAAGTGGAAGTCTTCACCTATCTTGTCTTCTGCCGTTGGTTGGTTATACCAAATGAGCGCGTTCATGTTTTCTTTCGCCGTGACTAGCTGGTTTACGTGCTCTTTAAAGGCGTGGTGTTTGCTGTTTTCTGTTGCATGTACCCAAGTCACTGGCGCGTGATGTTCCGTCAAGCTTTCTAGCATTGACAGTGTTGGCGTAAGGCCGACACCTGCAGAAATCAGCACCACTGGTGTATTGGTGTCTACATCCATAAAGAAATCACCCGCTGGCGCTGTGAGTTTTACTTTATCGCCGATGTTTAGCTCATCGTGCAGATAGTTGGATACTTTACCGCCTTGTTCACGTTTTACGGAGATGCGGTAAGTGTTCTCTTGAACCGAAGAAGATAGGCTGTATT
>NZ_JAWOTP010000126.1:0-1365 GCF_033338935.1 Vibrio sp. Vb0598 | reverse complement strand
AGCTTCCTTTGGGGAGTTAAAAGGCACCTCTGAGGTCAAGGTTGTTGAGGCGGAAGAAAAAGAGTCTGCCATCTCTATTTGCCCACAGCCTCGTTCAGGAGAAGGAAGCGCGGAAGCGTGTTTGATGGTAGCGAGTGATGAAGATGGTCGCCTATTTACCGCACCACCATCAGTGAAGCTCATGAACAAACTAGGCTATGAGCTTGTTAAACCTTTGAGCTACGACGCGACAAAACCAAAAACTTACGTTGGCATCAAAACGGAAGACGGTACACGCGGCCCTGTGGGTGACTTTGCGATGTTCAACCAATACGGACGTGATCGCGCAGGCTTAACCAGCCAATACGCAAACTGGTGTCATGATTTGTCTGTAAGAAACTTTGCTGGTCGTGACAACTGGCGTCGTGCCACTCGCAATGAGTTGTTTAGCTTGTATCGTGCATCACGAGGCAGTGTTTGGGACGGGACTGAAAGCATCTATGAAGAAGACAAAGATGGCGGAGGTTTTGGTTGGCCAGCGAATTCGGAATATTGGTCTACTTCGCTAATGGATTTACCGCATCATGAGGGCGTCGTGTATGACATCATTAACCTGCATCGAGGTCGAGCGCAGTTGGTGATGGATGCTCGAGACCCGGCTTATGCTTCCTGCGTGTCTGACGCGCCTGGCGTTCCTCTTAAGTAATTGAAAGTTAGTGAAAGTAAGTGAATAGGCTCCTTCGGGAGCTTATTTTTTATCTCATCAGCATCGCTTGACTTCACTTATTAGCCGCGTAGCATCGATGTACGTCAATATTATGTGCAAAGGAAGGCCATATGACCGTCAAGGTATTTTGGAAAAACCCTTACCAAACAGAACTCACCTCCACGGTAACTCGAATTTCGGACAATGAAGTCGAGTTATCCCACACTATTTTTTATGCTGAATCCGGCGGACAAGAGAGCGATGCAGGTACGATCGACGGGATTCCTGTCGTCGGTGCAATTAAGTCTGGCTCACGCATTGTTTACACTCTAGAACGTCAACCCACGTTTCGAGTTGGCGACCAAGTGATCACTCAAATTGACTGGCAAAGGCGTTATGCGTTGATGAAGCTCCACTTTGCGGCGGAAGTCATACTTGAACTGTTCACGCAAAAATTTGCAAACATTCAGAAGGTTGGCGCACATATCTCCGCAGATAAAAGCCGAATTGATTTTGAATGGCCTGAAAGCATCACGCCACTGCTGGCGGAGTTTCAACAACGAGCTCAGGCAGTTATCGATTCGGACGCTGAGATTGAGAGCGCATTCTCTGACGAAGGCCAAGAAAGGCGCTATTGGAAAGTGGAAGGCTTCGCTCAAGTGCCTTGCGGTGGTACACAC
>NZ_JAWOTP010000125.1:0-1371 GCF_033338935.1 Vibrio sp. Vb0598 | reverse complement strand
TCTATCAGAAATGTTTGGTTACATCGGTACTCTACGTACAATGACATCTGGTCGTGGTCAGTTCTCTATGGAGTTCTCACACTACTCACCATGTCCAAACAACGTTGCTGAGCAAGTAATTGCTGACGTTAAAGAGCGTAACGCTAAGAAGTAATTCTTAAGTTAACTCTATGATTTTAAAGCCCCGCCTCGTGCGGGGCTTTTTATATCTATGGCCGAAAGTTGTTTGAAGAGTCATCAACGTTCATCTTTTAAGTTTGCTTTACTTTGACGCTGAGATGTTGGCTAACATTCATCACCGAACTTGGTCGTTCTCTTGTTGTTTAGCAAACCTCCTTTTGAAGTAAGACGTGCTTATTTATCGAGCTCGATAATTTCAAAATCTTGTGTCACTGACTTTTCAAATGTGTCTATCTCTTCTTTTAACCACTGGGCAAATAGTTGTGCTTTTGGTCGCTTCAAGTAACCCTTGGGTGCACATAGGTAGTACGCAAATCTAGGTTTTATCGCGATGTCGCCAATACGAACCAGTTTACCCGTCCGAAAATATTGATACGCCAAGCTGTGTTTGACGAGCGCTACACCTTGCAGGGATAACGCAGCTTCCAACACTAAGTGCGAGCCACTGTATTTTAAAGCGGGCTTTGCCGCAGAGTGTCCAAGTCTTGCTAACCACATGTTCCAGTCGAGATCGGGCCAAACGTCTTCGATGAGCTCTGCTTTGCTTAAATCTTCGATGCTATAGATGCCATGTTCTTTCTGATACATCGGATGACATGCTGGGTAAAATGCTTCGTCCATCAGCCACTGCGATTCTAAATTTGGGTATTTTCCTAATCCGTAGCGAACGCACAAATCTATCTGACTATCTTGAAAAGAGACAAGATCATTTGTGGGCTCTAGTAATAGGGCAATATCAGGATGACGTTGACGAAAGGCGGTGATTTTAGGCACCAACCAATGGTGGGCAAAGGAGGGCAGTGTTGATATTGAAAGATGGTTCGGGTTTGGATCCTGGTTGACAAGGCGTACGCCTTGCTGCAAATGGGCAAACCCTCTTTCTGCCTGAGTAAATAGCAGTTCCCCTTCTGGCGTCAGCACAATTTTTCTGTGTTGACGAACAAACAAGTCCGTCCCTAAAAACTCCTCAAGCTGACGAATTTGTTGGCTGATGGCTGCGGGGGTAACAAATAGATTCTTGGCTGCGGTTTTAAAACTGCCTTCCTTTGCTGCGATGAAAAAATAGTACAAGCCCTGTAATGGTGGCATTCGATCTTTCACATTAGTTTTCCTTAACTCTATGGCAGATTCTATCGTTTGAGGATATCAGCGTAGTCTCCGATTATTAACTGGTCAATATTGTAATAGGAA
>NZ_JAWOTP010000124.1:0-1372 GCF_033338935.1 Vibrio sp. Vb0598 | reverse complement strand
GTGCCTGCAGCTCAACGACTACAGTAACGTTTTTGCCGTTATGCACTGCATCAATCAAAGAGTTCATCAAGCGAGAGTCTTTGGCTACGCGGTAGATATTAATTTTGATGCTGAGCACTTTCGGGTCAAAGGATGCCTGGCGAACCAATTCACCAATATGGTCAAAGGTGTGATAAGGGTAGTAGAGCAGAATGTCTTTGGCTTTGATGGCTTCGAAACTGTTGGCGTAACCTTCAAAGTCTGCACACTTCATTGGTGGCATAGGTTTGTTTTCGAGGTATTCTCGCCCGACGTTTGGAAAAGCGATGAAATCTTTGAAGTTGTGGTAGCGCCCACCTGGAATTAGGTTGTCGTAATTGGAAATTCTTAGTTTGCTGCACAAGAAGTCGAGCATCTCTTGCGGCATTTCACGCTCATACACAAAGCGTACTGGCATGGCGGTTAAACGTTGGTTTACTCCTGCTGACATTTGCTCTAGCAAGCTGTATTCGATTTCATTACGCAAGTCGTACTCTGCATCACGCGTCATTTTCATCGCGTAACCAGCGAGCTCATCATAATCGAAAAAACCTTTAAAAAGCTCGTCTAAACAGTATCGGATGATGTTATCAAGCAAGATGATGGTCTTACGGCGTTTGCCTTTTTGCTCTGGCACCATCACGAAGCGTGGCAGGTGGTCGGTTGGAATTTCGATGAGAGCGTATTGAGAGTGGTCTTCTTTGCGCAGTTCGACGGCGATGTAAGCGTATTCGTCTTTGAGGAATTGCAGCACGTCGATTTCATCTTTCATCAACAAAGGCGTGATATGTGGCATGACTTCTTTGCGGAAGTATTTGGTGATCCACTTTTCCTGCGCTTCATCGAGTTGATGCTCATTGACCAAGAAAATGCGACGCCGTGCCATTTCTCTAATTAATTCACTGTAAAGTTCGTCGAATTGTTCGTTAAGCTTAAGGGCTTTGGCTTGCATCTTACTCAACAGACGCTTGGAGTTGTCACTCCCTCCTCGCTCTTGGTTGATCAAAATACGACGTTTCACATCAGCGAAGCGCACTTTGTAGAATTCGTCGAGGTTGTTGGAAAAGATCCCAAGAAAACGAATACGCTCGATCAACGGAACGGTTTTGTCGGCCGCTTCTTGTAACACTCGTTCATTGAAAGATAACCAACTAAGCTCTTTTTCTATATATAGTTTTTCTGCGCTCATAACCTTACCTAGCCTAAAGTGAAGTAATCGTACTGATCATGGGGATAAACAGACGAGTGAAAACATTATGAGATTTTTGTTACAGATATATTTCATACCACGCATTGCATAAGAGTTGTATTCTTTTCAGGTGTTTAATGTGATCTGTAATATAATTGTCATCTT
>NZ_JAWOTP010000123.1:0-1374 GCF_033338935.1 Vibrio sp. Vb0598 | reverse complement strand
CGAAATGAGAAACACGGATTTCGGTGTCGATTTGCGACCAAGAATCCGGGTTCTGCTCGATTTTCAAGATCGCTTGGTCAATCAGCGCCAATAAGTGTTTACTTTCCGGATTGGCCGATAAGTATTTCTTCACCGCTTTTAGAGCTAAGTATTGGTGGCTTTTCTCTTCCGAAAACCCATTCAAATACGCTTGAAGCTGAGCGATGGTCGAAATGTTGCCACCCGCCATTTTGGCCGCAAGATCTTTGATTTTTTGGTTTTTCTCTAGATCAGGTACCTTTCTGAGGTAATCAGAAACCAGCTCGTGTGCTTCGTTAACGCGAACGCCACCGTCTTTTATTTTGCGTTTGGTGAGATCTTTTTCTGCTTTTTCGGAGCCAAGTGATGTGAGCTCTTCCATCGCGTCAAAAAGCGATTGAGTGGCGTTGTGCACGCGCACTGTCTCACCTCGATAACTGCCTTTTACGGCGCTGTCTGCACGAGACGATTCCAATCCATTTCGGACCGATGCATCAAACTTGGTGTTGGTTGCTATCTGACTATTGATAATGCTCATTCACTTGCACTCCTTTCGTACAATACAAGCGAATTATATGAAGTGCGTTTTTATCAGGCTGTCAAAATCAGACGTGTTTTTTTAGGGCGTTTTCAGTTTTCTAAAAACTCCCGACCAATATTCACTATAAATACCACCCCATCCTTTCTATTCTCCCAGCATCAATCATTGCGCATATTTTTTACATTGAACGATTTCTCATACATCACCGATATTCAGCAATCTGCGATCAAACAAACGCGTTTGATCCAAATTCGCGGACGCGTTACTCAAGTAACCGGCACCATCATCAAGGCTGTGGTGCCGGGCGTACGCGTTGGAGAGTTGTGTGAGCTGCGCAATCCCGACCAAACCTTATCGTTGTTGGCTGAAGTCGTCGGCTTTCAACAACATCACGCGCTGCTTACCCCACTTGGCAACATGTTTGGCATTTCATCCAATACCGAGGTGAGCCCGATGGGGAAAATGCACGAAGTCGGTGTTGGCGATCACTTACTGGGTAAAATCCTCGATGGACTGGGCCGCCCTTTCGATGGTGCACAAAGCCAAGAGCCAAGTGCTTGGTATCCCGTTTATCGTGATGCCCCGCCACCGATGCAGCGTAAATTGATCGAAAAACCAATTTCGCTTGGCGTTCGCTCCATAGATGGTTTGCTCACCTGCGGCGAAGGCCAACGTATGGGCATTTTCGCGGCGGCTGGCGGCGGTAAAAGTACCTTGCTGGCGAAGCTGATTCGCTCTGCGGACGTAGACGTAACCGTTCTGGCTCTAATTGGCGAACGTGGGCGAGAAGTGCGAGAGTTCATCGAACACGACTT
>NZ_JAWOTP010000122.1:0-1393 GCF_033338935.1 Vibrio sp. Vb0598 | reverse complement strand
CCCACATGAGAACCCACGTAACCAGCGACATAGTTCGCAATAGCGTTACAACCAAACCATGCACCCATCATCAACGATGCAAGACGTAGCGGAGCCAGTTTGGTTACAAGAGACAGGCCAATAGGGGATAGACACAGTTCACCCAAAGCATGGAAGAAGCACGCGCCAACTAGCCATAGCATGGATGTTTTCACGTTAGTATCACCACCTTGCTCCATTACTGCACCAACCATGCATAGGAAGCCTAGTGCCAAGAAGAACATGGCTAAAGCAAATTTCGCTGGTGAGTTTGGTTCACGTTTACCTAGTTTCACCCATAGAACCGCAAGGACAGGCGCAAGCGTAATGATAAAGAATGGGTTTAGTGACTGGAACCAAGCTGCAGGTACTTCAAAACCGCCAATCATACGATCGGTGTACTGCTGAGTGTAAATGTTCATCAGACCGCCAGCTTGCTCGAAACCAGCCCAGAATACGATAGTAAACAGGCTCATCACCAAGATAACTTTAATGCGATCTACTTCTTCTTTGGTAAGAGGCTGTTTTGTTTTGGCGTTCTTATTGTTTAGGTCGCGTTTCGCGGCTGGCTCACGGCCAATATCACCAAGCCAAGACTGTGAAAGCGACATTTGCATGACAAGGCTGATTATCATACCCACGCCCGCTGCTACGAAACCTGCTTTCCAACCAAATGAGTTCGTTACAGATCCAGAAACCACGCCGGCTAGTAAAGCACCAAGGTTGATACCCATGTAGAAGATAGTGAAAGCGCCATCACGACGGTTATCACCTTCATTGTAAAGGTCACCAACCATGGTAGAGATATTTGGCTTGAATAGACCGTTACCACAAATAAGCAGAGCAAGACCTAAATAGAAAGTGTGAAGTGCTCCGAAGCCTAGTGCGTCAGCCGGAAGTGCCAGTGTGAACTGGCCGATAGCCATTAATGCACCACCAAGCAAAATTGAGCGGCGTTGGCCAAGGTAGTTATCGGCAAGGTAACCACCAATCAATGGGGTAATGTAAACAAGGCCGGTGTAAATGCCATAAAGGTCGAGCGCGTCTTTCGTTGACCAGCCCAAACCACCATTCATTGTGGTATCAGTTAAGTAGAGTACTAGAATGGCACGCATTGCGTAGTAGGAAAAGCGTTCCCAGAGTTCAGTGCCGAACAATAAGAACAAGCCACGAGGGTGACCGAAATATTGATGTTGGTTTGACATAAGCTCTTCTAATAATAGTTATTACATTTTTTAACGACACCTACGTATACATTGCAATTTAACTGCTTACAAACAATAAAATTTTGCCTTACGACTAAATAACATTGTTAAGTCACTGTTTATTTTTGATTTTGTGGAGCTTTTGTTGGTGATTGGGGTGTGTTACAAAC
>NZ_JAWOTP010000121.1:0-1396 GCF_033338935.1 Vibrio sp. Vb0598 | reverse complement strand
GACTGGAGAACAGACGATTGCTCTTCCGGTCTCTTGGCTCGCTTTCGCCAAACCAAGCGCCATAAAACCTAATCCACGCTCATCAAAATGAGTATGAATGGAAAAATTTGGCTGTTCCGCCGCTTCTAAAGTCAAAGGAGTCGAACGCGATCCCGGCGCGATACAAACATGCTTCACACCAAATCGGTGAAGCTCAGTCAAAATGGTCTCTGACCAAATTCGATTGAGAACCGCTTGATCGTAACTCATGATGCCACTCCAAGCGGCGGATGATCGGAAATCAACGTTAACAGCGTCGACATCTTTTTATCTAACTCAGCCCATTCGTGTTCAGCAACTGATCCAGGAACAATACCCGCTCCAGCAAACAGCTGAACTTGATCGCCAAGCACCAATGCACTTCTTATTGCCACACAAAACTCTGCGCGTTCATGGCTGATGTAACCCATAGAGCCAGCATACCAGCCACGAGCAAACGGCTCGTTATCAAGGATGAACTGCATCGACTCTTTACGAGGCAAACCTGCCACTGCGGCCGTCGGCTGCAATGCAGAAAGCAGTTGTACGCCATTTGTGCCTGTTTTTAAGCTTGCATGAATATTACGTTTGAGGTGCTGCACCTTACGTAAACGCACCAATCTCGGTTCGGTTTCTACTTCTACCATTTCGGAATGAGGAGAAAGGCGTTCTACGATATCGTCCACGACGTACTGGTTTTCGTTTAAGTTTTTTGAATCCTGAGATAACCAGTTCGCCAACTCCATATCATGAGTGGCATTGTCGCCACGACCAATCGTGCCCGCTAAAGCTTCGGTATGAAGTTCATGTCCAACACGAGAATACAAACGCTCTGGCGTAGAACCCATAAAACTGTGTTTGCTGTCTAAACTCAGCAAGAAATGAAAGCTGTGATGGTTGTTCAAATAGCTCGCTTTAAGCAGTTGTGCAGCGCTCAACCTGTTATCCAGTTGGACAGTAGAGCGGCGAGCCAACACAACTTTTTTAAACTCATCATTCTCAATCCCAGTCAGAACTTTATGTACCAGCGCATCCCACTCAGATTTGACAGGAGTATGAACAATCGAGCGAATGTGTGACGAGATCGGAGGTAAAGCGGCGACATCGCAAATAAGCTTTCTCAAGCCTGCAAGCGTGCGCGCTTTGTCTTCAGTTAGGTTAACCGCGAGTGACCACTGCTGATCAAATCGAATCAGCTCAATTTGAGGCAAAAAGAAAAAAGAAGGCATGCAACGGCGATTTTTTTCGTGCTGGCCATCAAACGATCGCCCGCCCCATACTCGCTGCCCTTCACCAAGAATGGTATAGGCAGGACCCGGCTCAACAAAAGAGTGCAGCTGTCCTAGCGCGACGACCTCTTCACGAGTATCACGGGATT
>NZ_JAWOTP010000120.1:0-1396 GCF_033338935.1 Vibrio sp. Vb0598 | reverse complement strand
GAGCTTGTCGCTTGCCTAAATGTGGCTGTCGAACCGATCGCACAGTCAGTTGTTATCGGAACGGCGACGCGTTGTTGTTCGATATCAGGAGCGTCTATCGTCAGGTAACGTCGTTGCCCGTCTAAAGACTGAGTCAAAGTGTTGCTGATGACGGTCGCTGATAAGGTTTTTTCGCTGGTGGGTGAGCCCCACAAAAGTAAAAGGAGCAGAGCAATCGAACCGATGAAGACCAAAATGTAAGTTATGGGGTTATCCAAGTTGAGTTCCACCCGTTTAGGCTAGCGTAAGCCTATTGTTTTACAATAAAAAAATCGCATGTTCAAAGAACGATGCGATTTTTGCTGATATTTAACATCTCTAAGAGGTTTAGGTTTGTTTGCTATTCATGACATTAATGCTTACAGGCGCCAAGATGAATCTTGTGCTGATATCACGTGCTGCACGGGGTCTGAACCGTCATAAAACCAAACTTCGACTAATAGATTTCCTTGGCTATCGGAGACCGGAAAATTCATTTCGGCTTTTCCGTTGATGAGTGCTTCAGAAGCTACTTTGCTTGCGTATTTCGCTTGATAGGTACCTGAAGTCATCGCTTGATACTCTTTATAGACACTAAGGTGCGCGCGTTGTGAAGAGTAGCCACTAATGTCAACAGATAGAGCACGAGCGACGATCGGATCGTAGTCGTAGCCATCTGGTACGTTCAGCGTTTGCATGCTTGGTTCTTCGACCACGATGGTGGTCTGAGTTGGGGGAGGCGTTGAACTGTCACCGCTTTTATCACCGCCGCCACCTCCACCGCCGCAGGCTGTTAACGCTAATCCCATGATGATTGTGATTAAATTTTTCATAATGTGGTCTCCTATGGAATGTAGCATTTGTTTGCTTTTGGTGAGGCATGCCAGTTAGCATTTTGACTGCCGGTTGATTCAGCGTAAGTGGCAAATTGTGGATACGCGTCAACCAAGTCTACGTTTTCCAATGGCCACTCCCAGTCCTCAACAATCAGCAGAGCCCAAGGTAGGTTGTTGCTGGTTTTGAAGTACGTACCTTGTACAGGATCACTTGCATCAACCCCGAGTCCATATAAGTTGGTATCATCAAACTGCTCGGTTGGCGCTTGATCCGGTAGGTGTACTTCCCATTTTCGGCCTGGTTGGAAGGTAATACCGTCACCGTGGTAAGTGTTTGGTGTTGCAAAGATAAATGGGTCGTAAGGCATGGCTTGTAAGCCAGAGCGGTCGGAGCCTTCCTTAAAATAAACCGTCAACGTAAAAGAGAAAGCAACGTTGTCATCACATCCTGATTGAGTTCGGAAGTAGGTACAATTGCTTTGCGTGTATTGGTTGAGATCATCGCTGATGATGAAAATGGCCTCTTCCGAGATAGTTTCCAA
>NZ_JAWOTP010000119.1:0-1408 GCF_033338935.1 Vibrio sp. Vb0598 | reverse complement strand
TTGGTTTCATTATTGGTCTCCAAAAATTAAATCGTGGTGAGTTTAGCACAGCCTTTTTCTAGGCTGAACCTTGAGCACTACTTCTACTTAGGCGAACCACTGGTTCCATGCTTGCTTCACCCATTCTCTTTCTGCAACAAACTTATCTTCAACCACATCTGCATCCAAATTAAGTAGGTTTCTGTGATGTATTTCGTTACGCATCGTCGTATACGCGCGTATCAGTTGCATCGCTTGGTCTTCTTCCATGACACCTTGAGCAATTAGCGTTTCATATATTCGGACATTGTCACACCAACGCGTAAGCTTAGGTTTCTCGTGACTATAGTTAAGCACCAAATATTGAGCCAGAAATTCGATATCGGTAATACCACCGACGTCTTGCTTGATCATGAAGCGACCAGATTTCTTACCGCCTAAATGATCGCGCATTTTTTCACGCATCTCGACGACTTCTTTTTTCAACGTTTGCTCATCACGCGGTTTACACAACACATCATGACGAGTGTTATGGAAAGCAATCGCCAATGGTTCATCACCATAAATCATGCGAGCGCGCACTAAAGCTTGATGCTCCCAAGTCCACGCATCTTGATGTTGATAATCATCAAACGCATCGGTTGGACTCACCAACAGGCCGGACGCACCAGAAGGACGTAAGCGAGTGTCCACTTCGTATAGAATGCCTGATGCGGTGCGGGTTGAGAAAATATGGATGATGCGCTGTGCTAAACGAAGGTAGAACTGGCGACCGTCAATTTCCTTCTTACCATCGGTGTATACGTTAACTGGGCAGTCGTGCATAAAGACGATATCTAAGTCTGAGTTGTAGCCCAACTCCCATCCACCGACTTTACCATAACCGATCACGGCAAAGCCTTTGCCTTCACGGTCTTTCACGTGTGTTGGCTCGCCGTATTTTTCAGACACTTGAAGCCACGCTTGGCTGACCACCGCTTCAACAATGGCTTCTGCTAGATAAGTTAAGTGGTCACTTACTTTCATGACTGGCAGCACGCCAGCGATATCCGCTGCGGCAATACGCAGAATACAAATTTGCTTAAACTGACGCAGCGCTTCCATTTGCTGCTCCATATCATCTTCGGGAATACGGGCAAGGAAATCGCGCAATTCAGTGCGATAGCTATCGAGTGGAATTGGGTTGTACAGCTGTTGAGGATCTATCAACTCATCCAGAAGGATTGGATAACGAGACAACTGTTCGGAAATCATCGGACTTGCGGTACACAAGCGCACTAACTGCACCAATGCGGCAGGGTGTTCATCCAACAATTCCAAGTACGTCGTGCGCGTGCAAATATTGTGCAGCAAGTGCAATACTCGCGGTAAACCAAATTGAGCGTCTGGGTGGGCAAACACCGCGTCAAACACTTTTGGCATCAAGCGA
>NZ_JAWOTP010000118.1:0-1408 GCF_033338935.1 Vibrio sp. Vb0598 | reverse complement strand
AAAAAGCCAGCGTTTATCGCTGGCTTTTTTGATCTTGTCTTCAACCTTATGCTTGGATGGAACCGAGACGGTTGTTGGGCTGTATATTGAAATGACGGCGGCGGCGTGCGCTTTGCTTGTTGTTCATCATTCTGTCATCACAGATTCATAATATCGATGCTCCGTTTAGTAGGAGAGCATGATGCAAAACCTCCCACCACTTAATGCCCTGAAAGCCTTTGAAGCAACAGCCCGTTTGCGAAGCTTTACAAAAGCTGCAAAAGAGCTAAATGTCACTCGCGCGGCGGTCAGTCAGCAAGTTAAATCGTTGGAACTTCAGTTAGACGCGATACTTTTTGAGCGCAATGGTGCGCAGCTTTTATTAACGCAAGCTGCCCAAGCCTACTTACCTGTTGTTAGCCAGACTTTGCAGATGCTATCTGTAGCAACTCAACACCTTTTTGCTCGCCAGAAAAATACTCAACTGACGCTTCATGTCGCTCACAGCTTTTGTTCTCAATGGTTAATGCCGCGCTTGGCCGATTTTCATCGTCAGCACCCTGATGTCGTGGTAAAAATTTCAACGACCGCCAACACGGTACCGAATGCTAGCGCCATTGCGGATGTGGAGATCATCAACGGTTATGGAGATTGGCAATCAGAGCAGGCTGTTCAACTTACCCAAGAAAACTGGATAGTGGTGGCGAGCCCTGGTTTTTTAAATCTTAATTCGGTCATTCATCTTACCGATATCGCGCTAGCGCCAAAACTGTGCACGGGCGGATACCATGAATCGTGGCAAGCTTGGCTGTGTTTTCAGGGCTATGAAGGCAAAGTGAGTAAACCTATCGCCGAGTTTGAACATTCCTTACTAGCCATTCAAGCGGCGGTGAATCAGTTAGGCATACTGCTTGTTAGGGACTTTTTAGTGGAGGATGAGCTACAACAAGGACTTTTGGTTCCGATTGGTGGATGGTCCATGCCAAGCGCCAGCGCGCATCATATAGTGGTAAGGGAAAGCGATAAACCGCAAGTTGAGGCTTTTACTCATTGGGTCATGCAAAGTCTATAAGCTTAAAAGCCCAGCATCTTCGAATAAGTGAAAGTGGTTTCCTGCGATTGAGCTAACAAAGTTGGGTGCTTTTTGGTCGGTAGTTAAAACAAGATTCGTTACTTAAGGTATAAAATGACGCTTGTTTCAATCGTCGCCCCAAATCTGATCGAACAAGGAAAAGTCATGGAAATGCTACAAGGTGGTCGGGACAATGCCATTTATTGTACTGGTGATCGCGTTAGTCGTCCGGCAAGCTCTTGGACGATGACCGTCCACCAGTTGTTAAATCACCTTCATTCCAATGGATTCACGCAATGCCCCAAAGTGATTGGGATTGAGGGTGGTAAAGAGTGGTTGAGCTTTGTGGAAGGAGAT
>NZ_JAWOTP010000117.1:0-1416 GCF_033338935.1 Vibrio sp. Vb0598 | reverse complement strand
CTGCCACGCGAGTAAAAATAGGATCAGCACCATAATTGGTGACGGCGTAGAGACTAACGCGGTTTCGAATGAGGACAAGATAAAATCGATCGGAACTCGTATGGCTTGAAAAACAGGGCGACCATGTTCAACGAGCCAATTCAACCCAGATTCTACCCAATTATCGAGTGGGAGAACGGCATCTTGAAATGGGTTCATGATATCGAAAGGTGTCTCTTGCACGGCTTCGCTGTTCAACCAATCGTTGTTAGTTGCGGCCTCACTACCTTGTGACCACGGGTCTTCTTGTGTTGGTGCGGTTTGCGACCAAGGATCGTTATTTGTTTGCTCTGTAGACATCGTTTTAATCCTTATCGAGTGTTTGCAGAAGACGCGACTTCGTCACGACACCAAAATAGGTTCCTTGCTCATCGACTACTGGCACAGCATAAGGAACGCTCGCCACGACGCCGAGAATGTCATTCACAGACTGGTCGGGCTGAAGGGTCACGTCATCTTCTAATTGTGCGCTGGCCAAGGAGCGATTTTCCTTGTGGGCTAAGCGTAAGGAGTCGAGAGAAACGATGCCGGAATATCGGCTAGATTTATCGACGACGATGCCGTAATCGCGGTCGTGATCCATCAAGATTTGCATGGCAGAGCCAGGGCCGTCGTGTTCGGATTTCTTGAATACCGCAGCGGGCTTCTTGCGCGCAATATCTTTGACGGTTAGCACGCTGGCGACATTAACGCCGCGGAAAAACGCCTCGACATAATCATTGGCGGGGTTATGAAGAATTTCATCTGGTGTGCCGACTTGCACAACTTCGCCGTTTTGCATGATGGCAATTCGGTCACCGATGCGCATGGCTTCGTCCAAGTCGTGCGAAATGAATACGATGGTGCGTTTATCGTCATTTTGCAGACGAATCAATTCATCCTGCATTTCAGAACGAATCAAAGGATCGAGCGCTGAGAACGCTTCATCCATCAGCAAAATATCGGGGTCGCAAGCTAGGGCGCGGGCAAGACCAACACGCTGCTTCATACCACCTGATAGTTCATCAGGAAATGATTCAGCGTAGGTATCTAATCCAACTCTCTGCAACGCCGATAATGCACTTTCGTGGCGAGCAGTCACATCGACGCCTGCGAGTTCCAGGCCGAAAGCGGCATTTTCTATCACCGACATGTGGGGCATGAGCGCAAAATTTTGAAAAACCATTGAAATGTTGTTCCGACGAACTTCGCGCAGTTCTTCTTCGGAGATGTGAGCAATGTCTTTCCCTTTGAGGTAAACACTGCCTTTGGTGGGTTCAATGAGTCGATTGAGAAGTCGAACGAGAGTGGATTTTCCTGAGCCAGAGAGACCCATAATGACAAAAATCTCGCCTTCATTGATGGTCAGAGATACATCGTTGACGCCAACGGTTAAGC
>NZ_JAWOTP010000116.1:0-1420 GCF_033338935.1 Vibrio sp. Vb0598 | reverse complement strand
CCCC
Source organism: Vibrio sp. Vb0598 (assembly GCF_033338935.1). NCBI lineage: Bacteria > Pseudomonadati > Pseudomonadota > Gammaproteobacteria > Vibrionales > Vibrionaceae > Vibrio > Vibrio sp. Vb0598. Next base: position 1,416 of record NZ_JAWOTP010000116.1, on the reverse strand, counting down.
TTCAACCAATTCCGGGGTATAGCTACTACCACCACCAATAATGGCAAGTTTGATCGCCTCTCTAGACATAATGATTTCCTTACTTGTTCGCGAGTTGCTTGTTCAAAGCGACAATCTCAACAGCCATTTCTTGCGCTAGAATCGTTGTCATTAAATGATCTTGAGCGTGCACCATAACCAGAGTCATCGGCACTTTGCCCTCCCCCTGATCTTCTTCGATCAATTGCGTCTGAATTAAATGCGCCTTGTTAATGCACTCTCTGGCTTGCAACAATTTCTCTTCTGCTGCTTCAAATTTTTGCTCTCTCGCCAAACGGAGTGCTTCATAACTTAAACTTCTGGCTTCACCCGCATTACAGATGATTTCCATTACAACCAGTTCTTGTTCCATTTTCTCTCTCCAAAAATATGGGCTGCTTGGTAAAACAGCCCATTCATAATTAAGCGGTTACGCCTTCACCAGCAGGTTGTTCTGCCTGTTTCGTTTCTTTGGTTGTTGGTAGTTCTTGCTCAAGCATTTGCTTCTCAAACATTTTGAAGAATGGGAAGTAGATAAGAAGGTCAAGAATCAACAGACCCACTACGAGCAGTACCGGAGAAAACGTCCAGCCGCTTCCCCAAGACGCACCAATAATTGCCGGCGTCGTCCATGGTGTAGTAGCCACCCCCATACCTACGAAGCCAAGATGCACAGCAAAGTAAGCAATCGTTGCGTTAATTACTGGAGCAAAAACAAATGGGATGAACAATGTTGGGTTCATTACGATTGGGCTACCAAAAATCACTGGTTCATTAATTTGGAAGAAGCCAGGAACCGCACTCATTCGGCCGATACTCTTTAGGTGAACAGAGCGGCTAAATGACATCAGTAGAACCAACGCTAACGTCGCACCAGAACCACCAATGAAGATATAGAAGTCCCAGAACGGCTGAGTGAAGATATTCGGAACAGGCTGCCCAGCAACAAATGCGTCGATGTTTCCACTGATGTTTGTTAGAAAGATTGGCGATAGAAGGCCAACCACAATCGCGGCACCATGAATCCCTGCAAACCAAAGTAATTGACACATGAGTAGTGCACCAATGATGGCAGGCAAAGTATTTGATGCGCTGATTAATGGCTTGAACATCGCCATAACTGCATCAGGAATCAACATGTCGTATTGGGTTTGAACGAAGATGCTTAATGGATAAAGCGTGACAAACACAGCTAGAACAGGCAGTAACACCTCGAAAGAACGCGCGATCGCAGGTGGCACCTGCTCTGGCATGCGAATCGTGATGTTGTGCTTTTTCATAAATCGATACAGCTCAACAGCAAAGAAGGCACACATTACTGCAGTGAAGATCCCTGTACCGCCCATGTGTTTCATCGCTAACGTGCCATCTTGAGCTGGTGCAGCCACCAGCAAGAAA
>NZ_JAWOTP010000115.1:0-1423 GCF_033338935.1 Vibrio sp. Vb0598 | reverse complement strand
TTTTCAATGATCATCGCGTAACGTTGTGAGCGAACGCCGCCAAAGCCGCCAGTATCCATTTCCAAGCCTAGCGCTTTAGTAAAGCTAGCATCACCGTCACCTAGCATCAAAATCTCAGAAGCGTTTTGAGCTTCACCCCATGCGTTCATTACGAATGCATCGTTCACCGCCACACAAGCAATTAAATCAACGCCTTTGGCTTTTAATTGATCTGCGAGTACTACGTAGCCTGGTAGGTGAGCTTCTGAGCAAGTTGGAGTGAATGCGCCAGGAACCGCGAATAGCACCACTTTCTTGTTCGCGAACAGTTCGGTCACATCGTGGTTGACCATGCCATCGGCAGTCAGTTCACTTACGGTTGCAGAAGGTAGTGCTTGGCCTTGTTGAATCATGATTTTCTTCCTTTATTAAGTGCTTTGTTGAGCTTTTTCAGTCTAGCGCTTAAGTCCCGTTTTAACCACAGAGGGTTTGTAAGGGTATACCGCATTACATCGATGAATGTTGTGCAACATATTGTTCGACTTGATGACGATATTGAGCCTTCAACTCGTTGTCGATGAAGCTTGCATCGATAGCGTTGAGCGTGAATTTCGCCAGTTCTTCTTTGCTCATTGGATGTGCTTGATTTACTGCAAGGAAGTTATCGGTCATGTAGCCACCAAAGTAAACGGGGTCATCAGAGTTAATGGTTACCGCCACGCCTTTACGCAGAAGCTCTACGATGTTGTGCTGTCCCATTTCATCAAACACGCAAAGTTTGATGTTAGACAGCGGGCAAACGGTCAGTGGCATTTTGGTTTCAATTAGAGATCCCACTAGAGCTTCATCTTCTACGCAGCGAACGCCGTGATCAACGCGGCTCACTTCCAACATTTCAATCGCGTCGGTAATATTTTGCGCTGGTCCTTCTTCTCCGGCATGTGCCACGGTAAGTAGGCCTGCCTCTTTCGCTTTCTGGAAGACACGTAAAAACTTAGCTGGTGGATGGCCTTTTTCTGATGAATCTAGCCCCACTCCAATGATTTTATCGCGATGCTTTAAAACAGATTGCAGTGTTTCCATCGCGCTTTCTTCTGACAAATGACGAAGGAAACAAGCGATGATCTGCGATGTGATGCCTAATTTTTCGAGACCATCTGTCAGCGCTCTAGAAATGCCGTTGAGTACGGTGTCAAAGTTAATGCCACGTTCAGTGTGAGTTTGCGGGTCGAAGAATATCTCGGTATGAATCACATTGTCTGCTGTGCAATGCTCCAAGTATTCCCACGTTAGGTCATAAAAATCTTGCTCTGTGCGTAAAACATTTGCGCCTTGATAATAGAGGTCGAGAAAAGATTGCAGATCTTCAAATGGGTATGCCTCTCTAAATTCGCTTGGTGACGAATAAGGAATATCTATGCCATTGCGCTTGGCAAGTTTAAAC
>NZ_JAWOTP010000114.1:0-1432 GCF_033338935.1 Vibrio sp. Vb0598 | reverse complement strand
CACGTTTTGCTGCAATTTTCAATGTGATTTGTATGGACGGTGCAGATGGAATACCTATTGTGGTGGTCACTGTAGGAAAGAAATATCCCCATTTTGTTTCTTAATTAGCTCAATGAGTTAAAGGAAGAAAAGGTAAACGACTCGATTGCGAATTTGTGAAGCCGCAAAGAAGAGCTGCCTGAAAATCTACTAGACTAAATGCTCCAACTCACAAGGAATTTGTATGTTGAAACATTGTTTGTATCGCAGTTACACCAAAGGGCTAAAAATCGCCGCGCATGTGCTGCCACTTCCCCGGCCGACGTTGTTTTCTGGTTCGGGAGCCGTATCTGAGTTGTTGGAGGCGATATCTGATCTAGGCTTTCGACGTTTGTTGCTAGTGACCGATGAGGGATTAGTTCGAATCGGTATGGTAGGTAAAGTCTTGGAGCAAACGCAGGGGTTGGGTTTACAGGTGGGCGTGTTTTCTGAAGTAAAACCAGACCCAACTTACGATCAAGTGGAAGATGGATTACGTGCTTACAACGCCTCTCAATCGGAAGCCATTTTGGCGTTAGGTGGCGGATCTGCCATTGACTGTGCAAAAGTGATTGCTGCAAGAGTAAGTAACAAACGCTCAATCAAAAAGCTCTCAGGACTTTTCAAAGTATGGCGAACCCCAGCGCCTCTGTTTGTTATTCCAACCACTTCTGGCACTGGTTCTGAAGTGACGATCGCGGCAGTGGTTTCAGACCCAGACACGCATTTAAAAACGCCCTTGATGGACCCGAAACTGGTGCCGATTATGGCCGCGCTCGATCCCGACTTGCTTATCGGTTTGCCAGCCAAAATCACTGCTGACACAGGGATTGATGCGTTAACTCATGCGGTAGAAGCCTACATTTCGCGCAATGCGACACCAGAAACTCAAGCGTATTCAGTCGCTGCAATCAAATTGATATTTCGTTATTTACCCAAAGCAGTGGCTCAGGGGGGAGATATTGAAGCTCGATACAAAATGGCCATGGCGTCTTACTACGCAGGGCTAGCTTTTACCAAGGCAAGTCTAGGGTACGTGCATGCTTTCGCGCACAACTTAGGGGCAAGGTATGGTTTGCCACATGGCATGGCAAATGGGTTAGCGTTGCTACCCGTCTTAAAGTTCTCTTTGCCTGAAATTGAAGATGAGCTAAGAACGCTTGCCGAGAAGACCAATATCAATACGAAAGACAAACCAAGTGCTGAGCATTTCTTGGAACAGATTGAATCCTTGTACGATGCTATTGGTATCGAAAAATGTACAACAGCCATAAAACAAGATGATATCGAAGACTTGGTTGACCTGATTCTGAAAGAGGCACATTGGAATTACCCCGTTCCCAAGTTTATGAATTCTGAAGAATGCGCTCGCTTATTGATAGAAATAAGCGCTTAGATTGTTTTGTGTAAATAT
>NZ_JAWOTP010000113.1:0-1434 GCF_033338935.1 Vibrio sp. Vb0598 | reverse complement strand
CGTTTAGAATTGGTGCAGTATTGTGTTTTTGATCTTTAAATAGGTCACTACCTTGAGCTACGCCCACTTCCGCAACCCAACCACCTTGGTTGTTGTAGATGTTGCCGTTACGGATGTATGTGTCACCTGCCGTTGCGGTGCCAGCTGCTGCCAAAGTTAGTAGTGCGATAAGTGTCTTGTTCATTTGTATTTCCTGTACCGTTTATTTTATTTTGAACAGTGTACAAAATGGTGTTGTAAGCCTCTATCAGCAAAGCGTATGGAAATGTATGGCTTTCGGTGATTTCGCTTTTTGCTTAATGACAAAACAGTATGGTTGGGGGAAGGGAAGGTTGAGGAGGAAAACACACCCGAGCTTGGGGAGGCTCGGTTTTCACCATCTATCACGTCAGAGTGACGATTATTGTTGCTTTGTTAGGTTGTAAAACGAAGCTAATTCGCCAGTTGCTTTCTCACCGTTCATGTCTAGCATCATAAGCATGTTCTCGCCTACGAAGTATTGGTTTGGTGCGTCTTCGTCGGTCAGCGTTACGATGCTGCCGTTTTCATCCCAAGTGAAGTGGCCTTCTGATTTGAATTTGCCATCTTCTTTGTCTTGGTAGTTTTGCTCAAGCACGTAGCTGCCATCTTGATTTAGCGTCAGAGTCACGTCGATGCCTGCGCAATCAGCACATGGTAGTGTGCCTTTGTAAACGCCATTCCAATCTAGCGCGTTTTTCGCGTTGTGCTCTGAGTCTACAAACGTTTCTGTGGTGATCACTTGTTCTTCTTCCACTGGTACTGCATCGACAGGCAGTTCAGTGTCAGTGACTTCCATTTCTACTGCTTGAGGAGCTTCAACTGCACTTGTTTCTACTGGTTTCTCGTCTTGACAGCCTGCAAGAATAATTACCGCACCAGTTAACGCCAACATTGTCTTTTTCATTTTATCCCTCTTTAAATCAAGATTTTGTATGCCGTTAATATTAGCCCTGTTTCCGACGTTTACGTCATAACAAAGCAATAGAATGATCTATCTGTGTCAATAAAACCGGTGTTTTTGGCGCTATCCAAGCGTCGCGCCATGACTTGGAGACAAAGTAGTCAGAATCATCAAACGCATGTAAATGCTTGAATTGTAGGACTGAGTATTGAGCTGGCTTTAAGCAAGTGGCAATTGAAGATTCGTTGTGGTGTGAAAACAGTCAGCATCTTATTAAATACGATTTTTGCAAACTTAGATTATTAGCATATGCCAAAAATGTTATTGGCATATGCCATAATTTGGGCGTAACGTAGCACAGTGTTTGAGAGGGACGATAATGGCAAGACCAAAAATAGAAAGAAGAATATGCGGCCGTGCAGCGCACCATTGTTTCAAGCCCAATGGCGTGCCATTCCATCAGTTGGAGCAAGTCGCCATATTGCCAGAAGAACTTGAAGCACTGCGCTTGG
>NZ_JAWOTP010000112.1:0-1435 GCF_033338935.1 Vibrio sp. Vb0598 | reverse complement strand
TTAGCCGAGAATGATACCATTTCTTGTGAAAAGAACGTTAGGACGTCGTATTTAATGGAAAACATTCAAACCCTCACCCAGTTACTGAAAAACAGTCATTGTGAATATCAAATCTTCGACCTTGGTCGACGCATCAAAACGATCGATTCACAATTGTTCGCCGATGTTGAAAAAGGTCAGTGCCCTTACCCATACCCAATGCAGCGTAAAGCACATTTAGCGATTGCTTATTGGAATGAACAAAAACAACCTTGGATTTGGTTTTTAAAGTTTGAACTGGATGAGCGCGGCTTACTCAAGCAATCTGATATTGGCAACTTCATTAAATACGTAGTTGAAGCCATGGGCACTCGTCTAAGCGAAGAGATGTCTGAAGAGCAACAACAAAAACTCTCCAATACTCCATACACGTTCACACCTTCTGAAGACAAAATGGCGGTATTCCACAGCCAAGTTCGTGCAAATTTGGATCTACCCACCAGCCAATATTACGAACATACACAGCACTACTTCACAGGCGGTCTAGGCTGGGAAAACTGGCAGACGGTTGGCCTGCAAGGAATCACCGATATCGCCGCACGCCTTGGTAAAGAGCAAAATGCGGTCACTCTGCGTAAAGCTCTCAATCATTTACCTAACGAGCCTCTATACGCACTGCTTGGTGCTCTTGAGCATGTCGACTTACAAGAACGACTAGCGCAGCGTATCGCAGAAAAAGCGCAGCAAGAGATTCACAGCGCAGAACCAGATTTGTTCTTGCTATCGGCATTAACTCGAGCGTTAGCAGGCGCTCCAACTGAAGTCTCTTTACCAGTACTAGAAGCGATTTTGCAAAGCCCTCGTTTAAGTCACCAAGAAGTACTGATCGGTATTGCGGGACGAGCATGGCATCTTCTTTCTGATGCAAAAATCGCTGAACAATTTTTGCTGCGACTCGCACAAACAGGCAATCAAACCCTGTTCAATCAATTATTTGCCGATTTAGTTATGCTGCCAGAGCTAAGAATGGTATTGCTACCTTTGCTGCACTCTAGCCCATCGGAAGAGCTAGCCACTGCACTCATCAAATTGCAGCAAGCCACAAAGGGATAAGAAAGGATTAAGGATGATAGGAGATCTACTGGCAATACTTGGACTGTGCTTTTTCTGTTTTCTATTTTGGCAACAACGACGTCAATCTGAGTTGGCCAAAGTTGCCATCTCACGAAAATGCGAGCAATTAGATCTTCAGCTCGTTAGCATCGCTTTTGGAGCACACAAACTGAAAACGCCAGACGGAGTCTGGCGTTGGCATACGGTGTATCAATTTGAGTTTTCATCTCTTGGCGATGACTGCTATCAAGGCCAATTGACAATGGTTGGATTCAGGCCGCAGAGCTTTCACCTACCGCCACATCGCTTGTAAATTCCATTTCAAAGTAAGGGCCGAATAAGT
>NZ_JAWOTP010000111.1:0-1446 GCF_033338935.1 Vibrio sp. Vb0598 | reverse complement strand
GCTCGTCATCAGGAGCGTGAGGCTCAAATCACGCTGAACCAATTGAGCAACCAGTTGGAACAACACAATATTGCGATTGCTCAATACACGCAGCAAATTGAGCAAATGGTTTCGGAGTTGGGGCAGCACGCGAACCTAGAGTTGCAAGCATTACAGGCATCAATTCATCAACTCAATGAACGATTACAGCATTTGAACGCAATTAATATTGCTCAGCTTGAGCAAAGCGTGAACGAGTTGAATCAACGTTGTGTGGTTGGCGAAGGTAAGATCAACGATTTGCAAAACCAGATGGCTGCAAATGAATCGACGATTAAAGCAAATCAGCAGCAGTTAGCGAAATTGACTGCGTCATTAGGTGATAAATACACATCACTAGAGCAACTAGAAAACGACTTGACTCAGATACACAAGCAAATTGTTGAGCTGAATAACGGCCTAGAATCTGCGCAAGTGCAGTTACAACAAGCTGTGCTGGCGAAATCAAATGTCGATAGTCAGTTGACGACTCACCAACAGTGGCTGTTGGAAGCGAATAGTAGACTGGAAGATGCTAAAACCGAATGGGAAAGTGCACTAAAAGCGAGTGCGTTTGCTGATGAAGCGCACTTCTTACAGAGTAAAGTGAGTGAACAACAAACTCAAACTTGGCAACAAGAAATAGATAACTTTAAGCAGACAAAAATTCAGTTAGAACAAACTCTTGCGGATTTACATCAAGCTTTGAAGGCGGTCGAGAAGCCTAATTTAGAAGCGCTTAACGGGAGTTTAAGCACTGCTCAACATTCGTATCTAGAAATTAGAAATCAGCTGGATAGCACGCGTTCACTGTTTGAAGGCTTGGAAAAAGTTCGCAATGAAATTTCTAATCTGCACGATAAAAACCGTAAATTAGAGGAAGAGTACAAAGTTTTCGGTACGCTTTATGATGTCGCCAGTGGTAAAACGGGCAGCCGTATCAGTTTACACCGATTTGTGTTGGGGGTTTTATTGGATGATGTGTTGATTCAAGCTTCTCAACGACTGAGTTTGATGAGCAAGGGTCGATATATTCTAGCGCGTAAAACAGAGGGTTTTAAAGGTGCAGCAGGGCGAGGACTTGATCTCGTGGTGGAAGACGGTTACACCGGAAAAATGCGTGATGTTGCAACGTTGTCGGGGGGAGAATCCTTCATGGCAGCTTTAGCTTTGGCATTAGGCTTGTCTGATGTCGTGCAATCTTACAGCGGTGGAATTCGTTTAGATACGTTATTCATCGACGAAGGCTTTGGTAGCTTGGACCCTGAATCTCTCGATCTGGCGATTCAAACATTGGTCGACTTGCAACAAACGGGCCGCATGATTGGCGTAATTTCACACGTGTCTGAACTCAAAGAGCAGATGGCGTTGCGAATCGATGTTGAACCGTCTAGGTTTGGTTCTACCGTTTCGGTTAAATCTCAGATG
>NZ_JAWOTP010000110.1:0-1452 GCF_033338935.1 Vibrio sp. Vb0598 | reverse complement strand
AAGACGGTTCACGTATTGTGGTGGAAACCGAACACTGGCTGGCGGTGGTGCCTTACTGGGCTGCTTGGCCGTTCGAAACCATGTTGTTGCCGAAAACGCACATTCGTCGCATGAGCGAACTCAGCGATGAGCAACGAGACGATTTAGCGCGAGCGATTAAGAAGCTGACCAGCCGTTACGACAATTTATTCCAATGCTCTTTCCCTTACTCGATGGGCTGGCACTACGCGCCGTTTTTTGACGAAGGCACAGACATCGACCATTGGCAGCTTCATGCACTTTTTTATCCGCCACTACTGCGCAGTGCCACGGTTCGTAAGTTCATGGTGGGCTACGAAATGCTGGCAGAAAGCCAACGTGACCTGACCGCAGAGCAAGCGGCGCAGCGTCTGCGTGATGTGAGTGATGTCCACTACAAAGAATGCTAAGTCTTTAAATTGGACTGATTACGAATAACGGGATAGCGCGACTTTACAGATAGAAAGTTAGGCTCAACGCGCTATCCCACACAAATTACTATTTTAAGAGAACGTCCCTATGTCTGAACTTATCCAAAATGTGAAAGCGTCATTTGAGCAAGTGTTGGGCTACGCACCTAGCCATATTATTCAAGCGCCTGGTCGTGTGAACTTGATTGGTGAGCACACCGATTACAACGATGGTTTTGTCCTACCGTGTGCCATTAACTACCAAACGGTCGTGGCGGCGGCAAAGCGTGAAGACAATATCGTGCGTGTGGTGTCGGTCGATTACGGTAACGCAGTGGACGAATTCGATATCACGCAAGCCATTACCTTCCAGCAAGACAAAATGTGGGCGAACTACATTCGCGGCGTGGTGAAGTGTCTTCTGGCGCGTGGCTACCAGTTTACTGGGGCGGATATTTCAGTCAGCGGCAACGTGCCTCAAGGCGCGGGTTTGAGCTCATCGGCGGCGTTGGAAGTGGTAATTGGCCAGACGTTCAAAGTGCTGTTCAATCTTGAGATCAGCCAAGCGGAAATCGCCTTAAACGGTCAGCAAGCCGAGAACGAATTCGTCGGTTGCAACTGCGGCATCATGGATCAAATGATTTCAGCGGAAGGGCGTGAAAATCATGCGATGCTATTAGATTGCCGTAGCCTTGAAACTGAAGCGGTCTCGATGCCAGAAGAGATGGCAGTCGTGATCATCAACTCGAATAAAAAACGTGGTTTGGTCGACAGCGAATACAACACTCGTCGTCAGCAATGTGAAGAAGCGGCGCGTATTTTCGGTGTGAAAGCTTTGCGTGATGTGACGATTGAGCAGTTCAACGAGAAAGTCGCTGAGCTGGATGAAATGGTGGCAAAACGTGCCCGTCATGTCATCACAGAAAACGATCGTACTGTGGAAGCGGCGCAAGCGCTGCGAGCACACGACATGAAGCGTATGGGCGAGCTGATGGCCGAGTCTCATGCCTCGATGCGCGATGAT
>NZ_JAWOTP010000109.1:0-1453 GCF_033338935.1 Vibrio sp. Vb0598 | reverse complement strand
TGGTTTTATCCAAACTGGCCCTTTTTATGTACGTGCCGACTTTGGTCGCTTTCTTCACAGGTACGGGCGGTTTCCTTGATTTCGCCCAAGCCGTTGTGATCACGCACCTTGCCGCCTTCATTTGTTTGACGATTGGCCGAACCGCCAAGTTCAAACTCAGTGTGCGCGACATGTTCCTCATCACCAGTTTGGTCTGGACCATCGCCAGCGCGTTCGCCGCGTTGCCATTTGTGTTCATTAACCACATCAGCTTCACCGATGCCTACTTCGAAACCATGTCGGGGATCACCACCACGGGCTCCACAGTGCTCAGTGGCTTGGACAACATGGCGCCGAGCATTTTGTTATGGCGCTCCATCTTGCAATGGCTGGGTGGCATTGGCTTTATCGTAATGGCGGTGGCAATCCTACCCATGTTGAACGTCGGTGGTATGAAGCTGTTCCAAACGGAATCGTCCGACTGGTCAGATAAAAGCAGCCCAAGAGCCAAAACCGTAGCGAAGAACATCGTGTTGGTGTATCTGATCTTAACGGGCATGTGCATTGGTGGTTATGTTCTGACGGGCATGAACCTGTTTGAAGCGATCAACCACGCCTTTACCACCCTATCTACCGGCGGTTACTCGACCTCCGATAGCTCGATGAACAACTTCTCCAACGGCGCGCACTGGGTCGCGACCACTTTCATGTTCTTGGGCGGTCTGCCAGTTCTATTGTTTGTTGCCGCTTTACGCAAACGCAGCATCGATATTCTGGTCAAAGATGCACAGGTACGAGGCTTTGCATACTTGTTCTTGTTCTCAAGCTTAGTGGTTGCCGCTTGGCTAGTAATTCGCGATGGTTACACCATTTTGGATGCCCTGCGAGTGTCGATGTTCAACATCGTTTCTGTGGTGACAACCACCGGGTTCGGCTTGGAAGATTTCACCGCTTGGGGCGCTCTGCCAACCACGCTCTTTGCCTTCTTAATGATGGCAGGGGCATGTTCTGGCTCAACCGCAGGCGGGATTAAAATCTTCCGTTTCCAAATTGCTATGACGCTATTGAACAAACAGATCATGAAACTGATTCATCCATCCGGCGTTTTCGTGCAACGTTACAACCAACGTCCTGTGAACGACGACATCGTGCGCTCTGTGGTGGCGTTTGGGTTGATGTTCTTTATCACCATCATCTTTATCGCTGGCTGTTTAAGTGCCCTTGGTCTTGATCCCGTGACCAGCATTTCTGGCTCAATCACCGCCGTTGCCAACGTGGGTCCTGGCATGGGTAGCGTGATCGGCCCAACAGGAAACTTCGCGCCACTACCAGATGCCGCTAAATGGCTTCTAAGCTTTGGTATGTTGATGGGCCGCTTGGAAATTCTGACTATTCTTGTACTGTTCTTTCCTGCGTTTTGGCGCCGTTAAGCAGACACAAATAAAAGGTATAACAATGAAAACATGGATCACTC
>NZ_JAWOTP010000108.1:0-1454 GCF_033338935.1 Vibrio sp. Vb0598 | reverse complement strand
ACATCAACCAAAGCGCCTACAGCGAAATGGGCTCAGAGATGGATTCACTGCAAGATTTTGAAGTGAAGTTTCAGATCTCAGCATCAATTCCATTTTATCGCTTCAGCTCAGGCACTGCTTTGATGGGGGCTTATACTCAAAAGTCCCTATGGCAACTGGCAAACTCTGATATCTCATCGCCATTTAGAGAAACAAACTACAAGCCGCAAGTGTTCTTAGCACATCAATCGAACATGTTGTTGTTCAATCATGTTGAAGCCGGTTACAAACATGAATCGAACGGTCAATCCAGCAAACTGTCACGCAGTTGGGACCGTCTATATGTCGCTGCCGAGCGTTTTTCTGGCCCAGTCGAATATGGCGTACATGCATGGTGGGTGATTACCACAGAAAATGACGACATGGAAAATTACTACGCACCTTACGAGTTGTGGGCGAAAGTTTATACCCGTGCGGGCGTGGTCAATACACGCGGTTTTTACAACTTTGCTGATGATAAAGGTGGGGTTGAACTAGGTTACACATTCTATTTCAATGACATTCTTGGTGTATATCTTCAAGGTTACCATGGCTACGGTGAAACGCTGATCGACTATGACCATTCTCAAACCCGTGTTGGGCTTGGTATTAAGCTGATGAATCTATAAGCTTTTGGTATTGACATCGTCGCTTAAGCCCTGTTTTTAGTTTGCTGTTTGAAATATTAATCAATTGAATGCTTATATATGGCGAAGCTGTGCATCACTTGTTACAAAGCTGGTTTTAATATTTCCTTTTGAATGTAATTAAGGGCATAAAAGACTATTCTTTTATATCCCATTGCTATATCAAAATAGTTGAACGATATTTGGTATATCTCATTTTCGAGTGTCGGGGGCAGAGAATGGATCAACAAGGAAAGACATGCATTGAGTTCGACTACACCAGCTTTTTAGGAGCTACAGGAAGTAAGAAATGGACCTTCTTAGAGGCGTTCGCGACCATTGCGCCCATTTTTGGTTTGATGTGGAAGCAGAACATTGCAGAGTTGAGCCGACCGGAAGATCGACTCTGGGATGCGGCATTAAAATCGATGTCTTCACGTCAAAGTGATGAATCGAACTTAGTTCGTTTAACTCAGCTCGCAAAGCATGAAGGGATAAATGAATTACGTGTTGTCATGCCATATTCACTCGACTCAAAGCAGATTGAATATATTGAATCTCGCAGTAAGTTGAAGGTCGATGCATCGGAGCAAGATGTTCTGAATATCAAGTTTTAAGCGTGGCCTTCTAATCTCACTTATACGCTTAAATAGAATCACCACAAAAGCGACCTCTCTGGGTCGCTTTTTCGTATCTCAAGTGCCATGCATTCCACCTGCTCTGTCTAGCTCACATTATTGATTGGCTTAGTCCAATGCCACTTTTGTTGGAAGTGTGATTAATATAGAGTATTTACGCTTAATTAAACAA
>NZ_JAWOTP010000107.1:0-1454 GCF_033338935.1 Vibrio sp. Vb0598 | reverse complement strand
CAACTCTGCCCCGTATTGTTCAACGGCATCAATAAACAACTGTCCAGACATGACAAGCGCTTCTTTATTCGCCAGCAATACGCGCTTACCCGCTTTAACGGCCGCCATGGTTGGCAACAAACCCGCTGCACCAACGATGGCTGCCATTACGCTATCTACTTCTTCTAATGAAGCCACATGACAAAGTGCATCAACACCACCTAACACTTCTGTATTTGGTGAAATGGTGTGGATTTCTGATTGCAGAGCAACAGCCGCAGCCTTACCCGCCATTACCGCGAATTTAGGCTGCCATTGGCGACAAAGTGCCACCATCTTTTCAACGTTAGTGCCAGCCGCTAGTGCGACCACAGAAAACAGCTCTGGGTTTTGTTCAACCACTTTTAAGGTGCTTGCACCTATTGAGCCTGTTGCACCAAGAATCGTTAACTTTTGCATGATGTAAGACCGTTAGAAAAATTCAGGAGCGATGAAGCCGCTCCCGATAAATTAGAATACGTAGTATAGAAGAGCAAAGACTGGAAATGCAGCAGTCAGGCTATCGATGCGATCTAATACGCCACCGTGGCCTGGAATGATGTTACTGCTGTCTTTGATGCCAGAAACACGCTTAAACATGCTTTCGACTAAATCACCTAATACAGAAATCACGACAGTGATCAACGTAATGATGATCATATGAATTGGGCTCGTGAACTGGATATTGAACCAATCGGCGAACAACCAGCCAACAATCAGTGCCGCGATGATACCGCCAATAAGACCTTCAATCGTTTTGTTTGGGCTAACATGTGGTGCCATCTTGCGCTTGCCTAAACTTTTACCAGCGAAGTAAGCACCGCTGTCTGCAGCCCATACCAAGAAGCAAACGTACATTACGAGCTTTGCACCGTGGTATGGATCTACCGAAATGTCTGAGGCTCTTAGAATGATTACACTCCAAAGAAAAGGGAGTAATGTCAGAAAACCAAAAACATGTCGTAAAACAAGGTTGCCTTGCCAAGATTTTGTGGTTTTCGGGTAAGTAATTGCCATCAAGCTCGCAATAATCCACCACACAAAACCAAGTCCTAACACAACATAATGAGGTGTACTTAAATGGTTTAAGCTATGTGCGTCAGGTGAGATAAAGAGAAAACTAAGTCCGGTAACAACGGCTGCCGGAATCAGTGCAGCAATGCGAGAATTGCTTTCTGTAAATTGTGTCCACTCCCAAAAACCTAACAGTGTTATCGCCGTCAACGCGATAATAAAGCCCATTAGGGGTAACTTAAAAATACCTAAAATAACCAGGGGAGCTAAAATTAGTGCTGTTATTATTCTCTGTTTCAAACTAATTAGTCCTTATTGAGCCGTCATCAATGCCTTTACTTGTTCACCAGTACAGCCAAAACGACGCTCACGGTTAATAAACCACGTCACAGCTTCAACTAAGCTGTCTTCGTCAAACTCTG
>NZ_JAWOTP010000106.1:0-1480 GCF_033338935.1 Vibrio sp. Vb0598 | reverse complement strand
GCTTGAAGAAGTGGAAACCGTACTGTCTGCGTTGTCGCAACTCAATCGTGGCAAAACGGAAAGCGTCCTTTCATCGGTATTGAAAGAGTACCCGCTCAACTTAGTCGTAGATCAGTTTATCAATCCTGTGTTTGAAGCATTGGATTTGGTTAAGGGCTCGCTGCGCTCTTTGCAGATGGGATTGTTCCAAACCTGTTTAATCACGCGTTTGGCATTGGTGATCGATTCTGAAAACAAAGCATCTACTAAGGGGAAATGTTTGTTGATCAGCTTTGAACAAAGTCGAGATGCAGAAAGCTGGATTCAGGCTGCGAAGTTGTGTGAGCAAGGTTACCACATCACCTTGGTCGACAAGGTGGACGACGTTTCTGGCTTGGTGGGTCACGACGTAATTGAACGCTACCAGCGTGTTTATGTGTTCTCGAATAAGGCGCTACCTGCCAAGCAAGTGGAAGCATTCAAAGCGCTGTTAGCGCGGTATCCTGAGCAAGTGCAGTGTTCGGAAGTTATTGAGAAACTTCATCTTGCACAAACACAGATTCAGTAAGGAGACCACATGATTCTGGTTTGGTTTAGGCGCGATTTACGCACGTTAGACCACACGGCGTTAAAGGCGGCACTTGATACAGGACAACCTGTTGTTGCTTGTTTTGTTGCAACGCCAGAACAGTGGCAAGAGCACCACATGGCGCCGATGCAGGCGGATTTAATCGCTAGGCGTCTTGAGCATGTTCATCAAGAGCTCACAGAGCTAAACATTCCTCTTCTATATAAAGAAGTTCCGCGTTTCGAAGACTGTACAAAAGTCATTTGCGATTGGGCGGATAAGCTCAACGCAACAGCGGCAATGGTCAACATCAATTATGAAGTGAATGAAGTTGAGTTGGATAGAAAGGTATCTCAAGCACTGGATAATCGTGGGGTAGAGTTTCACGCCTTTCACGACAAATGCGTTCATGCGCCAACGACCGTACTCAACAAGCAAGGTGAGTATTTCAAAGTATTTACGCCATTCAAACGAGCATGGTTGCAAAAGTTTTCCTTGCCAACGGTATCCAAGCCTCAGAGACAAAATGAACTGCCTAGTGAGCAGTTAGAAGCGGTAAAACAAGACGGTTTTGATGACGATTTTACGTTCTCTTATCCGAGGGAATCGAGCGAAGCTTGGTGTGCATCGACCAACGACATTCTCAAGCAATTGAGGACGTTTGCACGCGAGCGTAGTGACGGTTACCAGATGAAGCGAGATTTCCCCGCTATCGATGGTACGAGTCAGCTCTCGCCTTATCTTGCCATCGGAGCATTGTCGCCAAGACAGTGCATCGCGAGGTTGTATGCTGAGAATCCACAACCGGATTTGTCAGAAGGCAAAGCAACGTGGCTGAGCGAGATCATTTGGCGTGAGTTCTACCAGCACTTATTGGTGTTTGAACCTAAACTTGTCAAAGGTCGCGGATTCATCGACTGGGAAGATAAAATA
>NZ_JAWOTP010000105.1:0-1481 GCF_033338935.1 Vibrio sp. Vb0598 | reverse complement strand
ACCGCAGAAAGCGTGAACATCACCAACAAACGCAGTAACGCCTTCCAAGAAGACACTGAAATGCCGGATTACGCTCGCTCTACCCTAGCGGACTACAAAGGCTCAGGATACGACAGAGGGCACCTTGCGCCGTCAGCGACAATGGATTTCACCCAAGAGTCAATGAAGCAGAGCTTTTTGATGAGTAACATGTCACCTCAACTGCCGGGGTTTAACCGAGTTGGTTGGCGCGTTCTAGAAGAACATGTTCGTGATCTCGCCAATGAGTACAATGAGCTTTATGTGGTGACCGGACCGATTTACCAAGGTAACGAAGGAACAATCGGTAATGGCGTGGTGATCCCGAGCGCATTTTACAAAGTCATTCTTGATCCAAGCTTTGATGAAGCCATTGCGTTCATTGTCCCGCATCGCGATGTTTCAAGCTCTGAGTTAGCCAACTTTATTACCACCATTGACGAAGTTGAACGTCAAACTGGATTAGACTTTTTTGCTCAAACGCCAGATAGCATCGAAGACAACATGGAATCAGTAAAATGGGAAGAGATGTGGCCAACCAACCAGTAATTGAGTGACTGTCGCGATTCCTAAACCGCAATAAAAAAGCGCCTGAAGTAGGCGCCTTTTTGATAATGTTCAACCACATAGAAACGATAACTTAGTGCGGAGAGATATTAGATAGACACTGAATGTGAATCGTGATCTCTTCACGGTCATGATACAGATGCTTCGCTTGCAGCTTGAATTTCACCTTGTTCTCAATCAAGAACATTTTTAGATTTTCAAGATCTTGCAGTACTTCATCGTAACGACCTTTCATTGGCAATTTCAGGTTAAAGATGGCTTCTTTCGCCCAACCTTTAAGCAGCCATTGGCCCATAAGATGTGCCACGCGAGCTGGTTTCTCAACCATATCACACACAATCCAAGTCACGTTCTTGCGGTCTGGTTCGAACTTAAAGCCATCCACCATGTGGTGCTTAATTTGACCGGTTTCCATCAAGCTGTCTGCCATCATGCCATTATCAACACAATGAACGAACATAGAACGTTTCACTAATTGGTACGTCCAACCACCTGGACATGCACCTAAGTCAACGCCCCACATGCCTGGCGCCAAACGCTCATCCCACTCATCTCGCGGAATAAATACGTGGAAAGCTTCTTCCAGTTTTAGCGTTGAACGGCTTGGTGCGTCTGCTGGGAATTTCAAGCGAGGGATACCCATAAAGAACTGCGAGTTGTTGCCTGGTAGTGAGTAACCCACATAACAATGACCCGGTGCGACAAAACAGATGTGTAGCACTGGCTTCTTCGCGTTGTCTTTATTCCACATCAAACCTTTACCACGCAACGCTTGGCGCATTGGTACGGTGAACTTGCGGCAGAACTTCAATAGCTCTTTTGCTTCGTTCGTGTCTGGCGTTTCGATACGTAGATCGCCACAACGTGGGAACGATTCAAACTCTGACAACTCAGCC
>NZ_JAWOTP010000104.1:0-1482 GCF_033338935.1 Vibrio sp. Vb0598 | reverse complement strand
TCAAATTACTTTTTATGAAGCGATTGATCATGGTGTAGGTCAAGATGAGCTGGTGACTAACGTATTGGTTGAAAGCATTCAAAGTGATGCTGACGGCACACAAGAGGCTGTTGTGGCTCCCCTAGAAATCGCCATCCTTGATGCCGATCCAGTGATCGAAAATGAGTCATATAGTGTAACCGAAGGCCAAGTCATTTCTGGCAATGTACTGGAGAATGACATTGATATTGATGGTGACTTGTACATTCGATATGTCAGAGCCGGAGGAGAGATCCAGTCTGTCCCTGATGGTGGCTCAGTAAGTTTTAGTCTAGAGAAGGGTGAATTAACCGTACTTTCAGATGGCTCTTGGCAGTTGAATGCCAGTCGCAACTTAGATCACACGGTTGAGCAAAGTCTCGTTTTTGATTATCTCGCAGCCGATGATTCAAAAGATTACGGTGTAGCAACCGCAACTATCGACATTATAGATGGCCAAGCGGGTTATGTAGGCAGCGCTACTATAAACGCAGCAGAAGTACCTCTGGGAGAGGCATTATTAACCACCGAAGGCAGTGTTAATGTGATTGCTGGCTCTGATAACCCTGATCCGACTAGTTTGTATTTTGGTGGGGCATCCATTACTAAGTTAGAGGCATTAGGGCTTACAAGCTCAGTCTCTGATAATGAGCTTAGCTACACGTTAAGTTCCAGTGGAAAGCAAATCACAGCATTTGCTAATGGTGTCACTGTATTTACGTTAACATTGAGTGGCATTGAGTCGGGTAACGATGTACTAGCTTCAATCTCGCTTACTCTTGATCATCCTATCGATCAATTCAATAGTAGTGATACGGTCACTTTCCCGCTGACCATTGGAGGGACAGATCTAGACTCCACACCGCTTGTAGAGAATGAAATTGATTTCGTGTTGAAAGATGGTGTTGATCCTACGTTGAGCAACTTGACTGTTGTTGCAATGGAAGAGATTAATCTAGAAAGTGGGGCAATCTTTAAGACTGGGAGCCTTCAACTCGATATCGGGAGTGATTATGTTGACTCTCTTCGATTTAGCGAATTAAACCAGCCCACATTAGTGAGTAGTGAAAGTGAGTTGCTTTACCGTCTGTCTGATGACGGTACGACAATTACTGGCTATATCTTAGAAGGTGGGGTGGAAGTAAATATTTTTCAATCGAAACTATTATCCACATTACCTGTAGAGTCGAGTAGTGAAATAGAGTATTCCTTTGAATTATATCGCTCTTTCGATCTGTCAAAAGATCAAATCCTGGATATACCATTGTTAGTTAATGCAACAGATTCAGACGGTGACACCACCTCCGTAACATTGGATATTACCTTAGAGGCAATTGAAGGTTTGAACGATGATGCCTCTTTAACGGTGGATATTCTTGATGGCGGCGATGGATACGAAAACCAGTTTGAAGTTCCTAGTGTCACGATTCAAGGTGACGCACTCAAGATAAGCGATGAGTGGCT
>NZ_JAWOTP010000103.1:0-1487 GCF_033338935.1 Vibrio sp. Vb0598 | reverse complement strand
GTAAACTTCATTCTTTCTCTGATTGCGATCATTACTATCAGCTCGTTTGGTATTGCGGGCGTTGGTGGCGGTGCAACATTTGCGGCATTGATTGTTCTTCCAGCAATGGGCTTGCCTGTAACGATCGCTGCACTTTTGATCTCAATTGAACCTCTGATTGATATGGCTCGTACTGCGCTGAACGTTTCTGGCTCAATGACGGCAGGCACCATTGCAAGCCGAGTGTTGAAGTCCTCAGAAGCTGAAACGGCTCTTGAAGAAACGAAAGCCTAACCCTTATTTGCTGCCTAAGCAGACAAATGCAAAACTTCAAGCCGATGGTTCGCCATCGGCTTTTTCATTTTCACAACTTCACCTTGCATCTTTCGTTGCTAGTCAAGGCGTTGAATGGTCTAATACTCTTATCGGTTCCGTAAACGGTAAGCAGAATGCACCAAGATAATCAGCCCACTTTTTTCTTCTTTGACTACGAGACTTGGGGTACAAATCCCGCGAAAGATCGTCCAAGCCAATTTGCTGGTGTTCGCACAGATGAAAACTTCAATATCATCGGCGAACCTCTGGTGATGTACTGCCAGCTTCCTGCTGATTATCTACCTTCTCCGGAAGCCGCATTAATTACGGGTATTACGCCGCAAAAGGCGATGCAAGAAGGCCTATCTGAGCCTGAGTTCATTGCTAAGATTCACGCCGAGTTATCGAAACCCAAAACCACTAGCCTAGGCTACAACAGCATTCGTTTTGATGACGAAGTCACGCGTTACACCTGTTACCGCAACTTTATCGACCCATACGCGTGGAGCTGGCAAAACGGCAACTCGCGTTGGGACTTGCTCGATGTATTGCGTGCATGCCATGCGTTGCGTCCTGAAGGCGTAGAATGGCCCGAGAATGAAGACGGCTTCACCAGTTTCAAGTT
Source organism: Vibrio sp. Vb0598 (assembly GCF_033338935.1). Classification (NCBI taxonomy): domain Bacteria; kingdom Pseudomonadati; phylum Pseudomonadota; class Gammaproteobacteria; order Vibrionales; family Vibrionaceae; genus Vibrio; species Vibrio sp. Vb0598. The sequence continues at coordinate 568 of NZ_JAWOTP010000103.1, read as the reverse complement.
AGAACATTTATCGGTTAAAAATGGCATTGAGCACAGTAATGCGCACGACGCGATGGCTGACGTTATCGCAACGATTGAGATGGCAAAGAAAGTCAAAGCCGCACAGCCAAAACTGTTCGATTACTTCTTCTCTATGCGCCACAAACGTAAGCTGAATGAACTGGTTGATATTGTAAACATGACACCGCTGATGCATGTCTCAGGCATGTTAGGTCGCGAATGCCAATACACCAGCTGGATTGTGCCTGTCGCGTGGCATCCAACGAATAACAACGCGGTTATTACGATTGATTTAGCCAAAGATCCGCAGCCAATTCTTGAACTTTCAACCGAAGAGTTGCACGAACGTCTCTACACCAAGCGTGAAGACCTCGGCGACCTACTACCCGTACCGGTGAAACTGGTTCACCTCAATAAGTGCCCTATTTTAGCACCAGCGAAAACGTTGACGGCGGAAAACGCAGAAAACATCGGTATTGATCGTCAGAAGTGTCTCGATAATTTGGCACTACTTCGCCAGCACCCTGAGATTCGAGAAAAACTAATCGGCTTGTTCTCTATCGAACGT
>NZ_JAWOTP010000102.1:0-1490 GCF_033338935.1 Vibrio sp. Vb0598 | reverse complement strand
GCATTCCAGCCGAAACAATGAAGACAAAGGCATTTGGCTACGCGAGTTGGTTTCTTCGACCATCACCTCTCACATATAACAAAGGGCACCAAAGGGTGCCCAGAATGTTTGTCATTGAGAGTCTGTGTTATACCGCTTGCGAAGCTGGCGCGGCTTCTTTTATACGCTCTTCCTGATTCAATGATTTCTCGTATTGGCTGTACTTCCACCAAGCAAAGCCAAGGAAAATCACGATACCGCCAACGTTGTAGAAAATGATGGTCATGATGTCGGCCCCTGTAGGGAAGGTCGATGCTAAGAAACCAACCGTAAAGATAGCGATCAGTACCGATACGGTAGCGATGCCCATTTTGCGTGAGCCCATTTTGAAATCACGCTCGACGTGATCCAGTTTCAAGCGCAGATTCAGGTACGCCAACATGATGAACAGTGGTGGGAGCATGGATGCCGCCGCGGTCATGTTGATCACGGTGTTCATCAGATCTTGAGCGGTGTTAGAACCTAATGTTGGGATGATCATCAGTGGGATAACGATAAGGAACTGATACCAAGCTGCGCGAGCTGGTACGCCGTTTTCGTTCAGCTCTACGGTTTTCTTACCAAAAATGCCTTCTGGAATCTCAGAGAAGAAGATTTTCACTGGCGTTGCTGTCCACATCAGTAGAGAGCCAAACATAGCGGTAAAGGATACCAAGCCTACGAAGCGGTTCATCAATATTTCTGGCAAACCAAAGTACGCAGCCAAACCTTCAAATACTTGAACCGATCCGCCCGTGTATTTTAGGGTTTCGCTAGGAACAAATACGTTAATCAAAACAGACGCAATTGAGTAAAGCACGCCGATAAAGATACCTGCGATGATGATGACTTTAACGAACGATTTCGAGCCGCCTTTCACATCGTTTACGTAAACCGCGACCGATTCCGCACCGCCTGCCGCCATAAAGATCCATGTAGTAATGCCTAAAAATGCCCAGCTGAAATCAGGGATCATCGCTTCTACAGTAATTGGGTCAGCTGGTTCTACGCCGCCGAACAACGCTGCGCCAGCCAGTAAAATGTACGACATTGTCAGTAGCAGCATGAGGGAGGAGGTCACCGACGTAATTGGCCCCAACATTTTCGCGCCGTTCGTCGATACGTAGGTCGCAAACGCAAACAAAATCATACTGAGCACGGTAGTGGTGAATGGCGTCAGAATGTATTCATAGCCCAAGAACGCGTAAGACGCATAAGCGATAACACGCGGCAGCAAGGACGTGAAGAAGAATAGGTTAACGAACCAGTAAGTGTAGGCAGAGATAAACGCCCAGCGACCGCCAAGTGAGCTTTTTACCCATGCGTAGACCCCCGCTTCAGAATCTTTATTCAGAGATACGAATTCTGCGATGATCAAACAGAAAGGGATGAAATAAAAAATGGTCGCCAGAAAGAACATTGGCGCAGACGCTAGACCGATCTCGATGTTGTTATTGATTACGTTATTAAAG
>NZ_JAWOTP010000101.1:0-1502 GCF_033338935.1 Vibrio sp. Vb0598 | reverse complement strand
ACGGCCGAAGTTTCTCGCTCAGCTCCCAAAGACACGCTGACAAAAGTAGAAGAGAAACTCAACGCAATTAAAGATTGGTATGCGTTGATCAAGGAAGCAGAGACTGTCTCTAAACAAAGCGTGCTTTCTTCGTTAAAGGAGGTTTTTTCTGATCCTCAAACGCAAAAAGAAGCGCTGTGGTACGCCTTTCATCAGGCGAAAAGCGCCAAAGGAACGGATGATGCCGTTCCGGAATTATTGAGCGTTCTGAAACAAGAGTTGCTCGGAGATTTTGCAGGCCAGTTAATGGCTGAGCCGCCAACAGACAGAGCAGCATTAAAAGCGATGCTTGCGCAAAGCTTCCCACTTGGCGCTCAGAAAGAACAGGCGCTTTGGCATTGTTGGGCTGAGCTAAAGTCTTTGCCAGAGATGACATCAACAGTCGATTTAGTACGTGAAGAGCTGAGTTTTGTTATCCAAAAAAACGCGATGGTGAAGAACATCATGACTCACAGCCATAAGTTAGATTTGTCGTAGGAGTACACATGATCAATACACAGTACACCGAGGTGATGCAAACCAACCTTGAGAAGTTGCAAGATGCTCAAGTCGAAGACGGGCTGAGTGAGCGTTTTGAACAAGCCATGTCTATTCCGGAGGGGAACAACGGTTTAGAAGGCGGTTTGCTAGAAAACATCAGCGAACTAAAAAACACCAGCGACAACGCGAAAAGCAGTCTGCAAGACAGCATGAAAATGGTCGGTGACGATCCTGCGCAACTGTTGCAAATGCAGTGGGCGTTAACGCGAATCACGTTTCAAGAAGAGTTGATCGCGAAAACCGTGGGTAAAACCACACAGAATGTCGAAACGCTTTTGAAGGCGCAGTAATGATGAAGAATAAAATGCGCGCGCTTTGCCTTGTATTGGCGCTGTTTTTGGTGGGTTGCCAAACCGAGCTTTACACCAATGTGAGCCAAAAAGAAGGCAACGAAATGCTGTCGATCTTGTTATCGGAAGGCGTGGTGGCGACCAAAGAACCGGACAAAGACAACAAAGTAAAATTGATGGTCGATAGCTCGCAAATCGCGTTCGCCGTTGATGCATGAAAACGCAAAGGCTACCCACGAGAGCAGTTCTCGACGTTAAAAGAAGTGTTTCCAAAAGACGATTTAATCTCCTCGCCATTGGCGGAAAGAGCGCGTTTGGTTTACGCAAAATCGCAAGAGTTGTCATCAACGCTATCGCAAATTGATGGTGTGCTGGTGGCGCGAGTCCACGTGGTACTTGAAGATCAAGATCTTCGCCCAGGCGAGCGTCCGACTCCTGCTTCGGCATCGGTGTTTATTAAACATGCTGCCGATGTGGCATTGGACTCTTACGTGCCTCAAATCAAATTGTTGGTGAACAACAGTATTGAAGGGCTGAATTACGACCGCATTAGCGTCGTGATGGTGCCATCTTCGGAGGTGCGAGTGGCGACTCAAAGCAACCAATTTAAAAGCATTTTGTCGGTGCAAGTTA
>NZ_JAWOTP010000100.1:0-1510 GCF_033338935.1 Vibrio sp. Vb0598 | reverse complement strand
TAGAATCTAAATAACGATCAAACGCTTCGCGTAATTCCGGTGAATTTTTACGGAACGCAACAGCCATTTTTTGATTTTCAGAAACAGGGCCAATGACTTTTATTTCTCCCGGCCATTTTTCTAAAGCAATTAATGTGTCTGCTACATCCAATAAGGTACTTTCAGCATCATTTTTCATGATGGCAGGTACCATTTCGTTTAGGAGTCGTTTGCCATCGGGCAAAATCACTTTGGCCCCCGTGTCGTACAAGTCGTAAAGGTTTGGGTCTAGGCACGAATGCTCTAGCGCCAACACTTCTCGTCCATCGATCAACTCTTTCACTGTCTTGACGTCTTCGTCGATCGACCCACTTGGCTTAATTGGACTTAAACTTGAATCGGTACGAGAAACAAGCCATACCGCCGATGGGAAGTAGTCCTGAGAAAAGTCCAATACCTCTTCCCGCCAATCCAAAATCGTCACGCCATTGGCGATCAGATCACCCTCAATTGGCACACTGCCACCCACTACTGCGCGGTTGTGTCGGTATTGAACATCTTGACCTGTCAGCTTACCGACCATGTCACTCCACTGAGCCGGTACGTACTCATATCGCACACCTAACGAGCTCGCAAATCCTTTTACGATATCGACATCTAATCCTGTCAGCGTGTGCATTTCACCTTGCTCGATGTAAGAAACAAAATAGGCATAAGGCACACCGATATGACGAAGCACACCACGCTCACGGATTTCTTTAAGGTCATTAGACCAAGCCGAAGAAGACATCACGGACGCGGCCAAAATCGCCACTGCAGTGATGGTTCGTTTAAGTGTTTTGACTGACATTGTGTATATCCTTCCCTTCAACAAAGCGCCCATAAATGGGCGCTTGAGTGATAAACAACGACGTTAGAACGAGTAGTACAGATCAGCAATCGCTTCGACCAATCCTTCTACATCTCGCTCATCATGGAACAAGTGTGTAGAGATACGAAGCGCGTACGTGTCGTGTCCATCATCTTTGTACAGCTTGAAGTTCGTTGTACGGATGATGTAGCCATATTCTTCACGCAGACGGTCACGGAACTCAGTCAGGATTTCTTCGTTCGTCACATCATAAAATGGGTTGAACGTCGTTAATCCACTCGTCAGCCCTTCCACATTTGGCGAGAACATTTTCGCATGTGGCAGCACGTCTTGGAGTGAGGTTTTACATTGGTCACTCAACGTTAGAATGCGGTCTTGGATTCGGTCACGACCAATCTCATCCCACATTTTACAGCTATCAGCCAGAGCTTGTTTAGCTGGGTAGTTGTCGTTACCAATGTACTGCATTTGGATTTGCTTACCTAAGTAATCCGCATGAGAAAGCGACGAGTTTATCAACCACAATGGATTTTCACGGTCGCTCCAGTATTCGTTCAAACGATTACCGTTGTCGCGCACGTATAAAATGCCTGTTGCGCCCGGGCCACACTGCCATTTATGGCCAGAACCAGAGTAGAAATCACAATCCAGATCATGTAG
>NZ_JAWOTP010000099.1:0-1513 GCF_033338935.1 Vibrio sp. Vb0598 | reverse complement strand
TTTCCTATGATGATTACGGACGCCGCACATCGATAAGATATTTCAACGACGAAGACAAAGTCGGTTACAGTGAAGAGTACGCTTATGACGAGTTTAGTCGTGTTGCACAGATACACACACCAGAAGGTGTCACGTCTTATCAATGGGGAGCTTTGGCTCAACAAGAAGCGGTAATCTTCCCTGATGGCAGCCATATTTCCTACGAGTACGATCAACAACGTAACCTAACGAAATTAGTTCGAAGTGATGGTCTAGCGTTTGAGTTTTTGTACGACAGTGAAGGTTTACTATCAGGTACCGTGGGATTTGATGGGCTACACAGCCAATTCAAATACGACTCTATGGGAAGAATCATCCGAAAAGATGTTGCAGATAGGACCGTTTTATACCGCTATGACGATGCTGGCTTTCTTCAGCATATTAAAGCGGGAAATGGAAAAAATATTGTTGAGAATCACTTTAACTATACGTTAGGTGGAAGACTGACTTTAGCCTCTAATCGTCATCAAACTCTACAGTATCAATATTCCTCATTTGGACATTTAACTAAGCGTATTCAAGGGCAATTTGAAATCGGTGAAGAGTTTAACCGAGTCGGACAGCGTGTTTCGCAAACCTTACCAGACAAGACGTCACTTAACTTTTCATACGACACCAATGGTAGGCTTTCCGAAATCCGGTTTAGCGATGACTCATTACCAAAAATTGAGTTCCAATATGATGTTATGGGGAGGCTTTCTGTCACTGAAACTGAGAGTTTCAGAGAGAGCAAACTTTATGACGGTGTCGGTCGATTAGTCGAGCAGCAATGGTCAGGTAGAGAAAAAAAATACATATACAATGCACAGAACCGAATCTCTTCAATTTTAGATAATACTGCAGGGGCAACTCACTATCAGTACGATACCCTCGGGCACGTTACAAAGGTTAGAGAAGCAGGTTCGACTTCAACATTTGAATCAGATAGCTTTGGAAATCCCGCTTTGGCTGATTCTAAGGTAATGAGTGACCGCATTGAAGCTTATGCAGGTGTTCGTTACAAATACGACCAACAAGGTAATCAAGTTAAACGAGAAGGCGATGGCACGGTTCAAAAACGTGTGTTTGACGCATTAAATCAACTGGTAGAAGTACATGGTGATTCGAGTATTAGTCACTATGAATATGATGCATTAGGCCGTAGAACAAAGAAAATTACTCAAAATGGTATCACCGAGTTTCTTTGGGAAGGTGAGCGTTTGCTCGGAGAACGCACGGCCGATGGCTTTCGTTGGTACTTATATCAACCAGAAACCTACATCCCATTGGCTGTGTTAGAAAATGGCTCAATTTATTTGTATGAATGTGATCAGGTTGGTAAACCGGAACGACTAAAAGACAGTGCCGGAAATATCGTTTGGAGTGCAAGTTATGATGTCCATGGATTTGCTTCTATAGACGTTGAAGAGGTGAGAAATCCACTGCGTTTTCAGGGACAGTATTTCGACCAAGAAACCAACTTACATTACAACCT
>NZ_JAWOTP010000098.1:0-1517 GCF_033338935.1 Vibrio sp. Vb0598 | reverse complement strand
ATTCAGCCATAGGATGTTTATCATGACGCATTGGCATGATCGCCAACCGATTTTTCGCCAGTTGGCTGATCAGATCACCCAACAAATATTGCAGGGCGTCTGGAAAGAAGGCGAGGCTTTACCCTCCGTCCGCAGTATCTCTGCCGATATGAAAATTAACCACCTTACCGTCATGAAAGGCTATCAGTTACTTGTTGATGAAGGACTGGTGGAGAAAAAACGTGGCCAAGGCATGTTTGTCGCACAAGGGGCAATTCAACAATTGCGCTCTGCGGAAAAGGCTCGCTTTCTTGAACAGCAAATTCCTCAAATAGCCGATACATTACAACGTCTGGACATGTCAGTTGATGAACTTGTCCAGCAACTCAACCCCCATATGAAAGGTGACCAATGAGCGCATTAGTCAGTGTAAAAAACGTCTCCAAGCAGTACCGTCAACAAGGAGAGGCGCTTCATGATGTGAGTTTTGACTTACATGCTGGTCAAGTGCTTGGTTTACTCGGCCACAATGGCGCGGGTAAATCGACGCTTATTAACGCCCTACTCGGCGCCCACGACTACGAAGGGACTATTCGCATCAATGGCTTCGAGCCCATGATGCAGCGCGACAAGATCATGCAGAACTTGTCGTACATCTCGGATGTGAATGTTTTGCCAGATTGGATGACGGTCTCTCAGCTTCTGAGTTATACCGAAGGGGTTCACCCGGGTTTCAATCGCAGCAAAGCGGATGCGCTGCTTCGTCAAACCGACATCAAACCACGTGCGAAAATCAGAGCCCTTTCGAAAGGGATGAAAGTGCAATTGCACCTTGCCATTGTGATCGCAACCAATACACAAATCCTGATTTTGGATGAACCAACTCTTGGTTTGGATTTGGTTTACCGCGACACCTTCTACCGTCATTTACTGGAATGGTTTCATGATGGTGAACGCGTTCTGATCATCACCAGCCATGAAGTTTCCGAGATCGAGCATCTGTTAACCGATGTGTTGATTCTTAAACACGGTCGCCCGGTGCTGCAAACCTCAATGGACAGCATCAGTGAAGACTACTTTATTCTCGATGCCAATGACGAACACCGTGCGCAAATTGAAGCGATGCACCCACTCTCTTCTCAAAAAGGATTAGGCACAACGAAATGGCTATTGTCTTCACAATACGCTGATCAAGCGGCGGGGCTTGGCGATGTGCATGGTGTAAAACTGGCGGATCTGTTTTTAGCGTTACAAAAGGAGGCAGCATGATGCGCTCTGTCGTCGCAATGTTGCGTAAAGAGTGGTTAGAAAACCCACTAGTATTGCGCTTACCTTTGTTTATGTTGGCGTGTGGAGCGTTGCTTTTTATTAGTTTGATGAGTAACACCACGTTGCAACACAACATGTTTTTCGAAATGAGCCTCGGTGGCGATGTGAGTGATATTCACAAAGAACTTGGGGATGACGTCAATATGCTGATCACTGGTGGCGCTGGTTTGCTGTCTATGTTACTTGCCATTCAGTACTTCCCTAGAACG
>NZ_JAWOTP010000097.1:0-1519 GCF_033338935.1 Vibrio sp. Vb0598 | reverse complement strand
CAAGGTGGATTGGGTCAACTTTTTTTAACGCAAACCATAGCAATCTATTAAAAGTTGTCGTTTTGGGGAGGAAGTGTATGTTTCAGTTTATGACTGCAACACGGATTATTTTCGGTGAAGGAGCGCTCCAATCTTCACTATCAGTTATCAATCAATTTGGGTATAGCGTCTTGCTCGTGACGGGAAAAGAGACTCAGCGCGCCACGCCCATCATCAATTATCTCAAAGCTCAAAATATGCGTTATCAGCACGTCGCCATCAATGGGGAGCCCAACATTACGATGGTGGAAGAAACGGCGGTGCTCGGGCGAAAATTTCAACCTGATATGGTCATCGCGATCGGCGGTGGTAGCGTCATCGACATGGGCAAGGCATTGGCCGCAATCATTCCCAATCAGGGTAATGTCTACGATTATGTGGAAGTAGTTGGAAGAAACGTTCCTCTCAAAGCGAAACCGATTCACTTCATCGCGATTCCCACAACTGCGAGTACTGGCTCAGAAGTGACTAGAAATGCCGTTCTTAAGTCTGGGCAGGACAAAGTAAAAGTAAGTTTAAGAAGTCCGGACATGTTGGCTGACGTTGCGATTGTCGACCCAACATTGACTTATGGGACTGATCAATACACATCTGGACGAGGCGCTATGGATGCATTTACGCATCTGATGGAAGCTTATGTGTGCGGCGAGCCGAATCCTCTCACTGATATGGTATGCGAAGAAGGGCTTCGTCGATTGAGTCGATCAGTGATTGCAGGCTGCAAGCAGGATAATCATAAGGCTCGTTCGGATTTATCTTTTGCGGCTTTGCTTGGAGGGATGGCGATCACTAACGCTAAATTGGGCGCTGCTCATGGGTTAGCCTCTGCTCTTGGTGGGAAACTTGATGCTCCGCACAGTGTGATAACTGCACGTTTAGCACCTCATGTGATGCAAGAAAACATCAATGCAGCAAAGCAAGCGGGCAGGAATGATGTGATCAATCGATATCGAAAACTGGCTCGACTTGTCACGGACAGAGCGAATGCGAATGAACATGACGGCGTGCTTTGGGTCACGATGGTGTTAGATAAGCTAGAATTGCCATTGCTTGGTAAGTTTGGTGTTTGCCAAACTTCGTTTGAACAGGTAGCAAACGATGCGCTTAAGTCTGTTGCGATTAAAGGTAACCCTTTACCTCTTAATCAGGAGCGTTTGGTGTTCATACTAAAACAAGTGTGCGATTGCAGTGGAGATTGTGCTGCAGAAAGCACGCCGCACATGAGTTCAGTAGAGGTATTGGAATCGAGAAGCGATTTATCAAGTGTAAATGAGTAAATACAAGTAAAGTCGTTGCGAGAAGAAATAAAAAGGGGAGCCAATTGGCTCCCCTTAATCAATGCTTAGTACTGACTTAGCTTGTCATAACGACTGTCTTTTAAGGCATCTTTCACGCGTTTTAGATTTTCGCGGAAACCTGTACCACGGCGAAGTGTAAAGCCTGTGGCTAATACGTCGATAACGGTCATTTGAACGACACG
>NZ_JAWOTP010000096.1:0-1522 GCF_033338935.1 Vibrio sp. Vb0598 | reverse complement strand
CTATGTTTTCCATATCGAACAGAGATAAATACGGCTCTGTGGCTAAAGATTTGCCACGAATTGTTTATTAAACTCAGCGTTTACTTTATCGCTTAGCTGTTCGTATTTTTCGCTCAACGCAATTTGCTGCGCTTGTAGATGAGTTGGGTTCTTAGCAAGATCAGAGGCATGAAGTTGGCCCATCTCCTCCATAAAGCCGCTAGTTAGCTGGCTGAAGATCGCGTCTTTACCGATAATAAAGCTCGCAAAATTCTCTTTCACGAATGCTTGTTCATTCGGGTTTAAGTTTTCTAAACCCAGACGTGCTTGGTTAGCAGAGGTTACATCATCAAACGTTGCGTTAGCTGGGTTCGTGCCTGGCTTCAGATAGGCGGCATCATTTTTAAAGTCATTGGCATTTTGAGTAAATGCGTTTTCAATCAACTTTTGAGAAAAGCTTCTGACTTCGAATGTTGACTGCACTGGCTTATGGTCGCTGACATTCTCAAAACCCTCTGTGATAACACTGGTTTGGTGGTTCTGTAAGTTGCCCGTTTTGTTGGTTAAACCAGTATTATCCAGCTCACCGAAGTCAGGGCGATCTCGGCCTTCTTTCTGCTTAATATTGCCAGTGTGCTTATCTAACTGCATGTAAGTATGGCTATCGAGTGGTTTGAACTTAAAGCCATGTTTCGCTAAGTGCGTATCATCGTGGGCAATTGGGTCGTACAGCACATCAGAGCCTTCAGCAACGCGCTTCTCACGTTCATTGAGATCGCCAGTGATCAGAACTTCCTCATTTGGATTAATGCCTTCCATCAACTTGTTGCCTTCGAACTCACGTTTGACTTCTTTGTTGGAATCCAGGTGTGCAGAAATGACGTTTAAAGGTTGTCCATTGATCTCCAAAGCCGTTTTCACGCCGCCTTTATTACCCGTGATGCCCATGAAGAATTCCATGTTTCGTCCACCGATGCCGTGACGATATTCAGACTCATTTTTCACGTTAATATCGACGCCATCTTTCGCAAAAACAGACATCGAAGTGTAGCTGATACCTTCACCAAGCCCTTTAGTCATGACTTTCATTTTGTTTTGGCTAAGCAGGTTCATGCCATCGAGTTCTAGGTCGTTAGCAAGCAATTTCGATTCTTGTTCGGCAAATAAGACCACATCATAGTCACCCTTTTGGATAAGGTTTTGGAAGTAGTTCTTCGTCTCTGCAGGCATCTTTTGGTTGGCTTGGTTGTACGTTAACGTCAGGACCTTAACGTTGCCGTTGTTCTCTTTTTTGTGCAGTTGTTGGTTCATCAAGTTCAGCTTTAAGTCGCTGTTTTTCGATGAATCTGTTTTGCTAAAAAAGCGATTAAAAAAGCTGCGATTTTCTTTTTGTTTGAGGCTAATTTCACCATCATTGCTTTTGGTAACGCTGTATTCTTTACCAAATACAGAGCCAAATTTAACGGTATCGCCTTCTTTCGCATTGGTTTTGATATTTTGAATATCTGCGAGGTCTAAATTACCTCGATGTTGACTATTAATT
>NZ_JAWOTP010000095.1:0-1525 GCF_033338935.1 Vibrio sp. Vb0598 | reverse complement strand
AAATATTTGGCAGGAATTAAATTAATTGTTTACTCAATTTTGGTTGATATAAATGCGACGAATATCTTATTTGATTGTTTATTAAGGTTTTATTTCATCGCGTAGAAGTGCCTTAGGACGGTAAAATAGTGGTAAAAAACGTGCTAGTCGCGACTGAAATGTTCACTCAGAGCGGCTCGTCGTTTTGATGCTGCGCCCACTTCTGAACCTTGAACAGTATGCTCAAATCCCTTTCGAATGAATCGCTGATCTGGGATTCGAGGTTCAATTCGGCGTATTTGTGGTGACAGATGAGAGCCAGAAAGTTGATACGCGGTTTCACCTAATCCGGTATTTAAGGTGATGACTTTGCCATCAAACGCAAATTCCGTCGTGATCAAACGATGATTTCGATACACCCCATCGGAGGTAAAAATAAGGCGTTCGGTTTGATAAGGTGGAGCACCAATTTCGATCCACTCACCATAGACGTGTTCGGGGTTGATGTAATCTTGGTAGGAGACGTGGAGCTGATAAGCGAAAAAAGCCACCAAACTGCAGACAAAAATAACGAACGCACTTTTTACCATCTTAAGCTGGTGTCGAGCCCAAAATGAAAGTTGCGGTTCTTTATCTTGTTTCCTTTTCCTGCGAGCGGGTATGGCCATGAGTACTCTTATCGTCCTTTTTTAATATGGTGGAAACCTTCCGCACTAAAAACAAACAATCTCGCCGTTGCGACCCAGAAACTATGATCTAATGTCCACTTTTACAATCGGATACACTATTACTGATTGATTTGTCGTTAATGATTGACTCCTTAGTGATTAAGAATGGACTGCAAATTTCGAATTATTCTTTCCTGTTGCGTTAGCCAAATTCTGTGCTGATTAACTGAGTTCTCAATTCGGTAGAATCTCTGTGCTTTAAAGGCTTGAGTCGCAGAAAAAAACAGGGTAAAAAAGAGCGGACTTTTGATAAGGAAACCAATAATGAGTATTAAGGAAAATAGCTATTTTGCAGGCGGTGTAAAGTCACTAGGTTTTAACCAGCACGGACAGGATGTTAGTGTCGGTGTGATGCTTCCGGGCGAGTACACATTTGGTACACAGGCTCCTGAGCGCATGACAGTCGTTAAAGGTGCTCTCGTGGTGAAACGCGTAGGTGAAGCCGACTGGACAACCTACAGCAGCGGTGAGTCGTTTGATGTTGAAGGTAACTCATCATTTGAGCTGCAAGTGAAAGACGCAACGGCTTACTTGTGCGAATACCTATAATCGGTACAAATGCTGAATTGCTTTAAGCCACCTTTGGGTGGCTTTTTTAGTTGCGTAATTTCCTTGAACTGGCGCACGAGATATCGCTTAGAATTCGGTATCTTGGCGCTATTTATGCGCAACTGTGTATATACTTAGTATAAGTACACCCATCAACCAAGGAGGAAGTGATGGCAGTACAACGCAAGCATTCTGATCTCCCTCCTCGCTACGAAGCGAGCGATTTAACGAATGAACAGCGACACCGCTTTACTGAAGTAGCGAACGCG
>NZ_JAWOTP010000094.1:0-1534 GCF_033338935.1 Vibrio sp. Vb0598 | reverse complement strand
ATGAAGTTGGCACTGAGCCGAATCAACCGCACGCCTATTACCAGCGGTCTGCAGTTTGGTGCGCTTTCACTTTCTTTGATGCTCCTTTCCATTATTTGGCTTGTCCGTAGCGATATCCTCGCAGATTGGGAGCGGACTTTGCCTGCGGATGCGCCTAATGTATTTGCATTAAACATTGCCGATTATGAACTGGCTAACTACCTAGAAACACTGGATAAAAATGGAGTGACGCGGTCACAAGCATTTCCAATTATTCGAGGACGACTCACAGAGATTAATGGCCAAAACGTTAAAGACGTTGAATATGAAGGGGAAGGCTCTGACGCAATCCGTCGAGAGCTTAACTTAACATGGGGTGATCAGTTACCAGAATATAATGACGTTCTTTCAGGAAAATGGACGAACGCAAACAGTGTTTCTGTTGAGGCCGATGTCGCGCGCGATTTGGGTATTCAACTTGGAGACAAATTAAGGTTTGTTATCAACAGCCAAAACTTTGATGCGACGGTGGATACCATTCGCTATGTTGAGTGGCGAGATATGAAGCCTAACTTCTATTTCATCTTTTCTTCTGATGTGATGGCAAATGTTCCGGGTTCATATTTAATTAGCTACCGAATCAATGAAGGAAACGAATCGCTGCTTACATCAATGTCGAGAGCGCACCCAACAGTTTCTGTGTTAGACATCCGAACTATGGGAGAAAAAATACAGGCGCTAATACAACAAATCGTTTCTGCGATCACCATTCTTGCTTTGTTAGGCGTAATTGCAGGGCTATTGCTCATTTTTACATTATTGCGCTTGAGCTTGTCTCAACGTCAGCAAGAAATCCGTCTGTATCGTACGCTTGGCTCAAGCAAAAAACGGATTAATACAACCTTATGGGCGGAATACGGAATTATGGCGCTTGTCGCAAGTTCTGTCGCCGTTATGGCAGCCGAAGCTTGTGTAGCAGCAGTGATGAAGTATGGGTTTGACCTCAATGCTCAAATTCACCCTGAATTGTGGATAGCTTTACCGTTAGCCACTTTCGTTACACTGGCACTTGTTGTAATGAGTTTGTTGAAAAGATTGTTAACGCCAGTAAACACTTAATACCCATTTATATAACTAACGCGGACTCACTCCATGACATTTTTATTTTAGTTATCCACAAAAACAGTGGATAACTTTTGGGATAACTGGAGAGGTCAAAAATAGGGGTGTTTCCGCAAGCTTTACGCCATGGGTCTTAGAGTGGGATTCTTATACACAACAGGCTAAAAATTCGCTCATCAAACCACTTCGTCAAGCACTTTTTTTGCAATTTTTTTATTCCGTAAAGCAACTTTTAAAGTTATCGCAAACCCATGAACTTTTTGTGATTTTAATCATGCCCAAACCCGAGTAGAATCACGGTTAGTAAAGATTTCTCCTTATAAAATTTTTAGTGAAGCAATGAAGTCTGAGTTTCTAAGTCATAAAGATAAACACATCGCCGTTGTAGGTGGTGGTGTAGCCGGTGCCACAGCCGCCATTCATTTTGCAGAGT
>NZ_JAWOTP010000093.1:0-1556 GCF_033338935.1 Vibrio sp. Vb0598 | reverse complement strand
CTGTCGCACTAAGAACAGGAATGTTGGTTTCGTTGATGCCACCAATAGCGACGATTGGTAAAGACGTGGTGTTCAGCGCCATCTTCAAACCTTCAATACCCCAGTGTTTTTTGGTGTTGGTTTTGGTCGGCGTAGCGAAGATGGCACTCAAGCCGATGTAATCAATGGGCAGAGAATCCGCCTCTGCCAGCTGATCTTCAGTCTCAATCGATAAGCCGAGAATCTTGTTTGGGCCAATCAATTGACGAGCGATCTCTGCTGGCATGTCTGACTGCCCGAGGTGAACACCATCGGCATCGACGGCAAGGGCAACATCAACACGATCATTGATGATTAACGGGACGCCAGTGCCTTCAAGGATCGTCTTCACGGCTTGAGCTCGTTCAATAAATGCACGAACGTCACCATGTTTTTCGCGCACCTGTACCATGGTGACCCCACCTTCTACCGCCTTTCTTACAACGTGTTTGAGAGTGGGTAAATCTTGTTGGTCGTCGGTGACCAAATACAAACGATAGGCGTTCATTGTGTTTCCTTTCGCCTCCCACTTTCGTTGGAGTGAGAGGCGTTTAAAGCATTGAGAAGCGATTTATCTCACTTGTAATGTAAGACGTGTTGCCAGTGTTTTTTCATCCAGTTGGTAAAGCTCATCCAAAAGATGCATTTGTAAACTACCTGGCCCTCGCGCTTGCTCAGCCGCAATTTCACCCACAACGCCAAGCACCGCTGCCGCAGCAAGGCCTGTTTCGTCGCCGATTGCTGCGAACGCGCCAGTCAGTGCCGTTAGTGTGCAGCCCATGCCCGTTACGTATGGCATCATCTCGTGACCATTATTCAGCTGGACGGTTTGCTCTTTTGTCACGATGTAGTCAGTTTCGCCGGAGATCACCACGCTCGCTCCGTATTCTTCAACTAAGAAGTGAGCCGCCCCAAGGGCTGCATCACTACTGTCGAGTGCATCTACACCTTTGCTTTGTGCTTGCTCACCAGCGAGAGCAATGATTTCGGACGCATTACCACGAATGATTAACTTGTTTGCAAGGCGGGCGATTTCGCGCGAGGTTTCGGTGCGCAGTGAACTTGCGCCGCAACCGACAGGGTCGAGCACAACGATTTTACCGTTCGAGTTGGCTTGCTCGACGGCATAGCTCATGCGCGGCGTCCAAACGCTGTCAAGGGTGCCGATGTTGATCACTAAAGCGCCAGCAAACGACATCATTTCTGCCATTTCTTGCTTTGAATGCGCCATGATTGGCGAAGCTCCGATAGCCAACAAAGCGTTCGCCGTGTTGTTCATCACCACGTAGTTGGTAATGTTCACGACTAAAGGCTTTTGCTGACGCACTGCGGTTAATGCTTGAGTGATTTGTTCTATTAACATGAGATTCTCCAATTAACCTTATTGTGCGTTTAGACCTTGTTGCCAAAACGCCACTTCCATACGCGTTGCAGTTTTGAATACCTGAATCAGGTTTTGACCGCGCTGGCTGTGGATGTCGATTTCAGCCAGCAACTGGTTAAAGTGTTCGGCCCCACTTGCTACGCCTGATTGGAAC
>NZ_JAWOTP010000092.1:0-1563 GCF_033338935.1 Vibrio sp. Vb0598 | reverse complement strand
ACAAAATCTTAAATTGAAGAGTTTGATCATGGCTCAGATTGAACGCTGGCGGCAGGCCTAACACATGCAAGTCGAGCGGAAACGAGTTATCTGAACCTTCGGGGAACGATAACGGCGTCGAGCGGCGGACGGGTGAGTAATGCCTAGGAAATTGCCCTGATGTGGGGGATAACCATTGGAAACGATGGCTAATACCGCATGATGCCTACGGGCCAAAGAGGGGGACCTTCGGGCCTCTCGCGTCAGGATATGCCTAGGTGGGATTAGCTAGTTGGTGAGGTAAGGGCTCACCAAGGCGACGATCCCTAGCTGGTCTGAGAGGATGATCAGCCACACTGGAACTGAGACACGGTCCAGACTCCTACGGGAGGCAGCAGTGGGGAATATTGCACAATGGGCGCAAGCCTGATGCAGCCATGCCGCGTGTGTGAAGAAGGCCTTCGGGTTGTAAAGCACTTTCAGTCGTGAGGAAGGTAGTGTAGTTAATAGCTGCATTATTTGACGTTAGCGACAGAAGAAGCACCGGCTAACTCCGTGCCAGCAGCCGCGGTAATACGGAGGGTGCGAGCGTTAATCGGAATTACTGGGCGTAAAGCGCATGCAGGTGGTTTGTTAAGTCAGATGTGAAAGCCCGGGGCTCAACCTCGGAATAGCATTTGAAACTGGCAGACTAGAGTACTGTAGAGGGGGGTAGAATTTCAGGTGTAGCGGTGAAATGCGTAGAGATCTGAAGGAATACCGGTGGCGAAGGCGGCCCCCTGGACAGATACTGACACTCAGATGCGAAAGCGTGGGGAGCAAACAGGATTAGATACCCTGGTAGTCCACGCCGTAAACGATGTCTACTTGGAGGTTGTGGCCTTGAGCCGTGGCTTTCGGAGCTAACGCGTTAAGTAGACCGCCTGGGGAGTACGGTCGCAAGATTAAAACTCAAATGAATTGACGGGGGCCCGCACAAGCGGTGGAGCATGTGGTTTAATTCGATGCAACGCGAAGAACCTTACCTACTCTTGACATCCAGAGAACTTTCCAGAGATGGATTGGTGCCTTCGGGAACTCTGAGACAGGTGCTGCATGGCTGTCGTCAGCTCGTGTTGTGAAATGTTGGGTTAAGTCCCGCAACGAGCGCAACCCTTATCCTTGTTTGCCAGCGAGTAATGTCGGGAACTCCAGGGAGACTGCCGGTGATAAACCGGAGGAAGGTGGGGACGACGTCAAGTCATCATGGCCCTTACGAGTAGGGCTACACACGTGCTACAATGGCGCATACAGAGGGCGGCCAACTTGCGAAAGTGAGCGAATCCCAAAAAGTGCGTCGTAGTCCGGATTGGAGTCTGCAACTCGACTCCATGAAGTCGGAATCGCTAGTAATCGTGGATCAGAATGCCACGGTGAATACGTTCCCGGGCCTTGTACACACCGCCCGTCACACCATGGGAGTGGGCTGCAAAAGAAGTAGGTAGTTTAACCTTCGGGGGGACGCTTACCACTTTGTGGTTCATGACTGGGGTGAAGTCGTAACAAGGTAGCGCTAGGGGAACCTGGCGCTGGATCACCTCCTTA
>NZ_JAWOTP010000091.1:0-1567 GCF_033338935.1 Vibrio sp. Vb0598 | reverse complement strand
AAATGAGTTTTCACGCCATTGGATGTCTAGCCTCAAATGCATTGAGCTGACTTGGGTTTGGCGTAAATGCCTAAAAACAAAGAGCCTTCCACACCGCGTTTGGGAAGGCTCTTTCAGTATTATTTTTTAATTTGCTAAAGGCTCATGCTTCGCAGCAATCAGACCGTAAGCACTCCAGCCTAGGAAGGTTACGATAGAGCCCCACATCATCGCTTCGTAGCCGGAGCCGTAAAGCGCGTAGAAGCTGTACAGAGAGCCAATCAGAGCGATAACGTTGGTGGTTTTCATCTCGCGCTCCGGCACGTGCGCCACTTGCTGCATGTTGAAGATTGCGCCCATACATAGAATGTAAGGAATAACGTTTGTTACTACCGCTAGGTTAACCAGCGCTTCGAACTGCTCGTTCAGCGTTGGAGAGATCGTCATTAGAGACAATACAGATTGGATAATAGTAATCGCGATCATACCTTTGATTGGCGTACCACGTTTGTCCACTTGAGAGAACAATTTAGGGAAGAAGCCAGCATCAGAAGACGATTTGAACACTGACGCGATAGTGAATTGCCAACCCAATAGAGAGCCCGCACAAGCCAATACCGCCATACCCGCAACCACTTTACCAGCGGCTGAACCTAACATCACTGTCCATACAGTTGAGAATGGCGCTGTAGATGCAGCAAGCTCAGAGTTTGCAACGATACCAGAACAGATGTTTGTCGATACAATGTAAACCACAGCCGCGATTAGTGTACCGCCCAGTACTGCGATTGGTACGTTCTTCTCTGGGTTTTCTACCGCTTCAGAGTTCGCACAAGCTGATTCAAGACCAAGGAATGCCCATAGCGTCATCGCAATAGAAGCGCTCACTGCCTCACCAAATGGCAAGCTGTGTGGGTTCCAAGCTTCAATGTACATGGTTGGGTTAAACCAGAACCAACCAACAATACCCAATGAACACACTGGTAGGATTACACCCCACACGGTGAATGTACCAATTTGACCTGTGATTTTCGCACCACCGAAGTTAGCGAAAGTACAAATCCAAAGAATGGCGATGGTGTACAAACAGGTTTCGACCGGAGATAGGGTCACTTCAAAGAATGCGGAGCCGTAACCCACACAAGTAATCGCGATCGCAATGTTCGCAATAAGGAGCGACAAACCGTAAGTCCAGCCCGCCATAAATGCACCCGATTTACCGAATGCATAAGACGCGTAACCGTTCATACCGCCGTCACGTTTACTAAAACGACCACATTTTGCGAACACGTAAGCCAACGCCAAAGAGCCCGCTGCCGTGATCAGCCAAGACAACACAGAAATGGTGCCCACTTGCGCCAGTTTACTTGGCAGCATGATGATGCCGGAGCCGGCCATGTTGATGAATGTCAGAATGGTTAACTGCACCACCGACATTTTTTTAGTTTCAGTACTCATAAATTATTCTCCACGAATAAGCGGTTCGCACCGACGCCGGAGCGTGGTGCGAACGGGTAGATTAATCTTTTAGGACATAACAATGTGCGGTAGTGCGACCGTTAACATCTTCAAGGTACACACCTTGAAT
>NZ_JAWOTP010000090.1:0-1573 GCF_033338935.1 Vibrio sp. Vb0598 | reverse complement strand
CAGCGCTGATCTCGTACTGGGTGGCGGCGTTACAAGTCGAAAACGACGAGCTGGAAAAACATTTACCCCAAGGTGAGTAGCTCTGCTCACCTTTTTCCTTCGTTTGCCTTCTCTATTTTTGCCCTTCTATCTGTTGCTTTGTCTATTCTACGCATCGACCAACGCAGACTTTACTTACTTTCTGCATCTATTCGCATCCACCATTAGTCGACGTTCGATATAAAAAACGCATCACAAGTGATACGTTTTTTGCGTCGTTGTTTGTAGTTTGTATTCGACTCTATTCGCAGTCGTCTTCATCGGCGTTAACTGGGAACAAACACATTAAGCGACTGAGGACGAATCTTGATCTCTAAACGACGGTCAGAATAGAGCTCACCGTCGATGACGTAGTCAATCGGCTTATCCGCAGTAATCGTTACCCCTGTCGCGCTCGCGTACTGAAACAGATTCGACTCATCCTGCGCACCGACGCTGGTTAATGTTAGATCCGACAACGCCACTAGGCGTCCACCCAGCGACTGAGTGTTATCAAGGTAGGTAATGTGCAATTTCCCATCATCAGGCCGCGGCGCGCCGCCACCTTGCGCTAACACGGTACTGAAGGGCGCGATGTTTGCCACGACGAAGCTGTGCACGTCCATCTCCTGACTCTCCCATGCTTGTTCACTCGCCGCCTGCCCTTCGAGGGTTACTTGCAGAGTTTGCACCTCTTCGGAAATAACAGCGTTAAAAAAGCCCGTTAAATACGCCAGTTGCCCAAAAGCATTTTTCTCTTCACGATGCGCGTGTTCAATCATCTTCTGTTCCAAGCCAATACCCAGCACCAACAGAATCAAACGCTGATTACATTCTGCGGTATCTATGCGTTGGCAATGACCTTCGAGAATGGCTTCACACGCTTTTTCCACCGGTGCTAACTTCACGCCGATGCCATACAGCACATGGCAAAGCGCATTCGCCGTGCCCAACGGTATGATGCCGAGCTTGATGTCAGTGCCGACCAACTGGCTCGCCACTTCAGTCACCGTGCCATCGCCACCAGAGACAATCACCTGATTCACACCACTTTGTTTAGCTTGCAGTGCGAGGCTTTCTGCACTGGTGGTTTCGTCCGTTTGGCGAATGCTGAGACGATATTTTTTGGTCAACTCACGAATCACATGTTGTTCGTATTGCAGCCATTTCCCACCGCCCGCGACAGGGTTTACCACCATCCAGGTCGGCTCATCGAGTGTTAGCACGCCTTTCTCACTGATCGCGCGCAGGGTTTTGATCTGCAGATTATTGAGCCTTGCAGTACTGCGCACGCGGTTAATTTTCTGCATCACCGATTCCACCGAGAGCGATGGGTCTTTACTCAGTAAATAAGCCGCCACCACAAACACCGAACGGCCACGCCCAAGTGCGCAATGCACAACCACAGAGCGCCCGCAGGCGATTTGGGTATCAATCCAATTCATCGCATGACGTAAACGCTCCAAGGTCGGCGCTTTATGATCCAGCACGGGAATAGAAAGGTAGTTGAATTGCTTGTCAGTCATGGCGCTTTCTAAACCTGCGAACTCCGCCG